>JAADFR010000001.1 GCA_013152755.1 Alphaproteobacteria bacterium
GCCCAGACTGACCCCCCATTCCCGTGGCCGACCATAAACGGCCTCCACAATGCCAAAACTGCCGATAGTTGACAAGCCGCCAACAATATACCGCTCATCGGTCAGGTTGGTCACAAGTGCAGATATGGACCAGTCCGCCCCGGAAGGCTCATAGGTTATTCTGGCATTGACCAAGCTATAGGCTTTCTGTTTCAACTGCGGCGTATTGACCACGTCTTTAAATGAACTGCCGGAATAGCTCCAATCGCCGCGCACCGTCAATGTGGCGTCATTGCTCATATCAATGGCATAGCTGACCCCGAGGTTTGTGGTCCATTTAGGGGTATTGGCCTGTTGGGTGGCCAGCGTAATATCCCGCACGCCCGGATTAAGTCTGGTAAAGCCAAAATCTGTATAACCAATCCCGCCTTCAATGGTCAGACCTTGTACCGGGACCGCCTGTAATTCAACCTCAAAGCCTTTAACGACAGCTTTACCACCATTCTGAATGATCAGGATCAGGTTGCCTGTGCTGTCTGCACCCACACTGCCTAATTGAATATCGTTATAATCATTGTAGAAAGCAGCCATATTCAAGCGAACACGATTATCCGCCCATTGTGTTTTTACCCCAACCTCATAGGCCAGAACCGTTTCCGGGGCGAAAGATTCCACCGCAGAGTTGGTCGTCGGGCGCCCGTTAAAGCCGCCACTTTTAAAGCCCTTTGAAATTGAGGCATAGGTCATGACATCTTCTGTAACCTGAAAATCCAGACTGGCCTTGGGCGAGAAAGACCCCCAACTATCCGAGATCGTTGACAGCGGTACAATTGCCGCCCCGCTGGTTACCCTCAAATGTTCCAGCGTATAGTCCTTCTTCTCATATGAGTAACGCCCCCCAATAGACAGAGACAGTTTTTCTGTAAGATCATAGGTTGCCTGGGCAAAAACCGCATAGCTTTTAATATCAATCTTGTTATTGATGTTAAAATCAAGATCAAGCCCCACATTGATCGGATTGCCGAAACCACCCGGTGCTGTCGGGGCACTGAGCGGTGAACCGTTCAGAGTTCCGGGCAGGCCCTGAAGCGCATTGAAAAGCCCCGAGGCCAGAACAACATTATTCTGATCTGTGCCTTTTTCATTGAAATAAAACAGCCCGACTAGCCAGTTTAATTTATCGTCCGACGCCACGCCACTAAGCTGGAATTCCTGACTAAGCTGACTTTGGGTTTGGGTATCATCCGTATGAACATAATTCAGCGGCGACCCATCACCGTCCCGGCCAAAATGCGCATCAAATTCCCGGTAAGCGGTAATGGACTTGATGTCCATATTATCACTTACCTCATGATCAATACTCAGGTTAATCCCCCAGGAATTCAAATCATTCTGATTTGGCCCAGTGCCATAATTGGTAAAGGGATTTCCGGTAACAAATGCATCCGTATAGGTTAAGCCCGCCGGACCCCCTACCAACCCATTCCATAAAGGAGCCAACCCGGTGGAGCTATCCACGAACTCTATGGTCCGAACCGTTGACTGTTCCCTCTTGCGGGTAAAGTCAGAAATTAAATTCACCTCCGTGCGGTCACTTGGTATCCACCGCAGGGCCAACCGGGCGGAAGTTGAATTTTCATTACCGTTATGATCAACCACTTTGCCGGTGTTAAAATCCAGAATATCGCCGTAGCCATCCCGGTCCTTGCTGGAAAAGGATAATTTGGCAAACAGCTTATCCTCAATCACGCTCACATCCGCACTACCGCGCACATCGAGCCGGTTAAAGCTCCCCATGGTGACGGACGCCTTTGCCCCTGTCTCCCCGGTCGGTTTCTTGGAAATTACATTCACCGCGCCGCCGATGGTATTCTTGCCGAATACCGTGCCCTGTGGCCCGCGCAGGATTTCAACCCGTTCCAGATCAAGCAGATCAAATACCCCGCCCACCGTTCGGGCATAATATACGCCGTCAATATATATCCCCACGCCCGGGTCGGTGGTGAACAGAAAATCACTTTGGCCAACCCCGCGAATATAGATCAGGGCATCACTGCCGCTGCCGCTGCTGCCTGTGGTAAAGCTCATAAATACATTGGGGGAATAATTGCCAACTTCTGACAAATTAGTCAGGTTACGGGCCTCAAGCGCGCCGGCACTGAGCGCCGTAATGGAAACAGGCGTATTTTGCAGGCCTTCCTCCATCTTACGCGCCGTAACCGTGATTTCTTCCAACACGAGGATTTTTTCATTTTCATCTGCTGCTATTGCCGTTTCAACGGCACAGAGCGAAACACTGCCTAAACACACTGCTTTAAACAGGCTTGTTTTTCTTTTTTTACTTGCCCCTAAATGAGATTTATTTTTTTGCATAAACATAGACGACCTCCCTAATTTTTGAAAATACTGGTTTTTTATCATTAAAAACAGTATAATTCATCGCTGAGGGTCGCCATATAGAGGAAAATACCTATTCCACAGTAGGGTAATATTCGATTATATTCATTATAATGGGACGGGTGCGTTATAAAGAAAAGAACCTCAGAATAAATTGACTTTAATTATCTTTCACAGAAAGGCATGTTTATTATGAACCCATATAATATGCTTAGCGCAGAAGATATAGATGCGGCCATTGAACTTGGCAGCAATATTGTATCCTGCCGAAATCTGGATATATTTAAAGACGATATTTTAGAAGACATCATCCATTTCCTCGGGGCTGAAACCGGAACATTGCTGGCTTTTTCTACTCAAAAGAAAATGAACATCGGCTATAACTGCTCTTATGGCGTTTCCACAAGTATGCATAAGGATTATGTGAACGGTTTTTTTGAAGAAGACCCGGCGGTCACATTGTTATTTAATGAACAATCTGATCAGTATCTTAACTGCACCAATGCCTCCAAAGTAATATCACTTGAAAATCACATTGATTATAATAAATTTACCGGCGGCGTGTTTTACAACAGCTTTCTGCGGCCTCTCAATATCCATCATCTGCTGTTAATGAAAATTGCTCTGCATCCCGATGAGAAGAGCGACTTGCTGATCGGTGTGCATCGACCAAAAAACAGCGACGGTTTTTCTGATATAAATCTGGCCAAAGCAAGAATATTAATGCCTGCCCTGACCGGCGCGCTGGCCAACCTGACCTCCCGCGCTCATATCAGGGAACGCCAGACCATCATTCAAAGTCTGGGCGAGGATATGAATAACTCTGGTCTGATGATATTGAATGACAAGATGGAAATTCTGTATCAATCCACCCTGTTCCAAAAACATTTCAAGCAACCGCATCAGGATATTTCTGCAACCAGTCTGCCGCCGGAAATATTTCAGACATGCAATGACTTGAAACATAATTTTAGGGCGACAGATAACAATCTTCAGCGCCAAATTTCACTCAATGATAATTCCCTCACCTGTGACATAAAGGCGATTCCAACGGAAAATGCCCATGAAGGACTACGGTTTATTATCTATAGTTCAAAGGAAGATGGTTTTAGAGTGAATAGTCAGATTATGAAGCAGAACCAGTTGACCGACCGCGAAAAAGACCTTGCCTGTCAGATCACGCTGGGATTAACCAATATTCAGATTGCTGAAAAACTAGGCATCAGTATCCGAACCGTTGAGAATCATCTCTGTGCGATCTATGCCAAAATGAATGTTAAAAACCGCACCAGCCTGACCCATATGCTTTCTCAGGGATTTAATCATTAAATAAATCTGTCAGGATTTTATTCACCGCCCCGGCGTTTTCCATATGGGGCATATGCCCGGCATTTTCGATCACATATTCATGGCAATTTTCAGCCTTGATATGATGGGATTCCGTCCCGTTGATAATTTTATCATTATCCCCCCAAATGATAGATACCGGCATCATGAGCGTCTGTTCCGCCAAGGGCAATTCACCCGCCCCAAGTCCTTTGTCGGCAATCACCCTCAGCGCATCACCCACCCCATCAAGGCGTTTATATTTTAATACATCATCCACCAATTCTCTGGTAACGAGCTGCGCGTTGGAAAATAGCATGGCCAGTACGGGCTTGAGCTGTTTTCGCGTCCGCGCCTGCTGAAAGCCGGATATATAGCCAGGATTTACCGACCGCCCCACAAGGGCCGGACAGATCAGCGACAGGCTGGCCACCTGAATATTCCCCGCCAAAGCACATTGCACCGCAACCGCCGCCCCCATGGAGTGCCCCACCAAATGCGCCTGTTCAATATCCAATGCCGCCAGAAATTCTGCAACCATTGCCGAAAGCCCTGCGATCGACCCATCGGTGATTTTCTTCGTCGACAGACCGTGACCCGGCAGGTCAAGGGCGATTACCCGGTGCGTTTCACCAATTTTCCCCTGATTAAATAACCAGTTGTTTGAATCGCCGCCAAAACCATGAATTAAAACCACCGGAACAGACCCGGGCGACAAGTCAGCCGGGCTGAAGTCCTGATAGGAAATATCCATATCGCCCAGCGTGATATGACGTATGTCCGCCGCGCCAGCATCCTCGCCCATATCATCCGACACATCTTGAACCTCGAACTCTGCAATGAAGGCATCAATGTCAGCATCGGTATCGCTATCCTCTGCCAACACCGCCATCAAGGCTCCTACGGGCAAGACCTCACCTTCTTCGGCAATTATGCGCCGGACTTTTCCGGCAACAGCGGCCTCCACGGGTCCGGCAATTTTACTGGTCTCAATTTCGGCAATCTCCTGACCAACCGTCACCTCATCCCCCGGTGCGATATGCCATTCGATCAGTTCGCCCTCATCCATTGACAGCCCCCATTTGGGAACCGTGATTGCTTTTATGGTCATGATATATGTCTACTTTAACAATTTACGAATGGCGTCACAGACCGCCCCGGCGGTTGGAATGAACGCATCCTCCAGCGGCGGTGAAAAAGGCACCGGCGTATGGGGCGGTGTGATTTGAATGATCGGCCCGCGAAGGGCGTCAAAGGCCTGTTCCACCACCAGCCCGGCAATATCCGCCGCCATGCCGCAGCGGGCGGCTGATTCATCAACCACCACCAGAAATCCGGTCTTCTCCACTGAGTCAAGAATGGTTTCCTCATCAAGCGGTGATGTGGTGCGTGGATCAATGACCTCAACCGAGATACCTTCTGCGGCCAATGTCTTTGCGGCCTCTTCTGCGATATGAACCATGCGGGAAAAAGCGACAATGGTCACATCCCCGCCCTCACGAACCACATTAGCCTCGCCAAAAGGAATGGCGTAGGATTCGTCCGGGACATCACAGGCCAGGTCATATAGCAGCTTGTTTTCAAAGAAAATAACCGGGTCATCATCCCGAATCGCCTCAATCAACAGCCCCTTGGCATCATAGGCATTTGACGGCATGACGCATTTCAGACCGGGGACCGATGTGAACATATGATACAGGCATTGGGAATGTTGGGCCGCCGTGCGCATACCTGCCCCGATGGTCGTGCGGACCACCATGGGCGTTTTGGTCTTGCCGCCGAACATATAGCGGAATTTGGCCGCCTGATTGAATATCTGATCGAAACAGACGCCCATGAAATCCACAAACATCAATTCTGCAACCGGGCGCAATCCCGTTGCCGCCGCCCCGGCAGCAGCCCCCATAATAGCAGATTCAGAGATCGGTGTATCAATGACCCGATTGGCCCCGAATTCACCGATCACCCCCTTGGTGACCCCAAGCGGGCCGCCGTAGGCATCAATCACCCCGGTGCCGCCGTGACCGCCGGCCACATCCTCCCCCAATATAATCACCTGACCATCACGGGCCATTTCCTGACGCAGGGCTTCGTTCAGGGCTTCACGTATTGTTTTCTTGCTCATTTTATGAACCTCCTGAAATTAATATGAAACATAGACATCGGTTAACAGATCGTCTGAGGTCGGGAAATCAGCCTTGCGCGCCTTATCAACGGCCTCGTCGATCAGGTCTGCTACCTCCCTGTCAATCTGGTCAAGGGCATCGGCTGTCACAAGCTGATCTTTCTCTACTCTAGCCCGGAAAATTTTCAGGCAATCGCCGGTTTTCCGCAATTCCGCCAATTCATCGGCGGAGCGATAGGCCTGTGGATCACCTTCAAAATGACCGTAAAAACGCATGGCGCTGGCCTCTATGGCACTTGGACCCTGCCCCGTTCGCGCCCGCGTGACGGCCTCCCTTGCGGCGGCTTCGACGGCGAAAAAATCCGTACCGTCCACGCTCACCGCAGGCATACCGAAACTCTCAGCCCGTTTGGCGATACTGTCGGCACCAACCGCATAATCACAGCCCGTCCCCTCGCCGTAACCATTATTCTCAAAGATAAATACCACCGGTAATTTCAGAACGACCGCCATATTCATGGCCTCAAAGGTCGTCCCCTGATTGGAGGCGCCGTCCCCGGAAAAAGACACGGCCACCCCGTCCGTTCCCTTGACCTTGGCCGTTAACGCCGCCCCGATCACCAACGGCGGATTGCCGCCGACAATGGCATTGGCCCCGAGCATCCCCTTTTCAAAATCAGCGATATGCATGGACCCGCCCTTGCCCGCGCAAAGCCCGCCCTTTTTGCCGTAAATTTCCAGCATCATGGCCTTGATGTCACAGCCTTTGGCGATACTATGGCCATGCCCCCTGTGGGTACTTCCTATGTAATCGCTATCCCGAAGTTGCAGGCAAACACCGGTGGCAACGGCCTCCTGTCCCGCATAAAGATGAACGAAGCCCGGAATTTCTCCCGTTGTATTCTCCACATGGATGCGTTCCTCAAACTCGCGGATAGACTTCATCCGATGATAGGCATCAAGGAGTATATTATTACCAAGATTCATTCAAAACCTCCCTTTAAAATTATAGTATTTCCTGTTACAGCCAATTTAAATTGGGCGACCAGCAATACATATAGAGGGAATTACCTATTTTACTTTTTACCCATGCTTATCCCGGCATCACAGGCGTAAATTCCACATTTTCGAAGATAACGCCGAGCCAGAAGAAGTCCATCGGGTGCGGCGTGAAATCCACCTGTAAATCCAGCACCGTTGGCCGGTTGGCCTTCTGCGCCCGGCGGAAGGCATCCGGCAGGGTCTCCAATGTGACTTCCTCACCAATACAGCCAAGGCTTTTGGCCATATCGGCAAATTTGACATTGGTCAGCTTCTGACCGAAATCCTCATTGTCAAACAGCAGTTCGCCAAAAGGCCGATACATGCCCCAGGCGGAATCGTTAAAGACAATGGTGATCACATTCAACCCGTTACGGGCAGCCGTTTCAAGTTCCTGCCCCGTACAGCACATGGCCCCGTCGCCGGTGACCAGAACAACGGTCCGGTCCGGGTTTAACAGCTTCGCCGAATTGGCAAAGGGCAGGCCAAAACCCAAATGCCCCATGCCGGGGACAAAGAGATAATTCTTCGGGTGGGTGGGACGCAGGAAGCTATGGCCCCATTCCATGGTCTGACCGCCATCAACAACCACAATGGCATCCTCCGGCACCAACGTGGAGACTGTGCGCATGGCCGCCGCTTCATTGAGAATATTGGTATTCTCCGTGGTCACCTGATCGGCAATATCATTGATCTCCTTGCGGTAATCATGATAGGCGCCCTTAACATCCTTGACCCATTTGGACTCAACGTTAAAGGTAGACTTAGGCAAGCGGGCGTTAAGGTTGGTTAGAAACTCCCGCGCATCCGCCTGCACCGCCACCGCAAGGGGAACCGTGCGGCCCAGCGTTTCATTATCAATATCCACCTGTATGATCTTCTGACCTTCTATAGGCGGATACATGGGTTGCTTGTTGACCGCCATCCAGCTGGAGAATTTACAACCCACAGCCAGAATAACGTCAGCCTCCTGCAAGGCTTTCAATGCGCCGTGGCCGCCCAGAATACCGCCGCAGCCGATATAGGCCTCGTCACTGTCCTGAACAATCCCCCGGCCATTCATGGTCGTGGTTGCCGGAAAGCCGGTAGTACGGACCAGTTGCCGGAATTCTTCGGTGCCGTCGGACCGCGCCACACCGCCGCCGGCAATTAACACCGGGCGAGATGCGTTGGATAACAGGCTCATCACCGCATCCATATCTTCACCGCTCGGCGCGGGGCGGGGGATTTTAATGCTGGGGATACTGTCCAGATCATGTTCGCAGGCGCTGGCGCCAATATCCACGGGAATATCAAGATGCACCGGGCCGGGCCGTCCGGACCGGGCAATATGAATGGCCCGCTCAATCAGTTCCGCCGCCCGGTCGGCATAGCGAATGGTCGCGCTCCATTTGGTGATCGATTTATACAGCCCGATATGGTCGGCCCCCTGAAGCTGATCCCGGCCCGGGTCAATGGTTCGGGACGGGTTATTGGGCGTTAAAACCAACAGCGGAATATTATCCGCCCAGGCGGCGGCAACGCCGGGCACCATATTAGTCGCCCCCGGCCCCACGGTGCCAAAACATACCCCCATACTGTTGGTCAGCTTGCCAATGGCGTGGGCCATATGCCCGGCGGCTTCCTCATGGCGTGTGGTGATATAGTTGAAATAGGGATCACGAGAAACCCCGTCCATGACCATGCCCAATTGCGCCGCCGGAAGGCAGAAGATATTTTTAATATCATGTTTCTTTAGTATCTTGAGCAGGATGCCGCTTACTGAATCCGTCATGTTAAGTCCCTCTTTGTTTATTATGTCGTATGTTGTGCGGGCAGTCCCGCCAGTTGACCACCGTCGATAACCATTTGATGGCCGGTAATCATGGCCGCTTCCGATGAGCAGAGAAATAATATTGCCCCGGCAATATCACCAGGCTTTGCCACACGGCCCAAGGGCACTTGCGCCGCCATACCATCCAGCATGATCTGACGGTCGCCGAAAGCCTCTGCCACCGGGTCCAGCATTTCCGTGTCCACATAGGTTGGATGTATGCTGTTACAGCGGATGTCATATCCCTTGCCCGCGCAATATAGGGCCACCGATTTGGTGAGCAGGGTCACACCGCCTTTGGACGCGCTGTAACCAGCAATATCCTCACCGCCCATCAGGCCCGCTATGGAGGAAATATTCACAATTGACCCTGGCGCTACCGTTTTTTTCATTAATTTAATGGCTTTTTGACAGCCCAGAAATGTCCCGGTCAAGTTCACCGACATCATGGCATCCCAATGGGCAAGGGGCATATCCTCAAAGTTATCGGCGAAACCGATGCCCGCACTATTGACCAATATGTCAAGGCCGCCGAACGTCTCCTCTGCATCATTCATAATATCCCCCCATGCGGCCTCGGACGTCACATCAAGGGCAAAGGCCATTGACCTTGTGGGCAGGCTTTCGGCAACCTCACGGGCCTTATCACTATTAATATCGGCCACAATCACATGGCAACCTTCGTCTGAAAGCTGACGGGCCACCGCGCGGCCTATGCCGGATGCCCCGCCCGTAACTATTGCTGTTTTACCGGAAAATCTTGCTGTCATTTCACACCTTCTTTCAACCGTGATTTATGGAATTAATCATTATTTGTGAATGTATTTGTGACTGTAATATGGTCAGCCACATTATTTTGACCGGCCAGATCATACATAAAACGGCCATCAATTACGGCGGCAATTGAACCGTCTTCGTTGTAACCAACCAATGGCCCGTGCACGACGGCAAACATGATGACACCTTCGGGTGATGACGGCTCATGAATGGAACCGCCCGCCTCCAGTACGTAACTGCCAACGCCGCCGCGATCATCTTCGCCGTACCCAAATTCACCTTCAACCACATAGGCCTCAATACCGCCAATATGATGATGAACCGGGGCGGTCACATCCGGGTCAACTTTCAACAGCATGGTAAAGCCACCGGTCAGTTCGTTGATGTTCAAGAGTTTAAAATAGGTCCCCGGCATGACCCAGTCTGCCCAGGGGAGTGTCCCCGGGTCAAAAAAAGCCGGACGGTGAGGCGTATTGGCTTTGACACTATTTTTAATCGTTAACGTGGTATCAGGCATAAAAAACTTCCTTTAATTAATTTTCAAAGAAAGTTTAAATATTCTTATTTCGCCCGTCTATGACGGAGAATACTTATTTTATATTCAAAATCCCAAATCTGAGTAATTCCCGCTATTGCCCAAAATTCGCTAACATAGTCAAATAACTATATATTTCTGATAGAACCTTAAATCGCGCTAATAAGGAGATAAAAATATGACTAAAATATTATCATTCGGGCAACCGCTGGGAGGGGTTATTCAGGTGGCCTATGTGGTTGAGGATATCGAGAAAGCAATGAAATACTGGACAGAAACACTGGGGGTTGGTCCTTTTTTCCTATTTGAACATTTTGCCCTCGAGGATTATCGCTATCGGGGCAATCCGGGAGATATCGACATTACCCTTGCCCTTGGTTTTTCCGGTTCCATGTGTTTTGAATTAATTGTTCAAAACAGCAAAAGCCCGTCTGTATATACCGAAGTGATCGACAAAAGGGGCTATGGCTTTCATCACTGGGCTGTTTCCACAGCCAGCTTCGATGATGACCTGGCACGCCATGTGGCGGCGGGTAATGATGAAGTTCTCTACGGCGTGGTGCCTGACCCTATAAATGCCCGCGCGGCCTATGTGGATACAATGGCCAAAACAGGTGGAATGATAGAGCTTATTGAGATTAATCCTGCCGTGGAAGGTTTCTTTTCCGCCCTGAAAGAGCCATCTGTCAATTGGGATGGCAAGGAACCAGTGCGTATATTGGGATAATCACCCCAATTACGGCTATCATTTAGGGCAGTGCAAGCGAATGCCCGACGAACAAACTGAAAAGATGTCGGCAAGACTAAAATAAAGGGCTTCGAGCTGCAAATGCACGCCCGGCCTGTCGCCAATCTCGACATCACAGGTTGCCTCCCCGCATGCAGCCTGCTTAATACCCGGCTGACCTTGACAATCGCAGTATCATAATATTACGCGGCGCCTATTAATGGTATTGTCAGCATGATATATAAATAGCTTGAAACTTCTAATAAGAAGCTGAATGATAAAGAAGATATGTCTATGAATGCCCCTTCTTTATTAACCTGCTCATTATGAATAAGAGGGTTAAAAA
>JAADFR010000002.1 GCA_013152755.1 Alphaproteobacteria bacterium
CTTATCGCCCGTAAGTGTTAGGCTTTCCCCCACATAGCCCAGTCTTTTCATCACCATCAATAAGATAATTCCCGGAATGGCCATCGCTGTAGTCAAGAGGAAGAACTCGGTATAGCCCATGGCCTCCTGCATAAAGCCGGACGGGGCCCCGATCAATAAGCGCCCAAGGGAAGCAAAGGCCGACAACAGGGCATATTGAGTCACCGTATAGGCCATATTGCACAGCCCCGACAGATAGGCAATGGCAATCGTCCCCCCCATACCAGTGGCAAAATTCTCAAACCCGATGGCAAAAATCAATATATCCACATTGCGGCCATTTTCCGCCAGAAGCACAAAGCTCAAGTTTGTCACCATCATAAGAACCGCCGCAACCATAAGTCCCCGGTAAGTGCCAAGACGGTTAAGAACAACACCACCAAAAAACGCCCCCACAAGCACCGCCACAAAGCCCACGGTTTTATTGGCCCAGATAATTTCATCCTTGGAAAACCCCAGGTCACCGATCAACGGCGCGGTCATCACCGCCGCCATACTGTCCCCGACTTTAAGCAACAGGATGAACAGCAAAATAACCCACCAGCCTTTACGTTGGATAAATTCCTTAAACGGCACGACCACGGTCATATAGATATTCTCTACGACCTTATGCAGGACTTCCGGCTTCTGTCCGCCCTGTGACAACCAGACCCGAACCGCCTGAATTTCTTTTTCAATCAGCTTCTGACCACGCTTCACCGGCTCACCGAAAATCAGAGCCGGAATCAAGCCGAAAAGAAGTAATAACGGCATGGTGAGATAGGCGACTTCCCAACCATACCAGTCAGCAAGTTTCAGGGTCACAACCCCGGCAATCAAATTGCCAACCCGGTAACCGAATTGGGTCATGGCCGCCCCCGCCGGCATTTCTTCTTCTTTCAGGATCTCAATCCGGTAAGCATCTATCACCAGATCCTGACTGGCACTCATAAAGCAAACCATCATGGCCATAAGGCCAAAATAAACCGGGGCCTCAACCGGCGATGCGCTTGCCAGACCCACAATAGCGAGGCCAAGGCCAATCTGAATCAAGATCAGCCACGCCCGGCGACGGCCAAATAACCTGCCCAGTATAGGCACACGCAGGCTATCCAGCACAGGCGCCCAGACAAATTTCAGGAAATAAGGAATGAGGGACAGGGTGAGCAGGCCAATGGTTGACTTTGATACCCCCTCATCAATCAACCAGAAGCCCAAAGACGACAAAAGAAGCGTCAGGGGAAAGCCGCTGGAAATGCCCATAAAAAAAACGCCAATCACCCGTGGGTGACGATACTCCTGAACGGAATTCCGCCAGCTTTTACCTGTTACCATATTTTCTCTTATATCTTTTCCGGGCTATGGTCATTTATTCAGTTTTTTACTGACCCAATATTTGGTTCCCTGCAAGGTGGCTTGCAGAGCCAGACCGCGTTTAGTCATTTGATAGACGGTCACGCCGCCGATGACCGTGTCGGCCGCATTGACCTCACCGCCGGTGTCATCCAGGGTTGCCGCCGCATCTGCCTGCCCGGAAAAATCCCAGCCATGCTCAACAAATTTATCAAAGGCAGACCGTTTGTGAAAGATCATCACAGCCCGATAATCCTTAATGCCAAGGCCGATACCGACACCGCCGGTGGCCATACGCATGAAAGTGTCTTTGCCGCTCTTATTGTCATGGGCAACACCCTTGCCGCTACCCGCTGACAGTAAAATCAGGTTAATACCCCCATTGTTAAATACCGCATAGCCCGCCGCATTTTTAATCATGGTTTTTGCTTCCGGGTGATTAGCATAGAGCTGACTTAAGACCTCCGAGCGCATCTCAAGAATATCAGCCCTTTTCTGCGCGCTGGATTTTGCCATGGCGACTGCGGGCATAAGGGTCAGTGCAATAATCAGAATGGTTTTTTTCAACATAATCTGGCTCCCGGTTGTTCCTAGATGATCATAGCATCAAAATTTATTTTGATGCCAACGATTATTACGCCGGGAATAGATCAAAAAAAAGGCGACCCGTAAAGGCCGCCTGAAAGTAACACCAATATTATGTTTATTTACGGCGCCGGCGCGCCAATCCCAGACCCAACAAACCAAACCCCAGTAAAGCCATAGAAGCAGGCTCGGGCACATCACGTTTAATAGAAGCGCGGCCAAAAGTGATGCCACCCTCATAATCTATGCCACTCAAGCTAAACAATGAAGCCACATCGTTTTCTGACACAAATAAGGCTCCGGAAGATACGTCAATAGTACCGGCAGAGAAATCATCAACCAGCCAGCGATATATATTGTCCGTATTTTCCTCTGCAATATAGAAATTACCGAAATCATCGAAAATGATACCGCCTTCCAGATTTACATCACCACCAACAAGCCCTTCTAGTTCCAATTCAGAAAGAAAACCGGATACAATACCGCCGGGAGTAACCCGAAAGATCTGATCTCCGGTAGAACCGGAATCATTGGCAATAATAATATCCCCGTTCGGTGCAAGGGTCAGAAATACATCAAGATCACTAAACCTGCTGTCATCAGACAGTAAAGTCGGTGTTCCGGTCAGCAAATCGACCTCATAAATTGCCCCTGCTGTATCACTGGTACGATCTTCATCATGGGCCACATAAATTTTGGTCCCGTCAGGAGAAACAGCAATACCGCTTTCAATATCCACATCAAGTCCGTCTGCGGCCACCCCCTCAAAGGTTACTTCATCTGTCACCACCGTAACAACACCTGTTGCGGCATCAATTTTCAGCAAAGTATCAGATCTTGGATCAGTGACATATAACATCCCGTCCCGCATGGTTATATGTTCCGGGCTGGCAGAATCATTGCCCGGAACCGCAAGCTCAATATCAGCTGCAGAGGCAACGACGGAAACAATCCCTGTTGCCCCATCCCACACCAAAACCGCATCAGACTCACTATCGGTAAAATAGAGTTTGTCATTGGCCTGATCATAATAGACGCCGTTATCCGTAAAACGTGCTGTCGTAGCACCAGTTGCAGCCAATATGTCCGCCTCGGACACCAATATTGTAATGGCTTTAGTCGGCGTAATTGCAAAGATATTGCCGGACTGTGAATCCGTCACATAAAGATCCCGTTCAACGGGAACCGCCCATGCAGGCGTACTAACCACCATACCCAGCAACACAACCGTTGCACCAACGACCTTACCAAGCCTTTTACTCTTATAATTAAACATTTTCTTCTCCCATTACCCAACCCCAAGATACGTTCTTGACCATAGACATGCAAAATCTACGCCATTCCCAAAATATTATTATGAATCAAGGAGGTAAAAATACTTTCACAGATATTAACCATAAATAAGTGTAAAGAATCCCGACTCTCTGTCAGGATTCTTTACACTTGAAATATGTTAAACAACCCCCTGACATATGCTTTTTGGCGATTGTTAAGGGCTTCGGAGGCATGTATTTCTCTGCTGTTCTAGCGACCCTATGTAGGAACCGATGGGGTCAAACCTTACCGCCAAAAAATAAGAAGATATGAAAGTTGGCAAAAAAAGGCGGCCCGTGAAGGCCGCCTGAAAGTAACACCCAAAGTGTATATTATCTACGGCGCCCGCGTGCCAATCCCAAGCCTAACAAACCAAAACCTAACAGGGCAAGCGGTGCCGGTTCCGGAACTACACTTGCCTTATAGACGGCATTATCAAAAATTATAGTCGTCGCTCCCCCAGTCACGGCTATTGAACTCCATAACAGTCCTTGGGTTACTAATGCGTTAGAAATGCCAGACCATTGCAAGGAGTCTCCAACAACATTTGGAATAAAATATGTCAATGCACTAATAAGAGTAGGACCATTATGGCCACCATTCGAAGTGGTAAACCCAGTATAAGGCGCATCTACGCTTATCCCTGACCAAGCCGTCAAAACATCAGGTGTCGCAAACGCATGATCACCAAAAATTATCCATCCCCATCCCTGGCCTGACACCCATGAGGCATCAGTGTTTGTCAACGTAAGTGTAAAATCATATTGATATGAGCCACCTCCAATAGCCGTAACATCATATTCAAGCTCCACAGGCGTGGCATTCGCATTGCAAACAAACGCAAAAAATACTGTAATCATACTATAAAATAACTTTTTCATAACTTACCTAACTCTTTTTTTCTATTAACTCGTTTTTAACCCACAAACACATAAGCAAGCCCTGTGCCAACTTAGGAAAACGGCAGAAACCAACGGAATTTTATACTCTCCAACTTAAAAAAAATCTAAAACTGTAAAATATTCCGACAGTTTGTCAAAAAGATCTTACAGTTTAATATATAAAATAATTTACCTGATATGCTTTTTCTGGCGGTAACTCAGGGCTTCGGAGACATGTATTTTGCTGATGTTCAGGCTACCGTCCAAATCGGCTATGGTACGTGCCACGCGCAATATCCTGTGATAGCCGCGCGCCGTCAGCCGCATGACATCAATGGCTTGGGTGAGGATTTCCTGCCCCGCTTTGTCCAGACTTGCCACGGCCTCCAAGGCCTCGCCATCCACCTCCGCATTACAGCGAATGTGATTCAGCCCCATGGCTTGATAACGTTCCGTTTGCAGGGTCCGGGCGGCCATGACACGGGCGGCCACATCCGGGCTACCCTCAGAAGGCGCCGGCAGGGTCAGATCATGAGCGCTAACCGCCGGCACCTCGATGTGAATGTCAAAGCGGTCCATCATGGGGCCTGAGATTTTTGACTGGTAATCCACCGCACATCTGGGCGCGCGGGAACAGGCCTGCGCCGGATCATCCAGATAACCACAGCGGCAGGGGTTCATAGCCGCCACCAGTTGGAAACGGGCCGGATAAGTCACATGACGATTGGCCCGGGCCACCACCGCCTCACCGCTTTCAATGGGTTGACGCAGGCTATCCAGCGCCGGACGTTGAAATTCGGGCAATTCATCAAGGAATAACACACCCCGATGGGCCAGTGAAATTTCGCCGGGCCGGGCCTTCAATCCGCCGCCCACCAGCGCCGCCATAGAGGCCGAATGATGGGGGTTGCGAAAGGGCCGATTGCGGGTAATGCCGCCCTCTGTCAACAGGCCAGATATTGAGGCAATCATGCTCACCTCCAGCACCTCCTCCGCCGTCATGGGTGGCAGGATACCGGGCAGCCTTGCCGCCAGCATGGATTTCCCGGAGCCCGGTGGCCCCACCATACATAGATTATGCCCCCCGGCGGCAACAATTTCCAGCGCCCGTTTGGCGGTTTCCTGCCCCTTTATATCCCGAAGATCAGGGGTGTTTTTGGTGTCTTGGGCAATCGCCGCTGTCGGTGGGCTAAGTAGTTGATTGCCCTTTAAGTGATTGATCAGGCTGAGCAGATTTTCGGCGGCAATGATCTCCACCTCCCCGGCCCATGCGGCCTCGCCGCCCGAGGCCGCCGCACAGACCAAGCCGCAATCAAGCTCCAGTGCCTTCATGGCCGCCAACAACACCCCCGGCACCGCCTGTATGGCCCCGTCCAGCCCCAGCTCCCCCAGAACAATATAGGATTCCACCGTATCACTGGCCACAGCCTCCATCGCCACCAACAGGCCAAGGGCAATGGCAAGGTCATAATGGCTGCCTTCCTTGGGCAGATCAGCAGGCGCCAGATTAACGGTAATTCTTTTCGGCGGTAGTGCCAATCCAATGGCCCCGAGTGCCGCCCGCACCCGCTCCCGGGATTCGGCCACCGCCTTGTCCGGCAGGCCAACGATGGTAAAAGACGGCAGGCCTGACGCAACCTGCACCTGCACATCAACCAGTCTGGCCTCTATGCCGACAAAGGCAACTGTCCCGATATGTGCAACCATCCCCCATCCTTTTTTACTGGAAATACATGATATGCAGATAGCTTATCAGCAAATGCATCAAGAAAAAAGACAAGAATTTTGCGGGAAAAATAGCTTAAGAATTAAATCCAGGAAAAGGCTTTCCGGACGTCCCGGTCATTTCCCTTGGTGTCAGCATCCAAATCCGTATCATGGGTTTCTTCCATGATAATCTCTTCATTACATTTGGAACTTCTTGCATAGTTCGACTTGGGCAGGATCATTTTATAGGAAAACTGCAAGGCCCGTTCTTCCAAAGACTTGAGCCGCCGTTCGTTTCTCTGTAATTCACGCTCCAACTGCACGATGACATTTTTCTTTATTGCTGCCGGAATTGAGGGGTCCAGTTCCACCTCCCGAATGGTATCATTCAATTCCGTCACAATGTTCAGTTTTATGTCAACCAATGTCTGCCGGGCATCTTTCAGGGTTGCTTTAATATCCACAATGCCGGATTCGGTGATAACCCCAAATTGCCTGTTAAGTTCAATATCCAATTCCAAATCAGGGTGCAAGGCACTTTTTGAGGATCCATTCACATCAAGATTTCCATGGTGATCCACAAGAAATTTCTGCCCCAAAAAAGTGGCCCCTGAAAGCATTACCACAAGCCCCAAAGCGGTGCCGGACAGCTTCATGATCAATGCTTTATAGTTTTTTCTCTTCACGGGAAGCCCTCACTTCAGAAATGTTTTTTTCTCTTCGGTACAAATATGTCAGAAATGTGCCGATAATAAGGCCGCATGCTATCACAAATGCTATATTATTACAATTTGTTTAAAAATAGCGGGCCAGTCTGATCTGAAAAAAATCATCTCGGGACAGAGGATAAATAATATCCGTAATAGGCACGCCTAGAAAGAAACGAGCATCCAGCGATACTTTCCAGTTTTCGCCAATACGGCGACTGCCTTCAATATTGACAAATTTTGATGAGGTTGTCATATCAAACATTGCCCCCATGAGAAGCTCCGTACTGTCCACATCATTAGCGGCCCAGCGCATACCCACGAACAAGTCATTCTGGAAAATAGTTGTCGCCAGGCTCCCCCGGTCATCATAGCTATATTCCGCCAGAATCCCGATGTCTGAATCACCGCCGCCCAGACCATACAGGGTATATTCAAATCCGCCCGCCATGGCCCAGTAATCCGGCCCGAAGCCGGTCCGGCGAATGGCCTCGAACTTGATCAATATATCATCAAAGGTTCCCTGCAGATCAAGCCCGGTCTGGCCAATGAGGTTATAACGGGGAATGATGACCGGAGTACCTGTGCCATCCACGCCCAAAAGATATTGGGCCTCGCGGCTGGTGCCCCGGAAATGATATAGCCCCACATCCACATTGCCGATTACATGGGTCCAGCGCACCGCCCAGTCCGCATTCCATTTGCCGGAACCGGCCTCATATTGAGTTTGGGCATAATCAACGGGCAAAGGCAGGCGCAGACGACCCTTGGCACCGGGCAGACGCTGTTCCCGGAAATAAGTCATCACATAGACGGAAAAGACCCCCATAGGGCTGTCATAGGACAGGCTGGCCATGGGCTGGCCCAGTTTATCCTCCCGGTCAATATCTTCCAGGCTGTCATCCTGATTGATAATATCCACCAGATGATTGGATTCCGTAACCCCCCAGAACAGGGTGTCTATGCCCACGGTCATCTGTAAGCTGTCCAAGGTTCCGGTCCATTTAAGCTCCCGGATGTCAAAGTGACTGCGGCTTTTATCCTGCACATCGACCCGCCCGAAAGGCCGGAACATTATCTGAGAACTGCTGCTGTCCGAGACATATTCCAGCAAAGGTTCCAGCGCGAAAGACACGGTCCAGTCCTCCTGCGCCGGGTCCATGGCCGATTGGGTAAAGCCGCGGGCCTCCACCTCAATATAGCCGGACAGGCTGAAATTACTGTCCTCGGTCAACATATCATCATAGGTTTCCGGACTTTGGGGTTCCGGGGGCGGTGCCGACACGAAGGCAGATTCCGCTTCTGCCACAGGTGGTGGTGCAGACGTTGGAGGAGGTGGCAGGGCCACAGGTTCCTGTATGGGGTCCGGAGCGGGCAGTGGCGTTGGTGATGGCGGGGGCGCGGTCAGCTTAACCTGACGGGCCCATTCTGCGGCAGAGGTGGCCTTTATATCAAAGACCAGCCGATATTGCCGTCCATGGTCCGGTTTCAAGGTAAAGCTGTTATCCACGGTGGCCGGTTTGCGCAGGGAAATACGCAAGCGAACGGACCCCTCATGGTCCTCGACGGTAATTTTATCCAGAACGCCGATCACCGCCGCTTTTCTGGCCAAGGCTCTCACCTGTTCCATCCCCGGCGTTTCCCGCAGGTCGATGATGATTTCTCTGGGGCTATCACGATAGCTGATCTGGTAGAAGGCAACTTCGCTAACCTCCAAGACCACCCGGGTCTTATCGGGATGAAGTCCGGTACGCACATCAATGACCGACACTTCGGCTTGGCTGGGCATTACCGTAAGCGCACAAAATACCGACGTGAGCAGAAAGGTCTTTACGCCCTGTCGGCCCCTATTTTTTGCCTTTTGATGATATGGCCTATTTTTCGGCAATGTTGCCCTCTCAAGCTGTGATTTGCGATTCAGGTGTAATTTATGGCAAATAAATCTCTAAAAGGGCCTAATTATTGGGCCAATTAAAATCTATCTTTAGACATTTTTTTCTAAAATTGTAAGTAATTACAGAGTCTTCCAGCCTGCTTTACCTTTCATTAACCATAAATTCCCGGAACGCAAAAATAAAGCAAAAAGCCCGGCCAAAATAGCCGGGCCCTTGGAAACAGCGGAGACTCTGGTCCTTCCGGCTTATTTAGCCGTCTTTAATCTGCTTTTTGAGAAATTTTGTTCTTTAAGGCCGGTCCTGAAATCATAACGACTCCAAATAAGCCATGTTTTTTTGCCGGTCATGATATTTTCCATATACAGCTTGCTGGCCCGCCAATATTTATTCAGATATAATTTATAATCCGACAAGGTAAGGACTTTAAACAATTCCCCCCGGCGGTTATAAAATTCGGTTTTCATGGTCCGGTATTCCTGAGTATCAATCCAGGATACCAGCTTGGTATAGCCTGATTTGGCATATTGGGGATAGGCCTCCACCACGAAACAGGTCATGGTGCCGCAGGGCTCATCCCGCAACCATTTATAATGATATTTACCCACTTCGCGTGAGGACATATCCTCGTAGGCAAATTCACTGCCCATAAAAGGGCCGGATTTATTGCTGGAAGAAATCCGCTTGATCCGCCCCAATGCCGGCAGGTAAATCCATTGGTCATCGGGGTCAAGAATGTTGGAATGCGTGAGGAACGCCGTGCCTTTAACATCGCGGGGGCTGTCAAAAATCACCAATGACTTGTCCCCCACTTTGGGGTCCGTCATCTCGAAAGTTTTTATTTTAAGTTTCCGGCGGCTCTCCCGGCCCTGACGGTTGCTCAAAATCATTTGCAGAACAGCAACTGTATCCTGAAAACCCTCATCACGACGATCTACTTCTTTTGCGATAGCAAGACCTTTTTCTTCCGGCGTTTCAGCGTAAGCTGCCGATAAGGCAACAGAGCCGCCAATCAGTAAAAAAAAGGAAATTCTCCTGAACAGACTATGCATTTACTTTGTCCTTCTTTTTATCAAGATACAGCAGGATAACCGGTAGCAACAGAAAGTCCACCACCAGAGCCACCCCGATTACCAGAGCCGTTAAAGCCCCCATTTTTGAATTCATGGAAAAATCTGACAGCATCAGTGAGCTGAAACCCACGATCAACACCAGTGACGATACCCATAACGCGGTCCCGACCATGGAAAAGGCGTAACGCACCGCATCCTCAACATCCAAGTTTTTCTCTGTCTTGCCGCGTCGGTATTTACTCAGGAAATGAACCGTACAGTCCACAATCAACCCAAGAGCCGTCGCCGTAACACTGGCGGCAAACATACCCAGTTCGCCGTTAATAACCGCCCATATGGCAAAGGCCACAATCACCGGCATAATATTGGGTACCAGACTGACCAGCCCCAGTTTAACGCTCCGCAAGGCGACCACCAGACAGGCAGAGATAAGCAAGAAAGCAAGACCCGTACCCCAGAACATGCTGTCAAAGGTGCGCTTGGTCAGGAAGGCGAAAATCAGGTTAACACTGGTCCCGCCCCGCGATTGCATCTCCGGCGGAGCATTTTGCGCCAGCCAGTCCTCTGCCCTGTATTTCAGGCTTTTCATGGCATCCGTATTGATATTGTCCAGAATGACCGTAAGGCGGGTGGCTGATTTACCCACATCAATCTGGTTATTCAGATCGAGGCCATACGGCAATGACATCTCATAGAGCAGAAGATATTGCGCGGCCAGGTTCCGGCTTTCGGGCAAGCGGTAAAATTCCGGCTTGTCCCCGTTCATATTCTTGTTCAGCCGCTTCATAACATCGGCAAAGGTCAAGACATGCAGTACCTCCGGCTGGGTGCGAAACCAATTGGCGAACTCATCAAGTTTCGCCAAATATCGCGGATTGGCAATGCCGCCATCCTCGCCCGAGGGCACGGAAAACTCAATGGTATATATCCCGGTCAGATTATCCATCAGGAAATCTGTGTCCTGCCGGAACTGAAGATTCGGACTGAAAAATTCAACGAACTTGTCATTATAAACCAGTTTCGGCAGCAGAGCGGCAGAGACGGCAAGGACGACCAGAGATCCGATTAAAATATTTCTTTTCTGAACCAAAACCCATTCCACGTAACGGGACAGGATGCTGTTTTCATACTGCTTATGTCCCCGCGAGGTCATGGGAATAATGGTCATTAACGCTGGCAAAAACGTGACGGACAGGAACCATGCGGCTATCACCCCAAAGGCCGAGATATTGCCAAATTCCCGAAAAGGCGGGCTGTCATTAAAATTCAGGCTCAGAAAACCTATTACCGTGGTCAGCGAGGTCAGAAACACCGGTTGCATATTGATGCGCAAGCTTTCCACCGTGGCCATCTTCCGATTAGCCCCCTTGCGCAATTCCCCAAAATAGGTCAGGAGCAGATGAATGGCATCGGCCACCGATATGGTCAGGATGACCACAAAACTGTTCACCGAAACACCGTTCAGCCCCCAGCCAATATACCCGGCAACCCCGATAGCTGCCACAACGGAAAGTATGACAACAAGCATGGTGCTGACCATGCCGGCTAATGAACGCACGAACAATAAAATCGTCAGTGCCAATAGCCCGTACATCAGGGGAAATAATGTGGTCATATCATGCTGGGCGGCCTCGGCAAATGTAATGGACATCATTACATTTCCGCTAAGTGCTATATGTACATCAGGGTTTTCAGCGCGCGCGACTTCCGCCATTTCACGTACCTGACGCACCACTTTGGCCAGCGTAGTTCTTTCCGTATCAGGGGCCTCGATCGTGATGGAAATCTGCGTTGTTTTACCATCCCTGGACACCAGCCGGTTGAGAAGCGCCGGTTCGGTCATGGACACGGTCCGGATCAGGTCCAGTTGCTTCTGGTCCAAAGCGTCCGGATCCGGCACCAAATCCTCAACAATCATGTCATCTTCTTCGGCTCTGGTATGCTGAAAGTTAGAGAGGGAATCTACGCGGATAGCATGGGGAACCTGCCATGATTCTTTCGTGAGCTCGTAAACAAGTGCCAGAAATTTTTTATTATAAATATCCCCCTCATCCGGTTTCAGAACAATAGAAACCGTATCCACCTTGCTATAGGTTTGCTCCAACTCATCCTGCGCCGCCAGTTGCGGATTATCGGGGCCAAAAAACGCCCGGTAATCACTGGAAAAATAGATGTTTTTCACCCCGTAGGCCAATAAAATGACCACAAACACGGACGCGAACAACACAAACCAAGGCCTATTTACAATAAAATTTCCGTAGGATACAACTGGATTTTTTGGCACGCTCTGATCCTGATTTTTTCAATTAACGCCAATGTTAACACAGAAAACATTAATGTCAAAAGCAATGTCACAGAGCCAATTAAAAATTACCAGACAATTTTTTCTATCCCATCAAAATCAATGGTTGAGCCATCCTCAAAGGTAATGGTGCCCGCTGAATCATCCGACAGAAATATCTCATTAGCCCCTTCATCGGTAGACTGAATTGTTGATCCATCATCCAGTGTCAATGTCCAGCCCTGTTGAGAATCAGAATCTGAAAAACCGTCAAGCTGAATTGTATCCGTCCAGCCGCCGCCATCACCGCCCGAAACAATATCCGTTCCCTCATTGGTGCCGAATACAAAGGTATCATTTCCCGCACCGCCAAACATGGAATCATTACCGGTACCGCCTATCAGCGTATCATCACCGGTTGACGTCCAGATAGTATCATCTCCGGCCCCGCCTTTAACAATGATCCCCTCATCGTAGCTATAGGTATTGGACGTCATATCAACGATGTCGTCCCCATCACCCATATCAATTTCTTCGATATTCTGAATACGGGCCTGACTATCGGTCTCAAAGTTGCTTATACCATCATCCAGGAACAACGCATCATCACCGCTTGTTCCCACAAGCGTATCATAGCCATCCCCGCCATTAAAGACATCGCTTGACTGGTTTGTACCACTTAGAGATACATTTTCGCCCGTTGTGACATTATGCGCCACATACCCTGGCCATGTGCCATCCGCATTATAGGCCAATGTGTCATCGCCGCTCCCCCCCTGCAAATCATTGGCACCATCTGTACCTTCAATAGTCTGACCATCGTTGTCATGACTATCATGACTGCCAGAATCATGATTATGTTCATCATTGTCATGGTTTTCATCATGATCATTATCATCTTTGTCGTCATGATCGCCTTTGCCATCTTTGTCGTCTTTGTCGTCCTTATCGTCCTTATCGTCCTTGTCGTCTTTGTCGTCTTTGTCGTCCTTGTCGTCCTTGTCGTCCTTGTCGTCCTTGTCGTCTTTGTCGTCTTTGTCGTCCTTATGGTCTTTGTCGCCTTTATCGCTTTTATCGCCATCATGGTCGTTATCATTAACCGCTGAGACTGCCACGCTATAGGTTGCACTACTCGTCGCACTATTGCCTGCTTCGGAAGAAGTAGCCGTTACAGAAAGATCAAAACTACCTGAAAAATTGGACGGTGGCGTAATGGTCAGCCCATCAAGTTCTTCTGGTGTCAAGCTCCAGCTCCCATCCCCATTATCTGTTCCTGCAGACAATACCGCCCCATCGGGCACACCGGAAATAGTAACAGCAAGACTTTCCGATGAATCACTCAAACTGGCACCAATATCAAGCGCAATGGCACTATCTTCAGCCCCTGATGCAACAGCCGTCATATCAACATTACTTGTGTCAAATGACAAGGTACCCGACCAGGGCATCGTTTCATAACCATCGCTGTCGGGCTTGTCATAATAGGCATCCTCTGCCTCAAACGTATAGCCACCAACAAAAACACCCGCGTCGTTCGCTTCCCCGCCGATGTTGATCTTGTCAACGATAAGGTTTCTATCTTCCCCGATAATACCATCACCGTCATTATCATTCTTGCCATCCCAGGCATCATTGACAAATTTTACTTCAACGCTGTTTATCTGCGTACCCGGTTCCACTTCAAAGCGGAAAAGTTCCCAGTCACCCCGTTCCGCATCAACGGTAAAGGTACTTTGTCCGTCAATAACCACTGCTTCACCATTGACAAAAACCTGAAACTGCGGCGAACCAGCACCCACATCTTCTACATTATTTGGATCATAATGATCGCCGGATATTTTCAGGGTGACCGGAATGCCACCCGTGTCATTTACCGTCAATGTTGGTGCATCCGCAACTGCGCTTACATCGATACTTGCCGTACCTGTCGTTGTCGCCGTACCATCCGAGACACTGAAGCTCAGCGGCACATCATCGCCGTTATAATCATCCGCCGGCGTAAAAGTATAAGTCCCGTCGCCATTATCAACAACCGTACCAAAATCTTCCCCAACCGTGACATCCGTCACACTCAGACTATCCCCGTCCACATCCGAACTATTCGCTAATAGATCAGCCGTACTGAACGTCACCGACGTATCTTCTGCCGTTGTGCCAAGATCAACAGACCCGGCTATAGGACCATCATTCTGCGCACTTACCTCAAGGCTCACCGAACCTGTACTGGTGGCTGTACCATCACTTAACGTATAGCTGAAGCTGTCCGTCCCGTTATAATCCGCCGCCGGGCTATAGCTGAACGTCCCGTCCGCATTGATCTCAACCGTACCCCCGTTCGCCGTCGTGATCGTCTCGGCCACCACGCTCAAGCTGTCCCCGTCAACATCACTGTCATTGGACAAGACATTGCCGCTGATCCCGCTGTCTTCTGTGCCGGAGAAACTGTCAGATGCGGCTACTGGTCCGTCATTACTACCGGTTACCGTAACTGTCGCCATGGCCGTATCCGTACCGCCCTGACCATCAGAGATTTGATAGCTGATCTCAACCGTCGCCGTCTCGCCGTCATCAAGGCTGTTATAAGCCGTTCCCGGGTCATAACTTAAAGTACCATCACTGTTGACCGTAACACTGCCATCACCCGAAGAAACGCTCGCCGTGGTTACACTCAAGCTATCACCGTCAATATCCGTGTCATTGCCCAGAACATTGATCGTCACAGAACTGTCTTCACTCACACTCAAACTAATATCCGATGCTGCCACCGGACCATCATTAACCGCGCTCACATCAAGGCTTGCGGTGCCTGTCGTTGTCGCCGTACCATCCGAGACGCTGAAGCTCAGCGGCACATCATTACCGTTATAATCATCCGCCGGGGTAAAGGTATAGCTCCCATCACCGTTATCGGTCACCGTACCATATTCAGCATCAACCGTAACGCCCGTAACGCTAAGGTTATCCCCTTCCACATCTGAACTATTAGCCAGCAAATCCGCCGTACTAAAGGTCACGGACGTGTCCTCTGCCGTTGTGCCAAGGTCAACGTTGCCCGCAATGGGGCCATCATTCACCGCGCTCACATCGAGGGTCACCGAACCTGTACTGGTGGCTGTTCCGTCACTTAACGTATAGCTGAAGCTGTCCGTCCCGTTATAGTCTGCTGCAGGGGTATAGCTAAACGTCCCGTCCGCATGTATGTCAACCGTCCCCCCATTGGCGGTCGTGATAATTTCGGCCACCACCGACAAGGCCCCGCCATCCACATCTGTATCATTGCTGAGGACATTGCCGCCGATCACCTGATCCTCGGCACCGGAAAAACTGTCAGCAACCGCAACCGGGCCATCATTACTGCCCGTTATGGTAACTGTCGCCGTTGCGGTATCTGTGCCGCCCTGACCATCAGATACCTGATAACTAATTTCCACCGTTGCGGTTTCGCCGTCCGGCAAGCCATCATAAGACGTGCCTGGATCATAGCTCAGGGTGCCGTCCGCATTGACCGTCACTGTGCCATCACCCGAAGAAACGCTTGCCGTCGTTACAGACAGGCTGTCCCCTTCCACATCCGAGGCATTACTCAAAACATCTATTGTAACCGCATCATTCTCACCCGTATTAACGAGTGTATCACCCGCAACCGGACCATCATTTACCGCTGATACATCAAGGCTGGCGGTGCTATAAACAACGCTGTGACCGCCCTGCGCCCCAAAACTCAATGGGACATCGGTCCCGTTATAGTCGGGTGCCGGGGTAAAGCTGTACGTACCATCGCCATTATCCACAACCGTACCGTAAGCCGGGTCAACGCTTACACTTGCCACCGTCAGCACATTGCCATTGTCATCGGTACTATTGGCCAGCAGATCACTGGCAGAGAAGGTAATGACCGTATCTTCAGCCGTTGACCCGAGGTCAACAGTCCCGATATGCATTCCCGCCTCGTCAGAACTAACCTCAAGGGTCACAGAGCCGGTATCCACGGCGGTGCCATCACTTAACGTATAGGTAAAACTATCTTCACCATCAAAATTTGTTGCCGGGGTATAGCTAAAGGTACCGTCACTGTTAATGACCACCGTACCGCCCTGCGCCGTGGTAATGGTTTCAGCAACAACTGAAAGCGCATCTCCCTCCACATCTGTATCATTGGCCAGCAGGTTTCCGCTAATAGTGTTATTTTCTGTACCCGAAAAAATATCACTTTCCGCAACGGGCCCGTCGTTAACCGCCGTCACATCAATAGTCGCCATTCCAGCAGACTGTGTCGTACCATCGGTTACAACAAAATGCATAGGGACATTATCATCAGTATAATCCGCTGCCGGGGTAAAAGTATATGTCCCGTCCCCATTATCAACCAAGGCCCCATCGTGTGAATCGACCGTAATCGAAACCACACTTAGGTTATCCCCATCAACATCAGATGAGTTCGCCAGTAAATCCGCCGCACTAAAGGTCACCGACGTATCCTCTGCCGTCGTCCCAAGGTCAACATCACCCACCACAGGACCGTCATTGCTGCCGGTCACCGTGACCGTCGCCGTGGCCGTATCCGTGCCGCCCTGACCGTCAGAGACTTCATAGCTGATCTCAACCGTTGCTGTTTCACCGTCATCAAGGCTGTTATAAGCCGTTCCCGGATCATAACTTAACGTGCCATCCGCGTTTATGGTAACGCTTCCATCACCGCTGGAAACTGTCGCTGTCGTCACGCTCAGGCTGTCACCTTCAACATCAGAGGCCCCCGATAGGACATCAAGGGTAACTGTACTGTCTTCATCCACATTACCACTAATGTCCGTGACGGCAGCCGGCCCATCGTTTACGGTTGTGACATCAACACTCGCCGTACCCGTTGTGGTCGCCGTACCATCCGAGACGCTGAAACTCAATGGCACATTATCACCGTTATAATCCGCCGCCGGATTAAAGCTGTAGGTCCCATCCCCATTATCAGTTACCGTCCCATACTGGGCATCAACCGAGACAGAGGTCACACTAAGGTTATCCCCGTCAACATCCGATGAATTCGCCAACAGGTCAGCGGCACTGAAAGTAACGGATGTATCCTCAGCTGTTGTACCAAGATCAACCGACCCCACTACAGGGCCATCATTCTGCGCACTTACCTCAAGGCTCACCGAACCTGTACTAGTGGTTGTGCCGTCACTCAAGGTATAGCTGAAGCTGTCCGTTCCGTTATAATCTGCCGCCGGGCTATAGCTGAACGTCCCGTCCGCATTAATCTCAACCGTGCCGCCGTTGGCCGTCGTAATCGTCTCGGCCACCACGCTCAGACTGTCGCCATCAACATCACTGTCATTGCTCAGGACATTGCCGCTAATCCCACTGTCTTCTGTGCCGGAGAAACTGTCAGAAGCGGCAATTGGCCCGTCATTACTGCCGGTCACCGTAACGGTCGCCGTCGCCGTGTCCGTCCCGCCCTGGCCGTCAGAGATTTCATAGCTGATTTCAACTGTCGCCGTCTCGCCAACCGCAAGGCTGTTGTAAGCTGTCCCCGGATCATAGCTCAGGGTCCCGTCCGCATTGACCGTCACACTGCCATCACCCGAAGAAACACTCGCCGTCGTTACACTCAGGCTGTCGCCGTCAATATCCGTGTCATTACCTAGTACATTAATGGATATGGCATTGTCTTCATCCGCGCTGATAATGACATCCGATACCGCAACCGGTCCATCATTAACCGCTGTCACATCCAGAACTGCTGTTCCCGTCGTGGCGGCAGAACCATCAGAGACCGTGAAATTCAATGGCACATCTACCCCATTATAATCTTCAGCCGGACTAAAGCTGTAGGTCCCATCACCATTGTCCGTTACTGTCCCATACTGGGCATCAACCGTGACAGAGGTCACGCTTAAACTATCCCCGTCCACATCCGATGAATTGGCCAATAAATCAGCAGCATTAAAAGTCACAGATGTATCTTCAGCCGTTGCACCAAGATCAACCGACCCCACAACCGGACCATCGTTAACTGCCGCAATGTCAATGATTGCGCTGGCCGGCGTTATGGTGGTGCCATCAGAGATATTATAACTGAGATGAACCTCTCCGTTATAATCAGCCTCCGGAACATAACTCCATGTGCCATTCCCGTTATTTGTAATCGTCCCATGGTCAACCGTAATATTCTGCATCAACAATGTATCCCCGTCTACATCGCTGGCGTTGCTTAACAACATTGCCTGTAACTGCTCTCCGGTCATGGTAATAGCTTGGTCTTCGGTACCCGCAAAAATAACAGGCTCCCCCACCACAGGGGCGTCATTGCTGCCCGTTACCGTAACTGTCGCCGTTGCCGTATCGGTGCCGCCCTGACCGTCAGAGACTTCATAGCTGATCTCAACCGTCGCCGTCTCGCCAACCGCAAGGCCGTCGTAAGCCGTGCCCGGATCATAGCTCAGGGTGCCGTCCGTATTGACCGTCACACTGCCATCGCCCGAAGACACCGTGGCGGTGGTAACCGCCAGACTGTCGCCGTCAACATCTGTCGCACCGGACAGAACGTCAATGGTCACAGAGCCATTCTCGCCCACTTCGGCAACTGTATCAACGGCAGAGGCCGCGACCGGGCCATCATTGACCGCTGTCACATCAATGGTTGCTGTACCATCCGTGCTGGCCGTGCCGTCAGAGACCGTGAAATTCAGCGGAACATCCGTGCCATTATAATCTGCAGCTGGTGTAAAACTATAAGTTCCATCACCATTATCAACCACCGTACCATAAGAGGCATCAACAGTTACAGCGGTCACATTCAAGGCTTCCCCGTCCACATCCGTGGCCCCCGCCAGAAGGTCCGCCGCGCTAAAAGTTACGGACGTGTCCTCAAGCGTTGTGCCAAGGTCAACGGCATTCACAACCGGCGCATCATTACTGCCCACGATTTCAAGGGTTAGGGTTGCGGTGTCCGTTCCCCCCTCACCATCAGAGATGCTATAGGTGATGGTAACCGTTTCTGTCTCGCCATCATCCAGATAATCATAGGCGCTACCGGGATTAAAGGTAATATTGGTTCCATCATGGGAGACGGCCCCAAGGCCGCCATCAACCACAGCATCAACAATAAAAAGCTGTTCACTGTCTGTATTGGCATCTTTGTCATTATTCAGAACATTCAGGGTAAAGGCTTCGTCTTCAGTCAAAACCCCCACATCATCACTGGCCACCGGCGCCGCATTGGGAGCCAGATTTTCTGTTGCAAAAGGTTGCCGACTGCCGGATTCAGTTGACTGTGCCGCAGCACCAGACTGAGCTTCGCCAACCTGTGGCGTTGTCGTATTTTGAGTGACCGGATCAAAGGAAAGTTCAGACGTAGCAACCCCGGCAGTTAACACAGAGTCGTCGGATGATGTTTCCACCTCAGGGGCAGACTCTTCATCCATAAAGGCGGATAATTTGACTTCTGCCTGCTCTATATTTGTATGAACTGGGGAGCCTTCTACTTGGGTGTTATCTGTGGATGATGATGGAAAGGCCTGCCCCCCCTCATGCTCAAAACCGCTACCTTCTGTTTCCTGACTGCCAAGGTGGATATTCGCCCGGGTTTGCGTGTCCTGTGTCTCATCAATACTTGCTGAATCAAGGCGGGCGTCTTCTTCCCGTTGTCCTTTGACACGGTCCGCGCCCTGAACAATAGGGTCCAACTCAATATCGCTATTGTTGGGGTTGACTTTGTCCTGATTGCTATCAGCCATATTCATTATCTCCGGTCACATACAAAAAACACTTATGGCAACCCGCAAAGCTGGAATTACACAAAATGATGTACTTGTATTTTTAACAGAGAATAATAAACAAATTGTTTCACCTTATGGTTAACGATGTTTAATGAACAATATAAAAAATACATAAATTTCAATGGTTTATAAGTTAAAACTTATGCTTTATTTGAATAAAATTTAAATTAAACCTCCGAAAGCCTGCAAAATTAACCAATATTCAACTCAATCATCGTAATCAGGGGGTTCATGGTATGTGATTTGTAAATAATAAAAGATTTGAAGAAAATATATGACTTCATCCACTATAGAATACCCGCAAAATATGGGGCAGGACAAACGGCAGAAATCCAACGCAGGCTTCGCTCCGATCATGCGGCCCGATATTCTGGTTGCCTCCTTATTCCTGAATGTGCTGTCATTGGCTTTGCCCATGGTGCTGTTACAGGTATATGACCGGATTATACCGAATGTCGCCCTGCAAACCCTGACCCTGCTCATCATGGGGTTGCTTGTGGTATTAGTGATAGATGTCTTGCTGCGGACGGCGCGGGCCTATCTATCCGGCTGGGTCGGGGCAAAATACGAACATGAAACCGGATGTCAGGCCGTCGAAAAAATCTTGCGGGCCGATTTGCAAAATCTGGAAAAAGTATCTCCCGGGGTTCATCTGGACCGCCTGTCATCCATTGATTCCATCCGGGATTTTTACGCCAGTCAGGCAGGATTGGCGCTGGTTGACCTGCCCTTTGTCTTTCTGTTCCTTGGACTTTTGGGTTATATCGGCGGGGCGTTGCTAATTGTTCCGGTGATTTTATTGCTCATATTGGGGGCCATTGCCTTTATTCTTGGGGTGCGGCTGAAAGAAGCCCTGAAGAATGACACACTGTGGGAAGACCGCAGATATAGTTTTATCATCGAAGTTCTAACCGGCATACATTCCATTAAATCCATGGCCATGGAAAACCTCATGGGGCGCCGTTATGAAAAACTGATGGAAAACTGCTCCAAGGCCTCATATGAAGTGATCTTCCTCAATGGCCTCTCACAAGGCATAGGCAGTGTATTCTCACAAATCACCATGGTTTCGGTGGCCTGCATCGGCAGTGTGCTTGTCATTAACGGCGACATTTCCATGGGTGCGCTGGCGGCCAGTACGTTGCTGGCGGGACGGACGGTACAGCCCTTGTTACGCGCGCTTGGCATATGGACCCGTTTTCAGCATATTCAGATCGCCAGCGAAAAATTACGCCAGATCAATGACATGCCCGCTGAACGACCCGCTCAGACCACGGACCTGAAAAAAGTTCAAACCATTGAAATGAAAAATGTCAGCTTCCGTTATGATGCGGATGGCAAGGAAATCCTCAGCAACATCAGTCTGAAACTGAAACATGGGGACATCATTGGCATCCGGGGCGGAAATGGCTCTGGAAAATCAACCCTGCTATGGGCCTTGATGGGAGGCTTGACGCCGACCTCTGGCCAAATACTGGTCAATGGCAAGGATCCGACAATTTTTTCCGCCGACAGCCTGCGTCAGCGCATCGCCTATCTGCCCCAGAAACCCAGCATGTTCCGGGGCACCATATTGGACAATCTGACCATGTTCCGGGGGGATGAGTATATTGATGACGCGCTGGAGATCGCGGAAATGCTGGATCTGAACAAAATTCTGGCCCGGATGCCGGACGGGTATGAAACCGTCATCGGTGACGGCGCGCAGAGTGAAATTCCAACCGGTATCGCCCAGCGTATCACCATTGCCCGGTCACTGGCCTGCAAACCAGATGTGATTTTATTTGACGAGGCCAATTCCGGTCTGGACAATAAATCCGACAATGACCTACAGGAGCTAATCACCCGGCTAAAAGGCACTGCAACTATAGTATTGGTCAGCTATCGCCCGTCCCTCTTGCGGTTGGCAGACAAGCAATATGACCTGAAAGATGGCTGCCTGATAGAACAGGAAAACAGCCAGAAGGCCCCGGCCGCCTCACCTGTAAATGCGGGGGGACAGAAATGAGCAACTCCAACGGGCCCGCGCGGCAATTAATAGATAATCTGGAAGACCGTGTTCAAGAGGGTGTCGTCCTGTCAACGTCCAGCAGCGCCCAAATGGCCGAGGCCATGAAAACCGGTGAAATCGGGTCATTCAATGCCAAATCTCCCTATGCCTCCTGCCTGATTCCTTTGCTGAATGCTTTGGGATGGCGCGGAGATGTGCGGGGGTTGTTTGAATCTCTGCCCCATTTTGCTGATAGTCTGGACCTGACAGAATTCCGAAATACACTGGCGCGGCTTCACTATAAAACAGTGCGAACGCCGGCCTGCATTTCACACATTGATGACCGGCTTTTCCCCTGCCTTTTTGCCGGGGCGGATGATGTGCCCATCATTATCCTGTCAAAGGAAAAAGAGGGCATCCGCATATTCGACAGTGTTGACCGGGCAGAAAAATTCCTGAAAGATACCGAGATCCACGGCACGGCCTATTTCATCTCCTCGGAATATAGCACACAAACCAACAAGAAAAAACAAGCCAAACCAAAGGAAAACTGGGTTGGCGATTTGTTCAGGCGTTTTAAAAGCACCATAAAACAGCTTTTTGCCATGACCTTCATCCTGAATATCTTTGCCCTGCTGGTGCCGCTGTTCATCATGGCCATTTATGATCAGGTCATCCCGTCAAAATCCGGGGAGACACTGGCCTATCTGGCGGGCGGCATCATATTTGCCATTTTATGTGAAATTCTGTTGCGGATAATCCGCTCGGGCTTTGTCGCCTATCTCGGGGCGCGGGTTGAGAATATTGTCACCTCCGCCACCTTTCAAAAGCTGTTATCCCTGCCGCCGCCCATGACGGAATCCTCCCCCATCGGGGCGCAGGTGTCCCGGCTTAGAGAGTTTGACACCATCAAAGGATTATTTTCCGGCACGCTGGTCAATATTGTTCTGGAACTGCCCTTTGTGGTTATTTTTCTCGTGGTTATTGCCATCCTCGGCGGCTCGCTGGCCTATATTCCCATCGCCATGATGGGTGTTTTCGCATTGATTGCTTTTATCATGCTGCCGTCCATGAAACGCAATGTGGCCCTGTCCGGTCGTCAAAAATCAGAAAGACACGGCTTTCTCGTGGAAAGCATGTCCAATCTGCGTACCATCAAACAGACGGCTTCCGAACAATCCTGGCTTGACCGTTTTCGCCATTTATCAGCAGATGCGGCCTATTCCCACTTTCGGACCTCACAGGTCTCCCTGCTCATGCAAAGTCTGGCACAGGCCATCATGATGGGGGCGGGCGTGGCCACGGTAGGCTTCGGGGTTATCAAAATCCTGAACGGTGATATGACAGTCGGTGCCCTGATTGCCAGTATGGCGCTGGTCTGGCGGGTATTGTCACCCTTGCAAAGCCTGTTCCTGACCCTGACCCGCCTTGAGCAGACCCTGAATAGTGTCAAGCAGATTAACCTGCTTATGAAAATAGCGTCCGAGGATGACCCCAGCCCGTCAAGCCTGTCCCAGCGAGAGTTTTCGGGTCATATTGTCATGGACCGGGTCAGTTTCCGCTATCGTCCAAACGCAGAACCGGCCCTGCTCGGCGTCTCATTCGAGGTCAAACCCGGTGAAATGTTATCGATCATTGGCTCCAATGCCGCCGGGAAGTCCACCGCCCTCAAACTTTTGCTGGCCATGAACAGACCGCAGGCCGGACAGGTTATTCTGGATGGTCTGGATATTCGCCAAATCAACCCCATCGCATTGCGCCGGGCCATCGCTTACGTGCCGCAAGAATCACATTTCTTTCACGGCACCATTGCCCAAAATTTAAATCTGGCCCAGCCCATGGCGACCCGTGATGATCTGATAGAAGCCTGCGTTAAAGCCAATGTTCTGGATGACATTAAGGCCCTTGAATATGGTTTTGACACCCGCATCGGGGATCAGTCCATTCAAAGTCTGCCGTCAAGTTTCAAACAACGGCTGTCATTGGCCCGGGCTTATCTGAAGAAAGCGCCGATCCTGTTGCTTGATGAACCGGCAAAAACATTGGATTATGAAGGCGATGTCGCCTTTATGGACTCCCTGAGAGCCATAAAAGGCACGACCACGATCCTGATGGTTTCACATCGGCCAAGCCATATTAAAATGGCCGATAAAGTATTGGTTCTGAAAGATGGCATGATCGCCAATTTCGGAACGCCCGCAGACATTTTTCCAGAGCTTTAGAGAATAAATATGACCAAGAACACAGAAAATAACGATAAAAAAACCACGGAAAATGACGCCCGGATAACATTGGATGATGTTAGAGCCTTTCGTAAGGCTGGCGCTAACAAGCTTGAGAATCTTGTGGAGAAGGCAACAGAAGCCGCCCGTCAGAAACGGACGAAGCCGGTAAGCTATTACACACGTTTTCTGTCACGCGCCATTCTGTTGGAAGAATCCGGACCACCCCGGGCGATTGTCTCGACGGTGGGGATTATAGCCCTGTTTCTGGTTGGTGTTATTACCTGGGCATCGGTGACCACCCTGAATGAAACCAGCGTTGCCACCGGACAGGTCCGACCCGCCGCCACGGTTCAGCCCGTGCAGCATCTGGAAGGTGGAATTGTCTCCGCTGTTCTGGTTAGCGAAGGCGAAGACGTAAAAAAAGGTCAGACTATATTAACACTGGCCCCAACGGCGGCCCTGTCAAATCTGGACAGGATCAAGGCCCGTTATATTTCGCTCAGTCTGCAAATCAAACGGCTGAAGGCCTTTGCCGCTGGCAAAGATGGTGATTTTTCCAGCTTTGAGAAAGAGCACCCCCTGTTGGTACAGGATCAAAGGGACGTATTGGCACAACAGAATAAATCACGCATAGCTCAACAAGACGTCATAAAATCACAGCTTGATGAAAGAAACAACGAACTGTTGCTATTACAGCGTCAGGAAATGACCGAGAAGAAAAATCTGGCCATTATTGCCGAAGAAATGAAAATGCGTCAGGAACTGACCGACAAAGGTCTTGGCTCAAAATTAAAGCTTCTGGAGGTCCAGCGCGCCCATAACAAGGCTGAAGGCGACCTGATCCAGACCCAATCCAGAAAAGCCGGCGTCCGGGCCACCATTGCTAAGGTCAAAGGTGACCTGGTGGCTCTGAATGAAAGATTTCGCAATGAGACACTGATTCAGGTGGATGCTTTAAGCGGTGAGCGCGCAGAGGTTTCTGCGGAACTGACACAGCTCAATGACCGGGTAAAGCGGCTTGCGGTTCTCTCTCCCGCTGACGGGATTGTCAAGGGGCTGAAATATCACACCGTTGGCAGTGTCATCCCGCCCGGCGATATATTAGCCGAAATTGTCCCTATTTCCGGCGGGCTGGTGGCAGAAGTGAAAATTTCGCCCCGTGACATCGGCCATGTCAATGTGGGCAGTGAAGTTTTGCTAAAAATTGATACCTATAATTATGCCCGTTACGGCAGTATCACCAGCAGCCTGCGTCAGGTATCCGCCTCCTCCTTCCTTGATGAAGAAGGCAATACCTATTTCAAGGGATTCGTAGATCTGCCCAATAATTACATCGGTACGGATCCAAAATCCAACCGGATAACCTCCGGCATGACGGTGGTTGCCGATATTCAGACAGGTAAGAAAACCCTGCTTCAATATCTGGTAAAACCCATCAACAACGCCCTGAACACCTCATTCCGGGAACGGTAGGGCTAAAGACAGACCCTACTATTCATGGGCAATGGTTTTTTCGGTAAAGAGGTAATCTTTCAGCTCTTTATCGAAGGAGCTGTCCCGACGTCTGATCCATTCAAGAACCATGGCAGCATGTTCTTTTTCTTCATCACGATTATGGGCAAGGATTGCTTTTAACTCAGGGTCACGGCAAGCATCCACACGTTGATTATACCAATCAACGGCCTCCAGCTCCTCCATCAGGGACACGATGGCCCTGTGCATATCTCTTGTGTCGTCTGTGAGTTCTTCTACAGGTTCGTGATAACCTTCGTTCGCCATAATATAATCCTTTCATTATTGTTTGATTATATATGGGACATTAGAGAAGATATTACAATACGCCTCGTATATCTTTGGTAAGCCCGCCCCAGGAGAATTTAAGTATATAGCCAGTGACCCATATACTGAACGCGGCCAGCAATACCCCGCCAACACCGTCTATGACATAATGCCAGCCCAGTACAACGGTGGAAATCCACACCATCACCACCCATGGAATAGTCACCACCAGGGTCCATTTCCGTGTGGTATAGAGCCAATAGGAGGTAAGCGTGATCATACCGATATGCAGGCTTGGCATGGCGGATATGCCCCCCAGAAGAATACCGCCTTCCTGAATGGCCTGATCAAGGGGCAGGGCAAGGGTATGGTTCAATTTGTCAACGGCCATTTTGGTCAGGGAATCCGCCGCATGATTGAAATATTCTGGCTTGTAAAAGGCCGGGCCTTTCACCGGGTTCAACATGCCGATAAACCGCCCCAGATAATAGAGAATGATCATGGAATAACCATAGAAAAACACGACCCGCGTACTCTGACTAACCACAATCAGAAAGCACACCATCGCCATCTCAATAGCCCAACAGCTATGATACAGGGGATCCCAGAAATTCGTATTGATATGGAGTGTGGACAGCCATTCAAACAGGGGCCCCTCAATGGCCCAGAATATCCCGTCCCGCCATTCCGTGGTCCCGGACAGAAGCTTGAAACTCAACAGGGTGATATTTGACGTTCCCAATATAGCAAGGCAAGTCAGAACAATAATCAAAAGCGCGGACAGGCCCACTGGATAAAATTTCATGGCGAATAAATTGGACCGCAAGGGTTCAGGAAATAACGGCGCCCCGGAGATTTTTGTCTTCACATCGTCCAGTATGCTCAAAAGGATAAGCGCAATATGCCAAAGGCTACCCACGAATAAAACATATAATGCCACAACCGCCAGCAACAGATTGGTATCATTAAACCACAGGGAAAAGGGCGAGGATATTATGGACGCCGCCATCGCCGTCACACCGAGCATAACCGCATGTAAAATAAGAATTAAGACAGCATAACGCCATACCGGCCGTTGCAGGATAAAATCACGAATATTGACTCTATTCGCCTGCACCCCGATCGCCTGATTACTGTCCTGCATATGCCATTCCGTTTGAATATTAATTCAGTCAGGATTGTTCATATCAGACAAGTATAATTTTTTTCTTAAGGAAAACTCAAAATAGATTAAAGTCGCTTTTCAATGGCATCCCACAGCAGGGCGGAAATATCCGTGCCGTCAAACCGTTGAATTTCCTGAATACCGGTCGGTGAGGTAACGTTGATTTCCGTCAGATAATCCCCGATCACATCAATGCCGACAAATAACAGACCCTGTTCCCGCAATGTCGGGCCGATCTCATCACATATCTGCCGCTCCCGGTCGGTCAGCTCGGTCTTTTTGGCCTCGCCCCCCACATGCATGTTGGAGCGAACTTCGCCCGCCTGCGGCACCCGGTTGATGGCCCCGACAGCCTCCCCGTCCACAAGGATAATCCGCTTATCACCCTTGGTCACATCAGACAGATATTGCTGAACAATGAAGGGTTCGGGGTAAAATTGCTGGAATATCTCAATCAGGCTGCTCAGATTCTGATCGTCCGGGCGTATTCTGAACACCCCAGCCCCGCCGTTGCCGTAAAGCGGCTTGACAATTATATCCTTATGCTCCTCGCGAAAGGCGATCACATCGCGCCGATTGCTGGTAATCAAAGTTGGCGGCATGAGGTCCGGAAAACGGGTCAGGAAAATCTTTTCCGGCGCATTACGTACCGCCGCCGGATCATTAACCACCAGGGTTTTTGGATGCACATGCTCCAGAATATGGGTGGCGGTGATATAGCCCATGTGAAAGGGCGGATCCTGCCGCATGAGGATCACATCCACATCCTCGGCCAAATCAATTTTATCCTCGGCCCCATATGAGAAATGATTGCCCAATTCCCGCCGCAGGGTCAGGGCGCGCGCGTGGGCTGTCACCCGGCCATCCTGCAACGACAGGTCATCCACATCATAATGATATAATTTATAGCCACGATTTTCTGCCTCAAGCCCAAGGGCAAAGGTGCTGTCACCGTTAATATCAACAGATTCAATGGGGTCCATTTGCAGGGCAACTTTAAGGCTCATAGCCGTATTTTCCACTTCATTCTTTTTCAGGAAGTCTCAAAACAATGCCGCCACGGTCCTCGTGGGTCTGCTTGTCCAGACTTTTCAATGTATTGATGACCTGCTGTTCAATAAGGTCATTCCGCTCAAATTTCTCACTTTGGGTCAAGCAATAGGTCAGATATTCCCGCGCCAGATCATCCTTGCCCACATGGGCCAGCAACATACCCAGTTCGTAATGATGCTGTATCTCATCGGGGTCAATCAGAACCTGACGCGACAGGATATTGATCGCCTGCCCCATGTCGCTGACTTTCAAGCATCTGATCTTGATATTATCCAGCAGACGGATCAGTATTTCCCGATCCGTGACCGGCTGATAATAATCCGGTTTCAAATCCACATCGGAACTTGATGTTTTCCTGACCAATTGCCGCAGACCTCTCGCATCCATTATTTTCCCCCGGTTAAAGGGATCAAGTATCACCCTGCCATCCATCGGCCCCGCGCCGGAAAGGCGGATCAGGAAATGGCCGGGAAATGTCAAGCCCTCAACATACCAGCCCTGACTGCGCGCCGCATGAATATATAATATGCTAAGCGAAATCGGCAGACCCCTGCGGGTGTCGATAACTGACATCAGGTTGGCATTTTGCAGGTCGTCGTAATAATCCTCATTGCCGGTATATTCATGACGGTCATAGAGAGTTGCCGCCAGTGCCTCGGCCCGCGCGGCGGCAGATGTTTCCTGTCCGCCCTGCGCCGCAAGGTCAAGGGCAAGAATTTTCAGATGATGCTCATATTTCTGGAACGAAACACCGGGCCGGTCCAAGGCCGCCAGAATCAGGGCTGTACCGGCAATGTCCGCAAGACTGCCGTCACCCTGCCCCACCGCCGTTAAATGCGCCTTATGTTCAATGTCTATTTCGTTCACTTTCTCACGTCCGTTTGCCATGCGTCCTTTACATGGGTTGGCCAGGCCCAGGGTTCAAGCGCCATCACATCAAAACGACAGGAAATATCTCCCTTACCGTGACCATTTCGGGCCATATACCATTCGGCGGCGCGGGATATTCTTGATTTCTGCCGCATGGAAACTGCCTCCAAAGCCGCCCGCTTTGTCTGGCGGGCCTTGACCTCTATGAAACACAGCACAGGCCCTTTTTGCGCAACCAGATCAATCTCACCAGATTTGCACCGATACCGCCGGGCCAATATACGATAACCTTTAAAGATTAAAAAACACATGCACAGCCATTCGGCCCCCTGCCCCCACAGGTAAGCCTTTTTTTTCTTTATCTGTGCCGCATCATTCATTTTTTGCCCGACAGCTCCAAGGCCCGTGCATACACCCGTTTCCGTTTCAGCCCGGTGGTATAGGTAACAGACGCCACCGCCTCTTTAAGCGATAAAACCGCCAGAGCCTTTGTCAAAGCCTCGTCAAGTTGATCAGCCCGGACCTCTGTCTCGGCAGGCGGGCCTATGACAATGACCACCTCACCCTTGGGCGCACCCGCCGCCGCATAATGGGCCGCAAGCTCCGATAGGCTGCCGCGCCGGACTTCTTCAAATAATTTAGTCAATTCCCGGCATATAGCCGCCTCCCGATCGCCCAGAACCTCCAATATATCCGCCAAACTGTCCTTCAGCCGTTTGGGTGATTCGTAAAAAACCAGTGTGGCCTTGATGGCGGCAAGGTCAGACAGGGTTTTTTGCCGGGCCATCGTCTTATTGGGCAGAAAGCCAGCAAACATGAAACGGTCTGTGGGCAATCCGGCGCTGGCCAAGGCGGCTAGGATGGCGCTGGCGCCGGGAATACTGCTGACCAAATGGCCCTTATCACGGGCTTCTTTAACCAACCGGTAGCCAGGATCGGAAATCAGCGGCGTCCCCGCATCACTGACCAACGCAACCATTTCCCCCCGCTCAAGCCGGTCCAGCAGTTGAGGCAGGATTTTCTGTTCATTATGATCATGATAGGCCACCGCCGGGGTGGCAATGTCAAAATGTGCCAGTAATTTTCCGGTTACCCGCGTATCCTCACAGGCGATAATATCCGCAGTTGCCAGAACCGCCTGCGCCCGGTGGGTCATATCGCCCAGATTGCCAATGGGAGTTGAGACAATATACAGCCCTGGCTGAATTTTTTTACTCTTTTCACTCACAGCACCATACCCTTGCCCTATTTGTAAATTAATAGATTATTTCTGTTATGATTTATGAGTATACTGCTAGTATATATGAATAAAAGCAAAGAAAACCGGAATCTGTTTTGAAACGATATTTTGTCAAAATCATCCTATTTAGCCTTTTTATTGGCCTGACCCTGTCCGGGTGCGGCGAGGATAAAAGAGCTGTGATGCGGGATGTTACCGCAATTCCACCGTCCCCCACCAGTCAAAAGCTGGCTGATACGGCGGTCGATATGGATGGGACGGTGCGCCAAGAGATTCGCTTGGGACTTTTGCTGCCCTTAAGCGGGCCGGATGCGGTCATTGGCAAGGCCCTGTTCAATGCGGCCACCTTGGCCCTGTTTGATTCACAGGATCGGCGGTTGACGTTATTGCCCTATGACACCCATGGCACAGCCGATGGGGCCACAGAGGCCATGACAGCGTTACTGGACCAGAAACCGGACCTGATTATCGGACCGCTTTTTTCCCATTCCATCACCGCCATAAAGACGATGGCACAGGAAGCCGGGGTTAATGTCATCGGTTTTTCCAGTGATCACACTGTTGCCGGAAACGGCGTATTCCTGATGAATTTCCGTATGGAGGAACAGATCGCCCGGGTGATCCGTTATGCGTCTGAAAATGGCTACGCACGCTATGCCGCCCTGATTCCGGAAACGGCTTACGGCAATCGGGCCTTGGAAGTATTCCGCCAAGCGGTGACCGATCAGGACCGTGATCTGGCCGCCGTGGAATTTTACCCGCCGGACAGCACCAAGCTGGTTAATCCAGTGAAAAATATCGCCCACTACAAGGAACGACGGCGGAAATATACCCGCGAAATTGATTTCCTCGAAAAACTGGGGGAGGAAGATGATTTTGCTCAAGAAATGCTTGACGAATTAAAGAGTGTGGAAACCATTGGCGATGTGAATTTCGATGCCATCCTGCTGCCCGAAGGCGGGGCGATGCTAACCACTCTGGCCGCCTGGGTATCCTATTATGAAATTGACCCGACAAAGGTTAAAATCCTTGGCACCGGATTATGGGATGATGAAATGCTGTTTGTAGAGCCGCAGCTTCACGGGGGCTGGTTCGCGGCACCGGACCATACAAAATCCCATGAATTATTAACCCGCTATCAGGATATTTACGGCAAAAGAAGCCCGCGCCTGACCACCCTCGCCTATGATGCGGTCGCATTAGCGGCCACATTGGTGCGGCAGGAAAAATATCCTGATTTTTCCGCAGAGCAAATCACCAACCCGAATGGTTTTTCCGGCATCGAAGGGCTGTTTCGCTTCAGAAAAGACGGATTGATCGAACGGGGACTGGCGGTTTATGAGGTCGGGGCGAAGGCTTTCACAGTAATTGACCCGGCCCCGGTGAGTTTCGTTGAGCGGGACAAGCCGGAAATCATGCTGATCAAGACGCCAGAAGTCGGCCAAGCAGACTATTTAGAAGCGGCATCCCATCCTTCGTCGCCCGCAGATGATGATCGTCCCTTTCCATATAACCCAGTTCAAAAAGACGCTGCATATAGCCCTGATCAATAAAGGGGTCTACGCCCTCGCCGATACGCTTTTCAAAGCCCGCAAGGCTCAGCCCCTCGGTTAACCTCAGGCTCATCATGATCATTTCCTCGGCCATGTCCGCTCTGGTCAGCCTGTGATTCTGATCCGTACCATGCCCCTCTGATGTCACTTTAGCCAACCATTTTTCCGGGCTTCTATGCTGGGTCAGGGCATGAAACGCCCCGTCCAAATTCAACCGCCCGTGGGCCCCCGGCCCGACCCCGATATATTCGCCGTAGGTCCAATAGGTCAGATTATGGCGGCTTTCCTGCCCCCGCGCCGCATGGTTAGACACCTCATAGGCGGGCAAGCCATGGGCCGCGCAAATCTCACGGGTCAGATCATACATATCTGCCGAGACATCCTCGGTCGGCAAGATAATCCGGCCTTTCTCATGGGCCTGATAAAAGGCCGTTCCCCGTTCAATGGTCAATTGATACAGGGACAGGTGATCCGCCGCCATATCAAGTGCCTGTCTCAATTCCGCCTCCCAATCCACCAAACTCTGCCCCATGCGGGCATAGATCAGATCAAAGCTGGTGCGGGCAAAATATTTTCGGGACAGGTCGATAGCAGCCAGGGCTTCGGGCAGGTTATGCTCCCGCCCCAACGCCTTCAGGTCCGGGTCATTCAAAGCCTGTATCCCCAGAGACAAACGGTTGATCCCTGCCGATGCAAAATCCTTGAATTTTCCTGATTCCACACTGGTCGGGTTGGCTTCCAGCGTAATTTCAACATCTTTATCAAGGGTCCAGTTATGGGCAATCCGGCGCAACAGCCTGTCCACCGTTGACGCCGCCATCAGGGACGGGGTACCGCCGCCAAAAAAGACACTGGTAATGGTGCGCGGGCCGGACAATATTCGGTAATGATCAAGCTCCGCCACAAGGGCACCCACGAAGGCCGCCTCATCAATTTGTTCGCGCACATGGCTGTTGAAATCACAGTAAGGGCATTTAGACAGGCAAAAGGGCCAATGGATATAAATGGCAAGATTTTCAGGAGAAACAGGCATGGATCAATTTTTTAAAAGCGTTTGCCCGGTGGCTGATATTATGTTTTTCTGATGCGTCCATTTCGCCGAAAGTGATGTCATAGCCATCGGCCTGAAACATGGGGTCATAGCCAAAACCATTGCCGCCCCTAATCGGCCAAACCAAGGTGCCATTAACCCGGCCTTCAAAGCTTTCCACATGCCCGTCAGGCCAGGCCAGGGACAAGGCACAGGCAAAATAGGCCGCCCGGTCATCGGCGGCCAACTCATCTTCCAGCTTCTGCATACCGTAAGCAAAATCCCGCGCCCCCGTTGCCGGGTTTATGGCCCAGCGCGCCGAATGAATCCCGGGCCTGCCACCAAGGGCCGGCACCACAAGACCGCTGTCATCGGCAAGGGCCACAAGGCCCGATTTTTCCGCCGCACTTCTGGCCTTTAATTCCGCATTAGCAATGAAGGTCTCCCCATCCTCAACCGGTTCAGGCAGATTTAAATCCGCCGCCGAGAGAGTTTCGACGCCAAAGGGCAGCATAAGCGCGCTGATTTCCCGGACCTTGCCCGCGTTATGGCTGGCAACCACCAGCTTATCAGCGTCAAACTTCCGCATCAGAGTCCCAGAGCTTTATTCTGTAATTTCACCAGTTGATCCACTCCGATACGGGCCAGCCGCATCAGGCGCAGGAATTCTTCCTCGGTAAAGGGGTCTTCCTCTGCGGTGCCCTGAATTTCAACGATCTTGTTATCTCCGGTCAGGACAAAATTGGCGTCGGTTTCCGCAACGCTATCCTCATCATAATCAAGGTCCAGCACTGGTGTGCCCTTATATATACCGCAAGATACCGCCGCCACAGGGGCTTTGACCGGCAGGCTGTCCAGCTTGCCATCGGCGATCATTTTCTGAAAACATTGAACCATGGCTACATAAGCCCCGGTGATGGACGCCGTGCGGGTGCCGCCGTCTGCCTGTATCACGTCGCAGTCCAGACGGATTTGACGTTCACCCAGCGCCTTCATATCAACCACGGCGCGCAGTGAGCGCCCGATGAGCCGCTGAATTTCCTGTGTCCGGCCCGACTGTTTACCTCTTGCGGCCTCACGGCCCATGCGGCTATGGGTGGAGCGGGGCAACATGCCATATTCAGCAGTCACCCAGCCCTTGCCCGTATCGCGCAGAAACGGCGGCGCCTTATCCTCCAGCGTCGCCGTGCAGAGCACATGAGTATCGCCAAATTTTATCAGGCATGACCCTTCGGCATGTTTTGAAAATCCCGTCTCAAGCGTTACGGTACGAAGTTGGTCATTGGCACGGCCAGATGGGCGCATATGCTGTCTCCTGATGCAAAGAAATATAATATTCTTTTATCTTCTAACGTGCCTGACCCGTTAAGGAAAGAAAATTTCCTCGATCTTTTTACCAAACAGACCGGCCATGCTGAAGGCCAGTGGCAAACTGGGGTCATATTTGCCATTCTCGATGGTATTTACGGTTTGCCGCGATACGCCCAGGGCTTCGGCAAGCTCGGCCTGTGACATCTTGCGTTCTGCGCGCAGGACCCTGAGATTATTCTCCATTATTTTTCCTCGTCACAAAGAAAAAGATCACAAAATACAGCGGCGCGATCATTGACGCCGCCACAATCAAATTCACCGGTGGAAAGCCTTGTCCCTCCAAGAAACCATAGGTAAAGGCGGAAAACATAATAACCAGCAAAGTGATAACGGCAGTTTCCATGAATATCTTTTTCTGAAATTCATCCATACGCAGGATAAACCGCACAATGGAACGGGTCACAAATGCGATGGGAATCACTGGTGCAATGGCCAGCGGGATTTCCCACATCGTCTCCGGGTAAAATCGCAATATTGCCTGCGCGCCCAGCAACACCACCACATAGGCAATCATTGGCGGCCAGAATTCCTTCATATATTGTTTGCCGCTCTGTCTTTCTTTTTCGGTTAATTTAGTCATGACCACTCTCCTATGTCCTATACCTGAAATTAGCAAACAGCCAGCATATGAAAACCACTCCATTGATGGCCACTGTCCAGACCCAACCGGGCTGCGGGGGTAAATCAAATCTATATTCCAGCATGCTGTATATATACGAGCCGCCAATAATGATGCTGATCGCCCAAAACCCCATGAGCTGGCTCTTTCTGGCCTCAAACTCATCAAAATAATGTTTGAAATAACGCCAGCTAAAGGCCGCCATCGTCACAATGAACGATATGGCCAATATATCCACGGCCAGTTGCAGATTTGGATTTTCTGCCCAAAAGTGCGGATTATCCGTTATATTTTCCCAGTTGGACCCAAAGATATATCCTAAAATACCACTGCTAAGGCCCGCCAAAGCCATCATTACCTGTATATATTTATCACCTAAGAATGGAAATAAATATGTCATCACGTTCTCTTTCATGTGTCTTCTCCTGAATATAATCAACTTCAATATGTCAACTTTCCTTTACATAACCCGCCAAAATTTATATGTCAAGTTTATTTGACATTTTGTCGTGCTATCCTGACATTTTCACTATTTTCCAGCGTTACATTGAAATTCCCGGCCATAGTCCCTACATTTGGGTTTGAGAAAAAAATGTTGATTGAAGATTTAAACCAGAGGTCCCGGACCATATTCCGGCAGATTGTGGACACCTATATCCTTACAGGTGAGCCAGTGGGTTCGCGCACCCTGAGCCAGCGGCTGAATAATCCCCTGTCCCCGGCCAGCATACGTAATGTCATGGCCGACCTTGAGGACAGCGGTTTGATATTCTCCCCCCATAAATCAGCGGGGCGTATCCCGACCAATGTGGGCCTCAGGTTATTTGTCGATGGTATGCTGGAGATGGGCAACCTGTCCAAATCTGAGCGCACCACCATCCGGGTTAAATGTCAGGAAAGCGGCCATAATGTGGAAGACCTGCTGACCCGGGCCACGACCATGCTGTCGGGCCTGTCCCAATGCGCGAGCCTTGTGATTGCGCCGAAAAATGATCTGCCCCTGAAACATCTGGAATTTGTTTATCTCAGCCCCGGACAGGCCCTTGTGGTTATGGTCAGTGAGGGCGATGATGTGGAAAACCGCCTGATCAAAATCCCCCTTGGCCTGACCCCGGCGGCCCTGACGCAAGCCGGAAATTACCTGAATGCCCGGCTGGTGGGCCGGACTTTCGCCGAGGCGAAGGAAAATATCGAGCAGGAACTGAAAAGCCAGCAGGCCGAACTGGACAGCCTGACCCGGTCCGTCGTGGAACAGGGTTTTGCGGTCTGGGCCGGAAAGCAGACAGTCGATAATAACCCCCATCAGAATAATCTGATCATAAGAGGACAGGCGAATCTGCTGGACAATATGGAGGCCGTCAGTGACCTTGAACGAATCCAGCGCCTGTTTCGGGACCTTGAGAGCAAAAAAGACCTTATTGACCTGCTGGAAAACGCCCGCGATGCCGATGGGGTACGAATTTTTATCGGTTCAGAGAATAATCTCTTTTCCCTGTCCGATTCTTCTGTTATCGCTTCCCCCTATATGGACGGTAACAATAATATCCTTGGTGTGATCGGGGTGATTGGCCCGACACGCATAGACTATGCCCGGATAATTCCGCTTGTGGATTATACGGCAAAAGTAATTGGTAAAATTCTTTAAAATTTGAGAAATGGAATATGACGGATAATAGCGAAAACACAGAAAACGACCCTGTTGAAAATGAAGCCCCGGATGCATCCGCCCCCCAAGAGGACCAGCAAGACGACAAGCTGGCCGCTGCCGTTGCCGAGATTGCCGACCTGAAAGACCGCCTGTTACGAGCCGTGGCAGAAACAGAAAATCTGCGCCGCCGTTCAGACCGGGAAAAGGCTGATGCCGCCAATTACGCCATGACCGCCTTTGCCCGGGATTTGCTGAGCGTGGGCGACAATCTGCGCCGGGCATTGGACAGCATCCCCGAAGATACCGACCTTGGCGACAATGCCAAGACATTGGTTGAGGGCATTGAAATGACCGAACGGGAACTGCTCAATATGCTGGAACGTCATAACATCAAGAAAATTGACCCCATGGGCGAGAAATTCAGCCATGACCTCCATCAGGCTCTGTTTGAATTGCCCGACACGGGTGAGGAAGACGGCACCATCGTTCAGGTCATGCAGATTGGCTATAAAATCAAAGACCGCCTGCTTCGCCCGGCCATGGTCGGCGTCGCCAAAGGCGGCACGAAAGCGCCAACAGAACATGTGGATACCAAGGTGTAAGCGGGGGTCTTCCCCCGTTAATATTCAGCACCGAAATGGTGAGAGAATTTTAGGACATAGTCTCATTTTTGACCCTAAATGAACATTGGCGCATATTGTCCTTTTGGATCGTCCACTTCCAGCACCCACAGGTCTTCGTCATAGCCACGCTGGCGGGTGATATAATCATCAGCGTCCCGTTCCGGCACGGGCGCATCCCCAAGCGGGCAATGCCAGACAAGCTTGCCGGACATATCACGTTTTCGGCTGTGGATAATACAGCCCTGCCCGGCGATATATTGCTTGATCATCACAAGGCCCCGGTCACCATCCCCCCGGTGCATGACCGTCATGGGCAGGAATATTCCGTCGCATCTTCTGATTTCTGCGGATACCCACAGGGATGTTTTTAAGCCTTCATCGAACATGGTTTAAACTATAGCTCATAAAAAAGGCGGGACAAGCCCGCCTTGGTGAGTTCTGGAGAAAATAATATTAAAAAATTCCCACTGCCTGTTACAAAATTTGGATACTCTACTCTATTATAATTAGCGCACTCTTTATATACGCGAGTGTCTTATTATGTAAACTGGTCTATAGCATCTTACGATTAATAAAATGCTAATTGGCTTGACGGCGCAGAAAAGCCGGAATTTCCAGATGATCACTTTCTTTTGCTACCGGTTCTGTCGGTTGAACAGGCTCATCGGCAATCAATGGCTTAGTTGCTGCCTTAACCTCTGGTGCGGGTATTTCCACGGCATCCATGGGCAAGGCCGGCTCCTCAGGGATAAGCAAATCAGGTTGACGGGGCAGCGCCTGTTTTTTTACTGGCTTACGCTTTGGTGTCAGAAAATCCAGAAAACTTTTCTTGCGCGGGGTCTCCTTTTCCACCGGGGCATTGGCCATGGCGGCCTCGGCAAAGACGTCGGCCTGCTGTGCCAGAGGCTCCATACGTTTTTCCGGCATTACCGGTGCCGCCGCGATGAACGGGTCCTCCCGCCGGGCCACAAGTTCCGCTGATTCTGGCTCAGATGCCGGAGGGGCAGGATTTTGCACAATGCCCTCGGCCAATTGGGCTAATATCCTATCAGTTTCCCTCTGGATCACGCTCTTATCATCTTCAGTTACGCTCTCAACCTCATCCACCAATTCAAGGGTCTCCGGCTCAGCATTTTGAGCCATCGTTGCCGTATCCATGGCGGTTTCCACCAAACTGCGGCGTTCGGCAACCGGCTCATCCCAGTCATCTGAAGAGGCTTCACGGGTTTGAGGTTTGCTTTCCGGTTTGCTGTCAAAGCTATAGGTCTTGCGCGGCTCCTCACGGCGGTTATTGCCGTCAGATTCAATGCCCGTGGCCACAACGGACACCCGCATTTTGCCGTCCAGATCAGGATTAAGCGCTGAGCCCACCAGAATATTTGCCTCTGGGTCCACTTCACTGCGGATGCGGTTGGCCGCTTCGTCAACCTCAAACAGGGTCAGGTCCATGCCGCCGGTGATATTGATCAATACGCCATTTGCTCCCTTCATGGAAACTTCATCCAGAAGCGGGTTGGAGATGGCCGCTTCGGC
>JAADFR010000003.1 GCA_013152755.1 Alphaproteobacteria bacterium
ATCTTCGATCAGGCCGCAACTTTAAAAAAGGCACAGGATTGGTCAAAAGAATTTGCCCCGGACCTGTTGCCCCGTATGGCCCTTCATCAGGATAACGCGCCCTTATTTGAATATTACGGCGTTGAAGAAGAAATTGACCGTTTGTTTGACAAGAAAATCCCCATTCCCGCCGGGGCCTGGATCACCTTGGAACAGACCGAGGCGCTGACCGCCGTTGATGTCAATATGGCCGATGCCAGCCTGAGCAATGACCCGGCAAAGCAACGGTTTGGCGTTAATGTGGCAGCGGCGCGGGAAATTTTCCGCCAAATCCGCTTGCGGGGAATCAGCGGCCTGATCGTCATTGATTTCATTAATATGCAAGGCAAGTCTGATGTCAGTAATCTATTGACCGTCATCGACAATCTGATCCAGAATGACCCTGTGCAGCTACAGCGCAGCAACCTGTCGGCCTTTGGTCTGTTGGAACTGGCCCGAAAGGGAAGCCACAAACCCCTGAGCCGGCAAATTCTGGCGCCGACCCGGCTTGCGGCAACCGTTGAAACAGCGGCGCTGGCCCTGCTCCGCAAATCTGCTCTGGATGCCGCTGCAAAGCCCGGTATTCCCCTTGCCATTAAGGTAGGCGCAGACGTTAAACGCTGGCTGGAGGATCGCCCGGAATTGCTTGAGGCCTTTATGCGACGCACGGGCAGCAGGATTGATTTTAAAGAGGAATGAGCCATGAAAGCGGCCAACAATAATAACCTTTGTCCCATATGCGAAACGAATCCGGCCCTGCCTGATCATCATCCTTTTTGCTCAGCCCGATGCGCCGATGTGGACCTCGGCCGCTGGCTAAAGGGCAACTATGTTATCCCGGGCGACAAGGCTGAAGTTCCGGAATCCGACCCCGATGATGCATTTTAAATAGTTTATTGATAGGGGGTAGTTGGAAGGTCCATTTTTTTCAAACGAGTGCTGGACAGACCCCGTCTTTTTTTCTATAACCCACCCACCCACGCAAGTGGTCCCCTCTTATACCCTCTATGCCCGGGTAGCTCAGGGGTAGAGCAGCGGACTGAAAATCCGCGTGTCGGTGGTTCAAATCCGCCCCCGGGCACCACTTGTTTTTCGATCCAGCCCGAACTTTTCTATCTTACAAAATTACAAACGGCAGAACGCATACCCTCCAACTGATTTACTCAACCCAGTCTAGGCCCATATTGGTGTAGCGTTCTTTATCATCGGACCAGTTTTTACGGACTTTTACGAAAATAAACAGGTGAACCCGGCGGTCCAGCATGTCTTCCAGATCCTCACGGGCCATTTTGCCGATTTCTTTCAGGCTGCGGCCCCCCTTGCCGATGACAATGGCTTTTTGAGTTTCGCGTTCCACATAGATCACCTGTTCAATGCGCACACTGCCGTCTTTCTTCTCCTGCCAGCTTTCGGTTTCCACCGTCGCGGCATAGGGCAATTCCTCATGAAGGCGCAGAAAGAATTTCTCGCGAGTGACCTCGGCGGCCAACATCCGTTCGGTAATATCGGTCATCTGATCATCGGGATAGAGCCACGGACCCTTGGGCAGGATTCGGCACATGGCATCTTTTAAATCTTCAAGTCCGTCACCTTTCAAGGCGGATATGAGCAAGACCTCGGTAAAATCGCCCATATCATCTAATTCCTGTACCAGACTGAGCAGGCTGTCCCGGCGGATGGCGTCGATTTTATTGATGGCAAGGATTGCTTTTTTACCGCCCTCTTTCAGACCGTCTAGAATCCGGCGGGTATTGTCATCTATGCGCCGCTGGGCATCCACAAGCAGGACAATAACATCCGCGTCCCCGGCCCCGGCCCAAGCGGCGGATACCATCGCCCGTTCCAGCCGCTTTTTAGGCTCGAAAATGCCAGGGGTATCCACAAAGATCATCTGGCTGTTTTTATGTATGGCAATGCCAATAAAGCGGGTGCGGGTGGTTTGTACCTTGTGGGTCACAATGGAAATTTTGCTGCCCACCAGCGCGTTCATCAGGGTTGACTTGCCCGCATTTGGGGCGCCCAGCAGGGCCACAAACCCGCATTTGTCTTTCTTGTCACTCATATTATCTAACTTTATCTTTCTCTATTCGGCTTAACAATTTCGCTGCCGCGTCCTGTTCTGCTTCCCGTTTGGACCGTCCCTTGCCTGTCGCGGGGGACATATCATCTATACGGGCCTCAATGGTAAAAAATGGGTCATGGGCCGGACCGGTACGGTCAACGACCACATATTTTGGCGTTGGAATATGACGGGCCTGTACCCATTCCTGAAGCCGGGTCTTGGCATCCCTCTGGGCAATGGTTTCCCGGGAAATATAGCCTTTCCAGAATTTACGCACCAGCTTTTGCGCCGCCAGATAACCGCCGTCCTGATTAACCGCCCCGATTACCGCTTCGCATACATCGGCAAGGATGGTTGGCTTATTGCGGCCCCCATTATCCTCTGTGCTTTTTGCCATATGGATAAAGCCGGATAATTTCATGGCCACTGCCACCTCAGCTAGGGTTTCCTTGCGCACCATATTGGTATGACGACTGGCCAGACCGCCCTCGTCAATGGTCTGATAATAGTCAAACAACCATTCGGCAATCACCAGCCCTACAACCCGGTCACCGACAAATTCCAGCCGTTGATATTGTTTGCCGCCCTCAAGACTTGGGTGGGTCAACGCTTCACGCAACAGGGCCTCATCCGTAAAGACATAGCCCAGAATGTCATAGAGATCGCTATATTGCCCCGTACCTGACATATCAGTTTATGCTGGTGAACATGCGTTCACGGCGTTGTTTCGGAAACCATTTCCAGAATTCCCACAGGCGAGCATTATCATCAAAGGAAACCCAGATTACCTCTGCCCGGCCAACGATATTTTCCAGCGGCACATAGCCCACCCCGTCGCTTTTCTTCCAACGGCTGTCCTTGGAATGATCCCGGTTATCACCCATGGCAAAATAATTGCCCTTTGGCACCCGAAAAACATCCGTATCATCAGCATGACCGCCCGGAAACCAGCCATCATCAAGGGTCATATAGGACTTGCCATTGGGCATAGTCTCACGGTATTTGGGATAGACTTCTTCCCGGCCATATTCATTCATGATCTTGAAGTCCGCCACCCGTTCGCGCGGAATGATCTCGCCATTGATGTAAAGGCGGCTTTTTTTCATCTGTATGGTATCACCGGGCAAGCCGACAATGCGTTTGATGTAATATATATCAGGTTCACGCGGGAGCCGGAAAACCACCACATCGCCGCGCTTTACCGGACTTTCAAAGACCCGGCCTGAAAAGAAATTGGGGCTGAAGGGAAAAGAGTGATGACTATAACCATAGGACATTTTGGATACCAACAGGTAATCCCCCACCAACAGGTTGTCCATCATGGATTTTGACGGGATTTTGAAGGGTTGAAAAAAGAATGTCCTGAACACCAGCGCAATAAGCAACGCCCAGATCAAAACACTGAACCAGCTTTCTTCTTTCTTTTTTTCGGCTTGCAACTCTGAGGCACCCTCTTCGGCTTTTATGTCAGACATATGTTCATTCACAATTTTATCTATTTACGATCCAAAGCCATAAATAAGGCAATTTTCATGTGTTATCAACCAAATGTGGTGTAATTGCGGTAATTAATACAATGGCCTGCGCCCAAGGATGGTCATCAGTCAGGGTCAGGTCAAGCTGTGACTGCATGCCATCTGGTGTGATCTTGCGCAAGCGAATGAGCGCCCCGCCAGTCAGGCAAAGGCGCGGTTTGCCGTGTTCATCCCGCTCTACCCCCACATCACGCCAGAACACGCCCTTGGCAAAGCCGGTACCAAGGGCCTTGGCACAGGCTTCCTTGGCGGCAAAGCGTTTGGCGTAATTTGACACCCGCGCCGCCTTGCCATCGCAGTAAGCCTGCTCTACATCGGTAAAAATCCGGTCGATAAACCGCTGTCCGTATTTGGTGATGGACCTCTCAATGCGATCAATATTCACCAGATCATTACCCAATCCGATCACGCGCATCTTGCCCGTCCCTCATCCATATATCGCCGCATTTGATATAGGCTTTCCTTAAGCCCGATAAAGATGGCCTCCCCCACCAGAAAATGACCGATGTTAAATTCGGTGAATTGGGGAACGGCGGCAATGTCGGCAACGGTATCATAATTCAGGCCATGCCCCGCATGGACCTCCATATTCAGGCTTTCACACAGGGCCGCGCCGCGCCGCAACCTGTCAAGCTCCGCGCCTCGCTCCGTGCCCATTCTGTCCACATAGGTTCCCGTATGCAATTCCACCTTGTCAGCCCCGATTTTTTTTGACGCCCTGATCTGATCCTCATCCGGATCAATAAAAAGACTGACACTGATCTTTGCATCCCGCAACCTTTGGACAAAGGGCACCAGATGATCATAGGCCCCCACCACATCCAGCCCGCCTTCGGTGGTCAGTTCCTCGCGCTTTTCCGGCACAATACAGGCCGAGGCCGGTTTATGGTTCAGAGCAATGCCAAGCATTTCCTCCGTGGCAGCCATTTCAAGGTTAAGGGGCACTGTCAGTTCGGCCATAAGCCGGTCAATATCCCGGTCGGAAATATGACGCCGATCCTCCCGCAGGTGGGCCGTGATGCCATCCGCCCCGGCCTGAACCGCAAGAAGCGCCGCCTTTACCGGGTCCGGATGAACGCCACCCCGTGCGTTCCGAATGGTGGCTACATGGTCAATATTAACCCCAAGGCGTATCTTATGCTCAGTCATGGGCCACGTCTCCCGTCCGTTTTTCGCGCCTTTTCCGGGCGGCATTCGCCCGTCTTGCAAAACGCTTATGCTTATATTCCCGCACCAGTTTTTCAATCAACCAATAGGTGATAATCCACACGACCGACCCCATAAGCAACCCACCGACAAACATGGGCAATATGGTGGACTGAAGGAACGGGCCGAGGGTTGCCAGAGGCGAACTTAATATATCCATCAGGCTGTAACGACCAAGGGTATCATTGATCTGACCCAGAAAATCTTCGGTGCCCGGCATGCCCAGAAGCCAGCACCCAAGATAATAAGTCGCCGGTAAAATAAGCGGGAATGTCCAGGGATTTCCCACCGCTGTCCCCATGGCTGAGGTCAATATATTGGCCCCAATCAACCACGCCAGCAAGGCGGCAAGCAGAAAATGGAACCCCAGAAACGGCGTAAAAGATACCGCTGCCCCGCTGGCAAAACCCGCCGCAATGGCATAGGGCGTCCCCGGTATTCGAGCCAGCCTGTGACGAAAATAGCTGAACGCCCGGCCCCACCCGGCGGAGGGCCAGAAATATTCCCGGATAGCGGCAACAGCATGCTTCTTTTTACGTCGTTTGAACAGTTCTACATCCTTTATGGGGCCCTCATACGACCCTTATTTCAAGCCCCGGCTCCCCGGTTTCATGGGCGCAATGGCCGCAAGCTCAGGCGGCAGGTTATCGGCGTCATAAGCCGGAATCTCAAGCCCCGCCAGAGACACCAATGGAACCCCCACATCAGCCGTACCATTACTACGGTCAATCAGGCAGCTCGCGGCCACCACATTGCCGCCGTAAGCGCCAATAACCTCAATACATTCCCGCGAAGATAATCCGGTGGTCACAATATCCTCTGCCATCAACACACGCGCGCCGTCCGGTATCTCAAACCCCCGGCGCAGGGTCAGCTTGCCGTCCACTCTTTCGGTAAAGATAGCCTTGACGCCCAGTTGCCGGCCCATCTCATAGCCAACCACAACGCCGCCCATGGCCGGCGAGACAACCAGATCAATCTTCACATCCAATATTGTCATAATTTTGTCGGCGAGGCTTTTACACAGCTTTGCCGCAACGACCGGGTCCATCAATACGCGGGCACATTGAAGGTAACGGGCGGCATGAAGGCCGGAGGAAAGAATGAAATGCCCTTCCAGCAGGGCATCTGCCTGCCTGAAATAATCCAAAACTTCTTCACGATCCATTATATTCATCCCAAATTTATCTAAAGGCCCGCTCCACAGAGCTGACCCGTTCATTCACCCGCAAGGCAGCAATTATACTGGTCAGATGTTTAACATCTCTTACCTCAATATCAAGCGTTATCCGGAACAATTCCGGCGCACGTTCGATAAATTTAATATTGCTGATATTGCCCTTTTCCCTGGCCACCACATTCAGCACCGCCGCCAGCGCACCCGGCATATGTTCCAGCAGAATTTCCAGCCGACTGACAAATACCGTATTTTCATCTTCAAGCGCCAGCCACGATAAATCCCGCCACGACTCCGGAGTGTTGCTGTAGACATCCAGAGCCTCGCAATCAATGGTATGAACCATGATCCCCTTGCCCGTAGTCACAATGCCCACAATCCGGTCCCCCAGGATCGGATGACAGCAATCAGACATATGAACCGCCAGCCCGGGGGTAAGCCCTCGGATCGGAATGGAATGATCCCCGCCTTTGCTCCCCCTGTCCAGGTCAAGCAATTTTGCCGGTGATTGGGGAAGATGATCATTAAGCTTAATGCCGGGATAGACCGTTTCCAGAATTTTCCGGTCAGGCAATTCACCCTTGCCGACCAGTTCATATATTTCCTCAATAGACTCAAGTTGCAGTTTTTTGGCGCAAAGTTTCAGTGCCTTGTTGTTAATATCGCGTTCTGCCAGCTTGAAAGCGCGTTCCAGCAGGGTTTTCCCCAATGCCTGATATTCATCTTTCTTCTTGTGGCTGATAAAGCGGCGTATGGCGGCCTTGGCCTTGCCCGTTATGACAAAGCTCAGCCAGTTTGGCGACGGTTGCTGGGCAGTTGAGCGCAGGATTTCCACCTGATCACCATTCACCAGACGGGTACGCAACTGTACCGGATTACCGTTTACCTTGCCCCCGACACAACTGTCGCCCACATCCGTATGAACCGCATAGGCAAAATCAACCACCGTGGCCCCCTGAGGCAGATTGACCAGCTTGCCCTTTGGCGTAAAACAAAAGACCTGATTCTGATACATGGCCAGTTTGGTATGCTCAAGAAATTCATCGGGGCTGTCCGCATGCTCCATGATCTCCAGCAAATCCTTGAGCCACTTATATTGCGCGCCCTCCTTTTCGGAAGAATGTTGTTTATAGAGCCAATGGGCTGCGACCCCCTGCTCCGCCACCGCGTCCATTTCCGAGGATCTGATCTGTATCTCAATACGCTTTTTCTGAGGGCCGAGAACAGCCGTATGGAGGGACTGATAGCCGTTCGGTTTCGGCATGGAAATATAATCTTTGATCAAGCCCGGAATGGCCTGCCACTTGCCGTGAACCATGCCCAACACCCGGTAACAGGTTTCCGCATCATCCACAATGATCCGAAAAGCCAGTATATCCGCCTGATCGTCCAAACTCACATGGCGGTAGGTCATTTTCCGCCAGATCGAATAAAGTCTTTTTTCGCGCCCGAATACCTCGGCCTCAATACCGGCCTCCGTCATAAGAAGTTCAAGCTCCTCAACGACAAAGTCCTTAATGCCCCCCGTATTGACATGTATCTGCTCAAGGCGTTTCAGGATAGAGACATAGGCATCCGGATAAACATGAGGGAACGCCAAGGCTTCCAGCTCCTCCTTGACTTCCTGCATCCCGATACGCTCCGCAAGCGGGGCATAAATATCAAGGGTTTCCCGCGCAATGCGCAGACGCTTTTCCGGCTTTTTAATATACTTGAGTGTACGCATGTTATGGAGCCGGTCCGCGAGTTTCACCAGAAGTACCCTGATATCATGGGACATAGCCAACAGGAATTTACGGAAATTCTCCGCCTGCTTGGCACTTTCCGATGAATAGGTAATCTCGGACATTTTGGTGACACCATCAACCATTTTGGCGATGTCTTCCCCGAACAGCTCCTCTATCTGATCATGGGTGGCAATAGTATCTTCGATCGTATCATGAAGCAACGCCGTGACAATGGTATCACAGTCCATCTTCATATTGGTCAGGATGCCGGCAACTTCCAGAGGATGTGAGAAATAGGGATCACCGCTGGCCCGCTTTTGCGTTCCATGTACTTTCATGGAAAAGACATAAGCCCGGTTCAGCATATTTTCATCGGTATCCGGGTCATACTCCTTAACCCGTTCCACTAATTCATATTGCCTGATCACCCTGTAAAATCCATTTCAAAAGAAAGCCGCTCTGTTCACACTCATATATAGCCAGAATATGGTAAAAAAAAAGACCTGCAATGTTTTTCATTACAGGTCCCGATCTTTTATCATGCTAGAAAAATTTTAGGATGTCTTGTCATCCTCTGATCCCTGCTCTGTGATCTTGGAGAACATGGCCTCCGCCTTCATTTCCGCAGATACCTTGGCCAGACTTTCCGTCGTGACTTCCTGCTGATTTTCTTCCAGCTTCTTACCGGCCAGCAACAATGAAATATCGTCTTCTTCCGGCTCGTCAATTTCCACATTTTTCTGCAGGCCGTGAATCAGTGACTCTTGCAGTGAATCAGCCGTCAGTTTCTCTTCGGCCAATTCGCGCAGGGCAATCACCGGGTTTTTGTCGTTATCCCGCTCTACCAGAGCCGGGGCGCCGGAGGAAATCTGCCGGGCTCTTTGGGCTGCCAACAAAACCAGTTCAAACCGGTTTGGGACTTTATCAACGCAATCTTCAACGGTAACACGTGCCATGCCACTCTTTCTCCACTACAAAAAGGTCCGCAAATGCAGACATAAATTCCAAAAGCGGCTTATACAACCCAATTACTTGTCTGTAAAGGCCTATAGCTCTATGCAAGGGGACAATATTTGGGTTAACCCAATTTCTGGTTCCGGCGGCGGTGCATGTTAATGGCCACCTCATCCAGTTCCGTTTGGGTGCGCCGGTCACGTTCAGCAAGCTCTCTCTGCCGTTCGCGCTGTTCGACAACCTCATATTTCTTCAATTCCTTGAAGGCATCCGCAAGCTGATCCTTCATTTCCTCAATAGAGGCCTCAATTTCCAATATTGAATTGACGATATTCATCCGCCGCACCATAACCTGTTGGGCATATCCCGCATAGGCGATGCTGACCACGGGTGATTCTGCTACTTTCTTCTGTTCCGCAATCAGTTCAGTCTGAAGGTCGGTTAGATTCTGTTGCAGGTCGGCTTTCATTTTTTCAAGCTCAACCATATCCCGGCGTTTTTCATCCAATTGCCACTTATGTAACCGGATCATTCCTGTCATGCCATTACGACTCATTTTATAAACATTTCCTGTTTCTTGTATTTTTAACTATTTTCATTGACCGGGTTCTCACCAAAAGGGCCATTCTGCAATATCTGCTCAAGTTGTGCATAACCTTCTGTCAGCGTACTGCGTTCTGTTTTCTTCTGGGCCATGAATTCTTCAAGCGCAGGGTGATAATGAATTGCCGCGTCAACCTCCTGGTTTGCACCGGGGCGATAGGCGCCAAGACGAATCATTTCTTCCATGTCATTATAGTCTGCCAAATATTTACGAATAGTAACCAATAGATCATTTTGTTCCTTACTATTACAACCCGGCATTGTCCGGGAAATAGACCTGAGCACATTAATAGCCGGAAATCTGCCCCGCTCTGCGATCGCCCTGTCCAGCATGATATGGCCGTCCAATATGCCGCGCACCGCATCCGATATGGGTTCATTATGATCATCGCCCTCAACAAGTACCGTGAATAATCCGGTGATTGTCCCCTTTTCAATGCCCGGCCCGGCCCGCTCCAACAGCCTTGGCAGTTCGGTGAATACGGTCGGCGTATAGCCCTTGCTGGCCGGAGGTTCGCCGCCCGCAAGACCGATTTCCCGCTGGGCCATGGCAAAACGTGTCACGCTATCCATCAGGCACAGAACATCATTGCCCTGATCCCGGAAATACTCGCTGATCGTCAGGGTCATATAGGCCGCCTGCCGCCGCATGAGCGCCGTTTCATCGGAGGTTGCCACAACCAGAACGCTCCGCGCCAGACCTTCTTCGCCCAGATCGTCTTCAATAAATTCCTGCACTTCCCGGCCCCGCTCGCCAATCAGGCCAATGACCGATACATCCGAGCGCGCATAACGGGCGAACATGGACAGTAGAATTGATTTACCCACCCCGGAACCGGCAAATATCCCCATCCGCTGTCCCTTGCAGCAGGTAACAAAGGTATTCAGGCAACGCACACCAAGGTCAATTTTCTCCCCAACCCGCTGACGCAGATGAGCCGCCGGCGGTTGCGCACGAAGCGGATAGGCCTCAGCCCCGGATTTTATCGGACCTTTACCATCAATGGGCTCCCCCATGGCATTGACCACCCGGCCCAGCCATTGAGCCGAAGGATGAACAACCGGGGTTTCACCGATAACAAAAGCCCGGCACCCAACCCCGACCCCTTCCAGCATGGAATATGACATAAGAAGCGCGCTATCACTCTTGAAGCCAACCACCTCACAGGGGATGACCTTATCCTGACGGGATAAAAGGTTAACGCGGGAGCCGATACTTAGTGACCGCTGAGCACCGGAAACTTCGACCAGAAGCCCCTGCACGCCAACAACACGGCCATAATAGCGCCAGCCCTGCATCCGCTCAATTTCAGCCTGTAACGTATATACCATATTTCATTTCAATTGATCATAATTGAGGTCATGTTACGCTAAAAACACTTTGGATCACAGAAAAACTTACTAAAAAATAATATTTTTTCTCTAATTTATTATTAACTTAAACCTTAAGTAATAATCATTAATATCTTTATTTTTCAATGAGTTATAACGATATTCCTATAATAATTCCAGATAATACCATTAATATTTGTCCAAAAAACCCCTCAAAATCTATCTTTGGTTACCAATTGTTAACCAATTGTATTAATAATAGTTAACAGAAATTAGTTAACGGTATAAATTTAGTATTAAACAATTGCAAAATAGAGGGAATTATAATGCGCGTGTTGCTCATAGAAGATGATCCATCCACATCTAAAAGTATTGAATTAATGTTATCAGCAGAAGGCTTTAACATATACTGCACTGATCTGGGCGAAGAAGGTATAGATTTAGGGAAATTATATGATTATGACATCATCCTGCTTGATTTGAACTTGCCGGATATGCATGGATATGACGTGTTGAAAAAACTACGTCTGTCAAAGGTCACCACCCCTATCCTCATCCTGTCTGGCATGGGCGAACTGGAAAATAAGGTTAAAGGACTTGGTTTCGGGGCCGATGATTATCTGACAAAACCCTTTTACAAAGAAGAGCTGGTTGCCCGAATACAGGCCATCATCCGCCGGTCCAAAGGCCATGCGGAATCCATTATCCGCACAGGTAAACTGGCGGTTAACCTGGATACCAAAACAGTTGATGTCAATAATCAGCGTGTTCACCTTACCGGCAAGGAATATGCCATGCTTGAACTGCTGTCCCTGCGCAAAAGCACGACGCTGACCAAAGAAATGTTCCTCAACCATCTATATGGCGGAATGGATGAGCCGGAACTGAAAATCATTGATGTATTTATCTGTAAATTACGTAAGAAACTGATGACAATCTGCGGCGAAAATTACATTGAGACCGTTTGGGGACGCGGGTATGTCCTGCGCGATCCAGAACAAAAAGAAGACGTCGCTGTCGCCAGCTAAGAAATGCCAAGTAATCTCCGGTAAATATTAAAATTTACCAAAACTTAAAAGGCCACTTCCCTACACAGGAGTGGCCTTTTTTTATGTCATATGGTCAATGTTTTTAACCGGCTTTACGTACTTGGTCCGCATGATCAGCTGTAACATACATGCCGCGTTTTCCTGGCACGGGTTTGAATTTATCACTTAATCCCAGCACTGTTTCCGCCGCCCCGAGAAACAATGTCCCGTCAGCGGGTAATTGCCGCCGCAATCTGTCCAGAACCTGCGCCTTCGTATCCTGATGGAAATAAATCAACACATTACGGCAGAAAATCACATCAAATGTCCCAAGGGCCGCAAAACTATCCAAAAGATTAAACGGTTTATAAGTGACCATTTTTCGGATTTTTTCAGATATTTGCCACATCTCACCCGCCTGGGTAAAATATTTCATCAACAGCTTAATGGGTAATCCTCTTTGAACCTCAAATTGGGAATATATTCCGGCTCTGGCCTTATCCAAAACAGATCGAGACAGATCTGTGCCGACAATATCAATTTTCCACCCACTTAATTTAGCTTCCAACTCACTAAGAATAATCGCCAGAGAATAGGGCTCCTGTCCCGTCGATGCCGCCGCGCACCAAATGCGCAACCGCTTGGATGACGCGCGGGACTGCAAAAGACCCGGCAATACATCTTCCCGAAACAAATCAAAAGGCGTATTATCCCGAAAAAAGAAAGACTCATTGGTCGTCATCGCATCGGTAATTTCAGACAAAAGATCTTCTTTGCGCCGTAACCTGACCTCATTGATCAAATCATCCAGCGTCTCCATGCCTTTTTTACGGGCAATTGGCGTCAATCGACTTTCCAGAAGATAGATTTTATCCTCTGATAATACCAGTCCTGACCTTTCTTTCAAGATCTTGCTGAGCAGCTCAAAATCTTCTTTTCTCATTGTGGCAGTCCCATCAATTTCTCTTTAATTTTTGATCCTATTTGATCCAAAGGATATATACCGCTGCATAGCCCCGCATTACTGACGGCCCCCGGCATCCCCCATACAACACTTGTTTCCTCATCCTGCGCGATCAATTTACCCCCCGCTTCCACCAATTCCCGGCTGGCATTCAGACCGTCATGGCCCATGCCCGTCAATATTACAGCAAAGACTTCTGGTCCATATACCTTGGTCAGGCTCCTGAACATTGGTTCCACAGACGGACGACAAAAATTCTCGGGCGGCTCCTGATTAAGCGCAATGACTTTCCCGCCGCCTTTTTCCACGACGGTCAGATGAAAATCACCCGGCGCAATATAAACCTTGCCATTTTCAAGCCTGTCACCGTCTTCGGCTTCCTTACAGTCAAAACCGGTTGATTGTGTCAAATGCTTCGCCAGAATACTGGTGAAAGTCGCTGGCATATGTTGCGTAATGACAACCGGAACATTCACAGAACCCAGATTTTTAAGGACAGTCAGCAAAGCCTGCGGCCCACCAGTGGAACTGCCTATAGCCAGAATGGAAGACTTGCCTCTGGAGAATTTACGCTTTTCAACAACTGGATTTGCCTTTGATAAGGGCGTAAATTGCTTGTCTATCAGGCTCTTTGCACCGTGAAAGACTTTACCACCATTTCTCAGGCGACTTGCTGCCGCAATGCTGATCACCTTGCTTATGAGTTCTTCCTGAAAACTCATGGAAGTTGCAACTTCACGATTACTGGTCGGCTTGGCGACATAATCAGAAGCTCCCATGGACAGGGCACGCATACTGATTTCTGCATTACGCCCCGTCAATGTCGAGGCCATAATAACCTTAACCTTTGGATCAATTTCAAAAAATTTCGGCAACGCGGTAAGCCCGTCCATTACCGGCATTTCAATGTCGAGTATGATAATTTCCGGGTCAAACCTGGGCATACTCGTCAGTGCCATTTCGCCATTCCCGGCCGTACCGACGATCTGAATAGCAGGGTCTTCCGACAACCATTTGGACATAAGGCCCCGGATAACCGCTGAATCATCAACGATCATGACCCGATATTGCCCACTTCTAGCCACACGCCCCGTGTCCTCTTTATTTTTTAGATAATTTGACTGCACCTAGATTATTCCTACCTGAGAGAATTTTGATTCAATGATTTCACGGTCGAAGGGCTTCATAATATATTCATCCGCCCCGGCGGATATGGCGGCGCTGATATGGCTCATATCATTTTCCGTGGTGCAGAAAACAACCACTGGCTTATCACCCCCCTCAGATGCCCGAAGGGCTTTAAGAAAATCTAATCCGTTCATTACCGGCATATTCCAATCCAGCAGAACAACATCCGGCAAGTCATTAAGACAGGAATCAAGAGCATCCTGGCCATCAACTGCCTCTCTAATATCAAAATCAAGCTCCTCCAGAATACGGCGGGCCACTTTTCTGATTACTTTTGAATCATCTACGACAAGGCAGGATTTCATTTTACTTCTCTCCAGATTTTACAGGACATCACATTCTAATGACCAAATATCAAGCAGCTTCTGCCTGCGTTTTTCCAAAATTCAATAATTTTTCCACATCAAGGATAACCATCAGTTCACCTTCCATGCGAAAAATACCGCTGGATACGTCTTGCCAGCATGGGTCCAATGTTACTGGATTACGCTCAAAAGAATCCTCGGAAAAGGACAGAACATCACCGACACCATCAATCAGAAGACTATAGGGTTCACCCTCATATTCGACAACGATGCTCATGTTTTCGCCGCCAGATTCCTTATCTTTCAGCCCTAATCGTTTTCTGAGGTTTATCGCAGTAACAATTCGGCCCCGAAGATTGAGCACGCCAGCAACGGCAGGCGGTGCAAGGGGAACTGACGTAATAGTTTGTTCTGACAAGACGTCATGCACTTCCAGTACCGGAATACCGCACAGTTGGCCCGCTAGCCGTATTGTCACATAATCTTTATTATCATTTTCCATGTTACTTTATCCTGTTTAATATTACGCCGCGTTCTTTTTCTTGCCAATCTGCTCGGTGATTGCACCCATCAGGTTATCCCGGTCCAGCTTAACCACATAATCGTCAAATCCGACCTCTCGGCCCCGGGCAAAGTCTTTAGGTGTTTGATGAGAGGACAAGGCAATCAAAGGCGTTCTCTGCCAGATACCATTCTCGCGAACCTGTTCGGCAAAGGTAAAGCCATCCATATCCGGCATTTCAATATCACTGATAATAATATCAAAATCTTCGCCCTGCTCACGCAATTCCAAGGCCGCAGCACCGCTATCCACAGCGGTAATCTTATAGCCCGCAGCAGATAGTAGCGGCTTGATCATATTCAGGAAGAACTTGCTGTCATCAACCAGTAGAATATTAGATTGACTATGCAGTCCCGTATGGCCCGACGTGCTGGAAGACCCCAAGCTACCAAAGGCCTTTTCAATATAATAAGCCACATCAATGATTTCTGTAGCCTCACCGTCTATCACGGCTGTACCGACCTGTCCGGCTATAGTGGATGACAATTCAATATCAATTTTATCCTCCATAATGTCGATAATCTCATCCACAGCAACGCCCATCGTCTTGTCGCCGTCCGTAAAGACAAGAACCGGCTGGCGGCCTTCCTGTTTCAACTCATATGAGGCGCTTACAGTCAGCAATGGCATGAGCTGTCCGCGATATTGAACAACAGGCTGACCATCGGCCTCCTCAATAGTGCTCACCTCAATTTCTTCCAAACGTGCTACCAAAGACAGAGGCACAGCCCGGCGACTGTCTTTACCAGCCCGGAACAGGAGAATAGCCTCATTGTCATTACGGGCTGCCGTCTGTTTTACGTCTTCTTCCATACCAAGACCGGAGGAATCAGTCACTTTATCGCTGATCTGGTTAACAATTCCATTAGGGTCAAGGATCATAATGACCTTGCCATCACCCAGAATGGTATTGCCAGAGAAAGTATGCAAATCTTTCAGGATTGGTGCAACGGGCTTGACCACAATTTCTTCCGTATCGAATACCTGATCAACCACAATGCCAAAGGTGAAAGTACCCACCTGACTAATGACAATATAATCTTCTTTACGAGCTTCCTCGTCTTCCTCGGATTTATCCCCGGCCATACCGAGAATTTCGTCCAGTCGAACCAACGGCAGCAAACGGTCCCGCAGACGTAAAACAGGCGTATCATTGATATGCTCAATACTATGTTCGGAATCCTTGGAGGCCCGAACCAACTCCAGAACACTGATCTGGGGAATAGCGAATCTGTCATCACCGCACTTAACGATCAGGGCAGATACAATGGCCAAGGTCAGTGGAATCTTGATGCTGAAACTTGTCCCCTTACCTTCAATTGATTTCAGGTCAACAGTACCACCGATTTTTTCGATGTTACTACGCACCACATCCATACCAACGCCGCGACCGGACACAGCGGTAACTTTTTCTGCTGTTGAAAAACCCGCATGGAAAATAAACCGCTGAATCTGATTGTCGGACATTGCGTCCAGCTCTTCCTGGGTCGCCAAATCGTTTTTCAGTGCTTTGGCTTTCAGCTTCTCAACCGGCAGGCCAGCGCCATCATCGGTAATTTCAATGATAATATGGCCGCCTTCATGGAACGCATTCAGGCGCACCGTGCCGGTTTCTTTCTTTCCTGCGGCAAGCCGGGCATCCGGCATTTCGATACCGTGGTCTGCGGAGTTGCGCACCATATGGGTCAGCGGATCTTTAATCATTTCCAGAACCTGACGGTCAAGTTCCGTATCCGCCCCAAGCATCTGAAGGTCTATTTTCTTGCCAAGTTCCAGTTGCAAATCCCGGATGATCCGTGGCAGTTTTGCCCAGGCATTGCCCACCGGCTGCATACGGGTTTTCATAACCCCTTCCTGCAGTTCCGTTGTACATTGGCTAAGGCGTTGTAAGGGAATAGAAAATTCACTGTCATCGCTGTTGCGCAAAAGCTGCATGAGCTGATTTCTGGTCAGCACCAATTCGCTGACCATTGTCATCAGATCTTCCAGAACCTGTACATTCACCCGAATACTCTGGTTAGCAATACTTGGTTCCCCGGATTTGGCATTAGCGGCCACTTTGTCTTTTTCGACCTTTTTACTCTGAGCTTTTTTGCTTACTTCCTCAAGGAACTGGTCGGAAATATCGTCATATTCCGCCAATACGGCGTCTGCCAGTAAAGGGGATAAATCCACCTCTTCCAACACAGACTCGAGCAATTTACGGACAGTTTTATTTTGTTCAACCGTGATGTTATGGGAAATAAATGGCGCAAAGGCGGCCTCTATGCTGGGGCCACTATTTTTATTATCTCCAAGATATGAAGTGAAGAAATCCCCCATTTTGGCCTTGCTGTCTCTTGTATTGACACCATCCATCAGGTTTTTTACAGAAGCATCGCCAAGAATCCGGTTATGGAAAAGATGAGTTATGACTTTTACCGCATCGGCACCACCAATACATTTGAACAGACTGTCACCTTCATCCTGAACGGCTGTCGCATCGTCATCGTCTTCATCATCCGGACCGGGGGCAGCAGCAAAAGCAGCCTCCAATTCCTCCAAGGACACCTGACCGGGCAAAATATTTTTCGATTGGGTAATTTCAGGCATCTCGATCACATCAGTTTCTGGTTCAGGCGCCGCAACAACGGCCTCTACCGAACCGCCGCTGGCGACCACATTCAACTTTTGAATGATTTCGCTGTCATCACCCTGCGGCTCTTCCTGTGTTGCTTCAAGTCCGGCGAGGATTTCCTTGATCCGGTCAAGGGCAGACAGAATAAGTGTCACAGAATCAGACGTAACAACCAATTCACCGTCGCGGTATTTTCCCAAAACATTTTCACCGGCATGAGCCACTGATTCCAGACGCGGCAATCCCAGAAATCCGCAAGTTCCTTTAATCGTATGAACAAGCCTGAAAATATTATCCAGAATAGGTTTGTTGGTTGGATCCTGTTCAAGGACCACCATCTCGGCATCAACTTCGTCGATGCTCTCCGCCGTTTCTGTGAGAAATTCGTTTAGCAAATCATCCATTTTTTACTACCTTTTCTATGCGATAAGAAGAACCGCAAACCTTCACTAATCACCAAGATCAGCGAAATAGGTTAAAAAGGGGTAAAATGATGACAATTTTAAATTAAAAAAATTCAGGCCGCCTGTTCAATCTTTCCCGAAAACTATGGGCCGAACAATATTCATCGTTCCTCATAGGTCAGGGAAAGTGAAAAGCTTTGTTCATTATGCAATGAATATTCTACTTTACTGCCAATTTTATTTGCCGCATTGGCCGCAAGAAATGCCGGAGCGGATTTTGCTTCGATATTATCCGCTGTAGTTTTTCCCAAGAGGGCCATACGGATAGCTTCCTGAAAAATTACCTTGTCTCCAAGCACGGTCACCAAAACCGAAATAGAGGGTGATTGTTCTTTGATTTCCACCCGCAGGCTGCCTCCCCTGAACAGGCTTTCCCCGGCCAGCAATACCATATTCAGCATCACTTTCATGGCATTTTTATCCATGCCGCCCACATCAGAATGCCAGGAAAGTTCTATATTTCCAGCATCATACAGGCCTTTAATGGCATCTTCGGCTTCTCTGAGGGGGACTTTCTCGCCAAAACCGCCCGCTGCACCGAAAGACAGGCGGAAAAATTTTAACTTGGCCGAAGTGACCTCTGCACTGTGATTAAGGAGCTTCATAACCTCCCCGCGCATATCCTCATCTTCTTCATCCACCAGAATTTCAAGGCCGTTGGCTATGGCCCCCACCGGGCTAATCAAATCATGGCAGAGCCTGGAACATAACAGGGCCGAAAAATCTACATCATTCATGGGGACAGCTACTTTCTTTTCTATAATCTCAAAAAACCAGATTGAACATATAATAGCAAACTGATAATAACAAGGCCAACAACACAGGAAATTCAACATGACAAAATCGGCCAGCCCTTACACGCTTTTTTCCGAAAAATTATATGAAACCACATTGGAAGCAGGTCGAAAAATCATGGAGATATTTGCTCTTGATTTCGAGGTCAATTACAAGGGCGACAAATCGCCGGTAACTGCCGCCGATGAGGCCGCTGAAAAGATTATCCTGCGTGACCTTGCGGACATCGCCCCCCATATCCCGGTCATCGCCGAGGAACAGGCCAGTGCCGGGAATATTCCCGATGTCACCGATAAATTCTGGTTGGTGGACCCCCTCGACGGCACCAAGGAATTTGTCAAGAAGGGCACAGACTTTACCGTTAATATCGCCTTGATAGAAGATGGTCAGCCCAGCTTTGGCATTGTCTATGCCCCTGCCCTTGGCCGGATGTTTGTGGCCAAAGACCCCCAAACCGCCGTTCAAATGGATATTCGCGAAGGCCGTTTCATGGGCGCAGAAAGCCCCATCACCGTCCGCGATGTGCCGGAAAGCGGCATTGTCGCCGTGGCCAGCAAATCCCACCGGGATGATCAGACCAATGCCTTTCTGGAAAAACTTGGCGTTACAAACATCGTCAGCGCCGGAAGTTCCCTGAAATTCTGCCTTGTTGCCGCCGGGGAAGCGGATATTTACCCGCGCTTTGGCCCGACTATGGAATGGGATACCGGAGCCGGACATGCGGTGCTGAATGCTGCCGGGGGCACCGTCGTCAACCCGGATGGAACGCCTTTCCGTTATCAGAAACCGGATTTCCGCAACGGCTTTTTCATCGCCAATGGCAAGGTAAAATATTAAAGGATATTTTTACCCAAAGCCCAGATGCCGCACAGGGCGACGATGGCTGCTGATATTCGGTTAATATTCAACAGATGATCATCAGACAGGCGGCCCCGCATATAACCGGCGCACCGGGTAATGGTAAACCACCACAGACTGGACCCCAGGAATATGCCAAGGGTAATGGCCGCCGCATTCATCGGTGTCTGCCCCATATCCTGTAAGCCCAACGCCACGAACAGAGCCACGAAGCCCACAACCGTCATGGGATTCAGTATGGTCAGCATAAAGGCCCCGATGGCCCCCTTAACCCGGTCCCGAACCGTGTCTTCCGTATCGGCAAGATGAGGATGTTTGGTCCAGAGGTTAATACTGACAATGATCAGGATGATACCGCCAATGATTTCAAACCAATTGTTCACCTGATGCACCATACCCATCACAGACGACAGGCCAAAGGCGGCAACGGCCCCGAATATGGTATCAGCCACAGCGGCCCCGAGGCCGACCGTAAAGCCGTTACGTTTGCTATAGGCCAGCGTGCGCCGGATACAGATTAAATTCACTGGTCCCAAAGGTGCCGCCATCACAACACCAATCAAAACCCCCCAGACAATATTAATCAATGGCAATCCCATCCCTATATTCAGAACATTGATCCTAATATAGGGACTGAAAACAGAATATAAAGTTTTTATCTGGCCCATTTGACTTTTTCATGTTAGATGCGAGCCATGACACAGGATATTGAAACCACCGAAAAAGAAGAAGACCCGATCATTCTTTACATCATGCGAGCCGTGGAGCGCGGCTCTGCGGTTGCGCCGCGCGATATTGCTATTGAAATTGCCGATGACCGGGCAAAAGAAAACAGCCCCAAGGACGCCTGGCGCAAATATCTGCTGGCCGTCAAGCAACAGGCCAAACATCTTGCCCGAGAGGGCCGGATCAGCATCCTGCGCCGGGGCAAGCCCATTGACCCAAATAAGATGAAGGGGCTTATTAAATTGTCCCTGCCCGTGGCGGACAATTCAGAGGAATAGGCGCCAAAGATCCGCCCTCGACGTTTGACGCAAAAGCATTCATATCCTGCGGGCTATCGGCTGTCACACGGACAATCAGCCAAATCAGATCACTATCGTAATTTTGTGCCTGATCACGGACGGATGGCTGCGCCGCCCCGTCCGGGTGACTGTGGTAATGGCCGATGATGCTGTCACTGCCAGCCCGGGCTTTTCTTTGATGGTGGATGATCAAAGCCGGATCAATCTCAAAATTCTTTTCCGGGCTGTCTGATAAATTTGGCGATGGGATAACATCCCTCACCTGCCCCCCCTGCCCGATAAGCAATCCGCAGGCCTCATGGGGATAGCTATCCACTGCATGGCGAAGGATTTTATCCCTCAAGTCAGTTGGCAGATTCAGGGTCTTCATGGATTACCTTTATCCGGCCAAGGGTCTTGCCTGCGTAATCCATAAATATCATCCGGCTGGTTTTATCGTCCCGGCCAATACGCAGCCACAGACCGCCGGGGGCCGCCGTGCTTTCAAGAATCACTTCACCGGCAGCCAATGTTACATCAAATGCAAAGGGTTGTTCAGGCAATTGTGATGCGGGCTGGACAAGTTCAGCCGCCTCGCGTTTTTCCCGCGCGGCCTTTTGTTGAGCCAGATCTATGACTTTCCAGACCACCACGGCGAGGCCCACCGCAATTAATATTCCCATAAAAATCACAATAAACTTGAGAAAGGGGCTGTTTTTTGGCACTTCTTCTGTCATGACGTTACAAAATTCCAATAGTGAAGATACAAATATCCATTTAACCGTGGAAGAAGAGGCTGAGGGCCTGCGCCTTGACAAGTATCTTGCCGGGGCCGTGGATGACCTGAGCCGGTCACGGTTAAAGCAGATCATCACGGATGGCCTGATGAAAATCACCCGCGCCAAATCTTCCCATGTGACCGAGACCATAAACGACCCGTCATACCGGGTCAAATGCCAAGATCAGATATTTTTCACTCTGCCTGATATGACCGAACCGGAACCGGAGGGACAGGATATTCCCCTCAATGTGGTCTATGAGGATGATCAGGTGATCGTCATCAATAAGGCCGCCGGCATGGTGGTCCATCCTGCGCCCGGAAACCCGGACGGCACGCTGGTCAATGCCCTGATCTATCATTGCGGCGACAGTCTGTCGGGCATTAACGGGGTCAAAAGGCCGGGCATTGTCCACCGTATTGACAAAGACACCAGCGGCCTGATGATCGCTGCGAAGACCGACCGCGCCCATAACAAGCTGGCCAAACAATTTGCCAAACATAGCCTTGAGCGCGCCTATCAGGCCGTAGTCTGGGGAGTTCCCAATCCGGCCTCGGGCATTATTCATGAGAAAATTGGCCGTGACACGCGCAATCGCCTTAAAATGGCGGTCGTTCCCTATGAAAGCAACCGGGGGCGCGATGCCATCACCCATTATCAGGTGATCCGGCGGCTGGAACCAAAGCGCAAAACTTTTGACAGGGGCAGCGCCCTGAAACGTCTGGCGCCCAGCCTGAGCCTTGTAGAATGCCGCCTTGAAACTGGACGGACCCATCAGGTGCGCGTGCATATGTCCCACATTCGCCATCCGCTGGTCGGCGACCCCTTTTACGGCAAATCCGGCCCTATACAGTCAAAAAACTTCTCGGCTCCGGCCCAGCAGGCGATCAATGATTTTAAGCGCCAAGCCCTTCACGCATATGTGATCGGATTTCGTCATCCAACCACCGGGGAAGACTTGACATTTGAGGCGGAGACCCCAAATGATATGAAACGCCTTATTTCGGCCTTGGAAAATGGTTAAAATACAGGCGAATATGTGATATAATACCGAAAGGTGGAGAGATTATATGGCCAGACAAATAACACCGGCAATTACCCCGGAGGGTAGCCTTACCCGATATCTTCAGGAAATTCGCAAATTCCCCATGCTGAAACCTGAGGAAGAATTTATGCTGGCCAAAGCATGGACCGAACATGAGGATAGCGAAGCCGCCCATAAACTTGTGACCTCCCACCTGCGTCTTGTGGCTAAAATCGCCATGGGTTACCGGGGCTACGGCCTGCCGGTGGGTGAGCTTATTTCCGAAGGCAATGTGGGCATGATGCAGGCGGTGAAACGCTTTGACCCGGACCGGGGTTTCCGTCTGGCCACCTATGCCATGTGGTGGATCAAGGCCTCAATTCAGGAATATATCCTGCGCTCATGGTCGCTGGTCAAGATCGGCACCACCGCCGCCCAGAAAAAACTTTTTTTCAACCTGCGCCGCATCAAAGGCCAGATTCAGGCCATTGACGAAGGCGACCTGCATCCTGATGATGTGACCGAAATTGCCACCCGCCTGAATGTAAGCGAAAATGATGTAGTTCAGATGAACCGCCGTATGGCCGGGGCCGACCATTCCCTCAACGCGCCCATGCGCGCCGATGCCGAGGGTGAATGGATGGACTGGCTGCAAGATGAGAATGCCATTGATCAGGAAACCGCCTATGCCAATGATGAGGAACTGACCAACCGCCGCGCCCTCATGGCCGATGCCATGAAGGAACTGAACGAGCGGGAACAGCATATCCTGACCGAACGGCGCCTGAAAGATAGTCCCTCCACTCTGGAAGATCTGAGCAAGATATATAATATCAGCCGTGAAAGGGTGCGTCAGATCGAAGTCCGCGCCTTTGAAAAACTGCAAAAATCCATGCAAACCGCCGCCATGGAAAAGTAATATTTACAGGCAGGGCCGATTATGCCTTGCCTGAATATTTTATAAATATCGAAATAATTCAATTTTCCAGCGTTCAAATTACCAGATTTTTAATAACCCGGTGATATTAACTTGCCGTTATACTGTTTTTTGTTATTAAATAAGATAAATGACATTACACGATATTAAGGAACTGGATGTCTGAGGAACCAACCAATAATATGGGAACTTTGTGCCGGTCTATCATGATAGGGGCAAAAAAAACATTCAGGAATCCCCTGACCTATATTGGTGCCGCTACCGTGGGCGGCTTGTCGTTACTGACCAGAGACTATGGATGGGGCGTTCTGACGCCATTTTTTATTCCGCTTATTGTTCAGGCCGCCATTCGGATATTGGCAGAATATGAATATCGCGCCATGTTGTCCGTAAACACAAACTTTGTCCCGGATGATAATCCTGAAATTGCCAATATCTATGACATTTCATCTTTTTCCACCCTTTTCCATAGGTTACGGGAAACCGGTGACCCACATTTGTTAATTAAAATTCAGATAAACCCGGCGTCCGAGGTAATCCGTTTAAATGAACCAAATGGTCTGACAGCGGAAAGTATTATGATCCGGCGCATAGAAACGGTCGTTCAGCAGAATTTCGAGGACGCGATCATTGTAAAGGTTTCCTTCAATGCCTTCATGGTTGTTCTCACCGGCGATTATGAAACCCATGAAAGCCGGTTGCATGATTTCATTGATCAAAATTCACCCTGTAAAATAGATATAAAGGGCAAAATATATCTGCCCAAATTACTGATTGGTATCACCCCGCTGGGAAGCCATGCTGGTGAAAGTTTCTCACGTCTTGAATTTTCCATTCAAAAAGCCTTTCTCTCGGCTGGGCGTGCCTATTGGTATGTGTCGGAGGACAGCAGAAAATTCAATGAGTATCGCCAGAAACGATTGGGACTACAGGAGGTACGTCAGGCTCTGGATAATTCTGAACTTGGCCTTTTTGCCCAGCCAATCATTGCGCTTGGCGATACGCCCAAAGAAAATAAATACGAAATACTGTTGCGTCATTATCGAACGGATACGACCGTCGAGCCACCTGTTGAAATTCTAAAACATGCCAATTTCAATAAAATGTCTCAGGAGATTGACCTCTATGTCATCAATCTTCTGTGTCAGAATTACCATCAGTTACATAAGGCAGATCAAAACGCCATATATAGCATATCCATTAATTTAACCAGTTCATCCTTTACCAGCCCGCGCTTTGCCGGAATTTTGCGTGATCTGGTCTCTACCTATAATGTACCAAAGGGCAAAATTATACTGGAAATAACCGAGACTATTGCCAACCAGAATATATCCACAGCCATCAAAACTATGGAAAAACTAAAAAATTCCGGTTTTAAATTAGCCCTTGATGACATTGGGATCGGATCAAGCAATTTTCATAACCTGAGCCATTTTCCCGTTGATTATTATAAAATTGACCGTATTTATTCCGAAGAAATACTGAACAGCCCAGAGACCCGCCGCTTCATTCAGCTCGTCATTGATATTGGAAAATCAAAAGGCAAGAAAATCATCGCAGAAGGTATTCCGGACGAAGAAACCCTGAAAATACTGACTGAAATGGGCATTGATTATTCTCAGAGCTTTCTGACCGGCATCCCCAAAGAGCTTATTAAAGCCCCAAAGTTTGATACAAACGCCAGCCTTTAATTCTCACACATCCGAACATACCACAGTCTCACCCGCCTTGCCTTCCAGCCGGGCTTTTATATCTGAGCCATGGCCAATGATAAATTGCCGGAAGGCCCGCATACGCGCCGCCGCCCGAAGGTCACGGTGTGACAGCAACCAAACATCCAGAGACGGCAACGGGTCGCTCAAGCGCACCAGTTCGGGGCTATGATCCCCGATAAAACACGGGAAGCGTCCGATACCCGCGCCCCGCTTGGTTACCTCAACCTGAATAAGGATATTATTGAAGTGCCCCATCACCTCCAGATGGGGGAAAGGTGACTTGTCCAGCCAGTCAGGGCGTTTTTCCGGCATCCCCCAGCCAACCCACCGGGCCGTAGACCCCGGCAAATCAGGGCGATGCTCCCGAACATAGGCCCGTGTGCCATAAACCGCCTGATGCGTATTGCCCAGAAACCGCCCGATCAAATGTTCCGGCGGTGCGTTGGTCATCCGAATGGCCACGTCAGCCTCCCGCCGGGATAAATCAAACATTTCTGTGGAATCACTCACCTTTATCTGTATGCCCGGATTTTCCACCATAAAATCAAGAAAATACGGGACGAATAGATTTATCGCCACCACATCAGGAATTGTGACACATACCTGGCCCTCAAGGACATTGTCCCGGCCACGGACACTGCGGCCGAAGGCATGCAGGCTGTCGTCCGTCTGAAGCGCCACAGGCAAAAGCTCCTCACCTGATTTCGTCAGGCGGTAACCATCGGGCATCCGGTCAAATAACTTAACCCCCATATTTGCTTCCAGCGATTCTATCCGTCGTGAAACTTTAGAATGACTTACCTTTAACTGTTTGGCCGCCGCCCGCATGGAGGTGGCCTCGGCAACCGCCAGAAATATTTTTAAATCATCCCAATTCATGACAAGTAACGCCTATTAGTGGTTCATTTATGCACCATGCTGTCAGTTTTTCATCGACTTGTCAATGACGCTATAGATGCTAAATATACAAGCAAGATAACAATGATAATCCACAACAAAGGAAATAAAATGGATCATATTGCCCTACCCGTTATCAGTGGTTACACAGCCGCATTTCTTGGTACAATGCAGGTTGCTCTGATGATGACAGTTGGTTTTGCCCGCAGAACATCTGAAGTATCCCTTGGTGATGGCGGGAATGATATTTTGCGTCACAAAATTCGCCGCCATGGAAATCTGGCTGAAAATGCGTCCATCTTTCTTATTCTGCTTGGCTTTCTGGAAATTTCGGGGGCGGCACAAAATACCGTATTTGGGCTGGCCTTACTTTTTGTCCTCGCCCGTCTATCACATGCCTATGCCCTGTCTGGCCCCAACAAGCCCTTGGTAGCACGCGGCTTGGGAGCCATGGGAACGCTCATGGGCATTGTGGGTACGGCGGGCGCGCTCGTTTGGCAACTCTATGTGGTGCAATAACGATACACGGTCTGTGATATAAAATGAAAATCAAACCTGATCTCCCCCTGTTGGATGGCGAATTTCCGGTTGAGAATGCGCCGTCCGTTCAGTTAAGAAATGGCGAGCTATGTATTCCGCAACATTATTTGCGCTATCACCATAGCCGCTATTCCGTCGAGAAAATTATACTGGATATTGACTATAATGACCGGTATCTCATTTTTGTTAGCGCGGATGATACAGGGGTATATATCCAGATCGGGATCATCGGCTTTGATAATTACCGCACGCAGAAGTCTCAAAAAACGTTAAAGGTTGTTTATGGGCGCAAATGGCGTGTTGAATCGCAATTGCCAACTTCCGAGGTCATTCAAACCACCTTTTTGGCTCTGAAGAAGGCCCGGGAGCATGAAGTCCGTGAAGTTTTCCGGCTCACCTGTGATCACGGCTTTACCACACCTTTTAACAACCACCATGACCTGCCCCTGATCTCTCAAAATTCTGATCTGGTCCGTCCACACAAAGATGAAACCGGGGTTATTAGCCTTGAACAGCACCTTAAATGCATTCGGTATGATCAAGCGGAATTATATTTGAAAGACGTTACGCAGCTCGCCAATGAAAAATGGCTGATCGACATTGAAATTAAATCAGACCCCAAAGGTCAATTGCCGGAAATCAGAGATATGGATATATCATTTCTGATGACCTCCCTGAATGTCAATGAGCTATATTATCAGCTCATGGATGAATTCCTGTCCTTAAGTGACCGTCATGTGGATGAAAATTTTCTGTATAAGGGCTTTGCGCGCTTCAGCCGCAATAACAGCATCACAGCCATTGCCGAATTATCATCCCTGTTACGGCAAAGGTCTTTGCATGAGGAACATCATGGCTTTGCCGATGCCTTTGAAACGGCCATTTATGAAACCGACAAAGCCCGAGTTCCAAAACTTGGCGAGGGCCCCCTATCCGAAAAGATAAGAGGAAACCTCGCCCGTTTTGGTCAGTTGGAGGGTATCCTTCCTGAATGAATAATCAGGCCGGAGTCCATTCAAATTTCTTGAAAGCATCATCTACAGGGGTTTTGGCCACATGATTTACATAATTGCTCATGACTTTCTGCGACAATCCCAGAATAACCTCAAGAATATTTTGCGACGTATAACCGGCATCCAGAAAGATGCTAATATCTTCCTCGCTCACCTGCCCGCGCTGAAGTAGCATTTGGCGGGTGAATGTCCTCAAGGCTTCCAGCTTTTCCGGTAGGGGTGTGTTATCCCGCAACGCATTGGAAATATCATCGCTAACCCCCATCATCTGAGCAACCACCGTATGGGCCGGTACGCAATAGTGACATTCATGCTCAACATTAATGGTCTGCCAGACAACAGTCTGCTCATCTGCCGACAGGGATGTCTTCATAAACAGCCCATGGACACGCTGATAGGCCTCCAGCAAACTTGGTGAAGTCCCCATTACCGCGTGAAGGTTGGGAATACGGCCAAAGGCCTTTTTTGAGTTTTCAAAAAGGGGCAGCGTATCTTCAGGAGCCGTTTCGGGGGTATGTACAGCAAATTCAGTCATTATCATTTTCCAGTCAGGTTTATATTTGAGTGATCGTTCAAAAAAACTACTTTATTTTGAGCGACCGTTCAAGTATAAATATTATAAAAATAACCAAGGTGAGATTTATGGGTAGATTACAGCGTTATGACAAGGTAGAAACTTTGGAAAAAGCGATGAATATTTTTTGGCGGAACGGTTTTTCCGGAACGTCACTGCGCGACCTTGAAAGCTGCCTTGATATGCGCCCCGGCAGTATCTATGCCAGTTTTGGCAATAAAGAGAGTTTTTATCAGCAGGCAATGGACTTTTATGCCGCCCGGAATTTTGACAATTTCAAGAAACATATGGAAAGCGCGGAAAGTTTTATGGCGGGACTTGGTCAATTCATAAGACAGATACTTCTGGATGACCAAAGTCCTAGATGCTGTATGTTAGCCAAAACAATATCTGATGTCAGCCCCGGCTCAGACAAATTACACGCCAAAGCCACTATGATGATCTCCTCCTTTGAGGATATTATCGTAACCGAGCTGACCCGCGCCAGAAAAAACGGCGAAGTCAGCCGGAACTGCAACCTGCAATCCCTCGCCCGTTATATTCAGGTACAGATATTGGGGTTGAGGTCTTACGCTGAAATGCAAAAGCCCTCTGCGGAAATTCTGGACTTACTGGATGATGCCCTTACAGCAATCAAGGCTAAAGCGGCCAGTTAAGAAACTTACAGAATATGAATATGGTTGGCGATACTGACTGCCTGGGTTCTGTTTTTTGCTTTCAAGGCCTTCAATATCCCGGCAATATGTACTTTTACCGTACCTGTCGCAATATTAAGCTCCCGCGCAATAATTTTATTGGGTTTCCCCTCTGATAACAGATGCAGAACCTCAAGTTGCCGTTTAGACAGAATGGACCTGTCAGCACCATTGGTCAAACCATAAGTTTCTCTATTCGGTGTCCCCCCGATCACTTCCGGCGTAAAATATCTGCCGCCTGCCAAGACAATATTTAAAATGGACATGGTGATTTCTTTTTTAGGTTGCTTTCTGATGAAAGCATGAATGCCCATTTCATATGCTCTGCGCATTATGGAATATTCTTCCGCTACAGAAAAAATCACAATATTAGTTTTAAAATCAGCCTTCTCAATCTTGGCCAGCATATCTGAGCTACTGATATCAGGTACATCAATATCAATAATAACCATATCCGGTAATACATCTTTTACCAGATCAACAGCTTCTTCTATTGTGCCCGCTTCCAAAAAAGCACAATCCTTGTCCATCTGTCCGAGGATGACCTTCATACCCTCTCGACAAATATCAAATTGGTCAATTAATAATATACGCATCCTGCCTTGCCCTTTTTACGCTAACGTAAATTAGAACTCTCAATAAAGTTGGTCAACCTAACATATGGCCTAGCCTGAGCCTCAACTAAGCCATTCGGCCTATTTTTACATCAGCCTCAGCCGTGACCTCATTTTTGGAGAAATGAACAGAAAAACAACTTCCCTGCCCTACTTTACTTTCCACCTGAACCCGGCCGCCTTGAAGCTCCACCAGATCCTTTACGATCGTTAACCCCAAGCCGATCCCCCCATATATTCTATTTAAATCCATATTTTCCTGAACGAAAAGATCAAAGATAATATTTGAATCCTCCAGGCCAACCCCGTGATCGGTAATATCAATGATAATTTCATTGCCCTCTGAATATAAATCAACCTTGACAGTCTCACCCTCTCCGGAAAATTTAATAGCATTTTCAATAAGGTGAACCAGTATCTGTTGCATAAGAACGGGATCCAGATATAGTTCCCCCATATCATCAGTTACAGAAGTCTCAATATCTATATTCTTCTCCGCTGCCCGGTTAGAAACAAGAGATTTTGTTGTATCCAAAAATTCCTGTACAGAAAAATTCTGAGGATTGCTTTTAAGTGAACCAAGTTGATGGCTCGTAATATGTAAAATATTCTGAACCAGTTTTAAAAGATCCTCACCGCTGTTTTTAATATCAACAGCATAGTCACGGTAAGCATCAATATTAATTTCCCCCAACACCTCATCTGCAATCAAAGTCCCAAAACCAATAATAGCGTTGAGCGGCGTTCTAAGTTCGTGACTTACAGTAGATAAGAATTGAGCCTTGGCCACATCGGCGTCCTCTGCCCGTCTTTTGGCAAGACGTAGTTCCTGTTCCCGGTTCCAATGTTCGGTAATATCCTGAATTGTCCCGTCCATCCGTACAGCCACCCCATCATCCGTACGCAATATTTTACCTATTTGCCTGACAACCTTCTCCGCGCCATCAGCAAGAACGATACGGTGGGTAATATTATAGGGACACAAGCCTTTCAAAGCGTCAAAAATGGCCTTTCTCACATACTCCCTGTCTTCAACATGAACCATTTCCATAAAGGCATCATATTTTGGTGCATGGAAGCTGAGTTCAAGATCAAAAATATTATAAACTTCGTCTGACCATGTCACCTCATTGGACACCAAAGTCCACTCCCAATTTCCAAGGCGGGCAATTCTTTGCGCCCCCGCCAATCGAGCCTGGCTTGCCACCAAAGCTTTATTAGCTGTCACGAGCTTGGTAATATTTTTACCTTCAAGAACAATCAAAGTTGATTGCCCATCATCAAGGCATATTTTTTTCAACGAGATATCCAGAATAATTTTCTGATTATTCTCACCCCGCACATTAACAATAAGAGAAGCATCCTCCCCGGATTTAAGATTTAACACAGCCTCTTTTATCAGGAGAAAATCTGTTTCACTGGCCCAGAATTCACAATCCCATATTTTCTTGCCCACATCCTTCTGTGGTTTTACCTTTAGCATATGAATTATGGTGTCATTATATTCCACCACGTCTCCATCCCCATTCATCTCAATAATTACGTGATGTGATGTATTAAAAAGCATCCTGAATTTTTCTTCATTTTCACGGATTACTTTTTCCTGATCCAGCCTGTAACTAATATCCCGGCAAATTGCCGTAAAGCGACAAGAGCTTCCCTCCGGGTGTTTCTGTATTGAAATATCAAGCGGAACCTTATCCCCTGATTTCGTCACGCCATAGAGATCAATTCGCTGGCCCATCCGGCGCGATTTTTCTCCTGTCTTGTCATAGGATATGACAAGATCCTTATGCATGGAATGCATGGATTCAGGCAAAATAATATTTAATGATTTTCCAATAACCTCTTCGGCGCTATAACCGAAAATCTTTTCAGCAGCATCGTTATATCGAGCAATATTCTGATCTTGATCAAGTGATATGATTGCATCAGCCGAGAAATTAATGATCTCAGCCAGAATATCTGTATCTTGCCCATCTGCAACAAATTTATTGCCCATTACTTACCCTATATTCACTCGGGATTCAGGCGCTCGCATTTTAGCTTTACGCATGAACCCCACCCTTGGATACACTAAAAAAGCTATACGTAAGCCTTATAGTACATCATTAATTTTTTTTATCCTTGACCTGCAACAATTCATTTTTTTGTATTTTATGCTATGTAAACTGCGGCCTGTAAGTGATAATAAGAAGCAAAAACTTATGGAATGGTTAATTTTACCCTGCCGTAGGCCATTATTTCACATATAAAACATAAGCATAGGCCAAATGGGTTAGAAGAATACATGATATTACATCTTATAATGGAATAGCACGTTCAGATGCCGCCTTATTAGAGGCCAATTTCCATTTTTATCCCCCGCAGAATGTATGAAAATATTTATGTAATTCCTACAAAATGCCAAAATTTCACCCGATTTGTACTATTTAATCCGGCATATATGAAAGCTACAATCAAGTATATTTGAAGCATAATCATATTCTGGAAAGACATGACAAAAAATATAATCTGGTTACGCCATGAATTTCGCGCCACGGAACGCCGTACTCCGCTCCTGCCCTCTGGGGCAAAAGCCCTTATCAATGAAGGTTACGATGTCGTCGTTGAACGCTCTGACAAACGCATTATAGAAGACGCCCAATTCGCCGCGATAGGTTGCCGTATGGTGGGTGCCGGATCATGGGCAAAGGCACCGAAAAATGCCGTCATTCTGGGATTGAAGGAGTTGCCAGACAAGCCAGAACACTTGAAAAACACCCATATCTATTTTGCCCATGCCTATAAAGAACAAAGTGGCTGGCAGGACTTGCTGACCCGCTTCACGACGGGCGGCGGCGATCTTCTGGATATTGAATATATGGTCAAGGACGGCAAAAGAGTTGTTGCTTTTGGTTATTGGGCCGGATATATGGGCGCCGCCCTTGCCCTTACCCACTGGAACAACCAGCAATCAGGCGGGAAACGCTATCTGGATAGCAGCCTGCATCCTTTTGATAATGCCGCCCTTTTAGACAAAACCATTCAGAAGTCAGCTGTATCAGGCAAAAAACCGCGGGTTCTTATCATCGGTGCCGGGGGACGTTGCGGCAAGGGTGCCAAGGAAATCCTGACCCAGCATGGGGCCAACATCACCTGCTGGGGCCGGGACAAAACCCGACAGATCGACCGGACCGCCCTGCTGGACCATGACATCCTGATTAACTGTGCTTTTATCATGGATGACGTCCCCACATTCCTGCGCCGCAAAGACCTGACCGAGAAAGCCCGCCTGTCTGTGGTGGCCGATATTTCCTGTGATCCTTTCAGTGCCTTTAATCCGATCCCGCTGTATCATGACACAACAAGCTGGGATAAGCCCTATATCACCATTGATGGGCCCAGTGGCCGCAAAACCGTGGATATTATTGCCATTGATAACCTGCCGTCCCTTTTGCCGCGGGAGGCCAGTATGGAATTTTCAGAGCTACTGTTGCCCCATCTGATGACCCTGAAAGACCGTGACAGTGACCCCGTATGGGCCTCTGCCCGTCACAGCTTTGACAAGGCCGTCTGCTTGATGGACACAGAATATGGTAAAACGGATAAAATTCACGCTGTAAAATAAAAAGGATAATATATGCCATCACAGTCTTCTATCTCATGGCCCGCTATACATTGGGTCGGCGTTGGATTGGCATCAGGTCCGGGCATTGTTGCTCTGGCCAAAAAATGGGGTGAGATAAGCGTCTGGGACATGTCTCTTGACCGGGCAAAGGCTTTGAAAGACCATATCGCCAAAGATAATAAACTGAACATCCGTCCGTTAAACCTGACTGACAAGGCATCATTAGCTGACTTCCACAATACCCTCAATCCGGGCGACATCATTGTCTCCATGCTGCCTGCGGCCTTTCATGTGCAAATGGCAAAGATAGCCTTGAGCGCAAATTGCCATATGGCAACCTCAAGCTATCTAAGTGATGACATGCTTGCCCTTAATGATGAGGCAACGACAAAGGGTCTGTCTCTCGTCAATGAGGTGGGGCTCGATCCGGGCATTGACCATCTGTTGACCCATATTCTGGTGGATGAGGCGCGTAAAGCCGACGTATTGGGCAAAGGGCGCACCATTGATTTTGTCTCCTATTGCGGCGGGGTTCCCGCCCGGCCAACAGCCTTTACCTATAAATTCAGTTGGACACCGCTGGGCGTGTTGACCGCCCTGACCAATCCGGCCCGTATGATCCGGGATGGCAAAGAACGCACCGTAGAAAAAGCCTGGCAGGATGTTAGCGACCTTCCTCTCAATGGTGAGGTCTTTGAAGTCTATGCCAACCGCGACAGCCTGCCTTACATTGCCGAATATGGTCTTGACGGTGAAAGCAACCTGCGCACATTCATCCGGGGAACATTGCGGCTGTCCGGCTGGAAAACCGCATGGCAGGATATTTTCAAAACCCTTGAAACCGCAAGCCCCGCTGAGCTGAAATCACTCTCCGATCAATTATGGCATGACCATCAATATGATGACGGTGAAGAAGACCGGGTCGTGCTTTATGTGGCGCTGACATCTACCGATGACAACGGCGGTATATGGCAGGGTACTCTGTCCCTTGACTGTTCCGGCAAAGGGTGGCAATCCGCCATGGCAAGGACGGTATCTCTCACTGTGGCAGAAGCCGTCAATGCCCTTATGGAGGCCCGCCTGAGCCCCGGCGTTCAGGCCGCGCCCCATGACGTAGCCGAAGCCCGCAAATGGCTGGACGGTTTGAAAGACAACGGCATTGATATTCACATGGATATTTTAAAACCCTGAAAAGGTTACTTTGATCATTTGTGACAAGGTTTTTATCAATGGCGTATGAATAGCCTCTGGCCGCATGACAATATAAGCCTCCCATAGAGGAAAGTTGTGCAAAGGAATGACTTTAAGCTGCCCACTCTTTATATCTTCGGAAAATAATATATCCGGGCCAGCAACCACATGGTGGGTCGATTTGGCAACAGCAACAAGCAACCTGTAATTCTCCGATAACAGATATTTTTCCTTATCCAGAGGGCCATCATGTTCGTCCTCAAACCATGTTTCAATCGCCGGAGGAATGCTCGGAACCGCCAGCGGGTATTTAAACACCGCCGCCATATCTATTTTTGAGGCCTCAAGAGAAAACAAGGGGTGCGATGGACAAGCCACAAAAATAACATTGCGCTGGCCAAGGCTTTCCACATGATAGTCCCTGAATTTCTCCACATTGGAGAAAGCCCCAACCGCAATATCAATCTCCCCCTCCTCAAGCATCACCATCAGCTTTGCCGCATTATCAACCTTGATATGAAAACCAACATGTGGAAAGTTCTTAAGAAAGTCCCCAAGGGTTTTTGGCAGAATCTCTTCCTCTATTACCGGCCCGACACCAAGGCGTAACGTCCCGACCTCCTGCCCCGCCATCATAACCAGCTCACGTTCCAGAATAGTCATTTGCTTTGATATGGCAGCCCCGTCAGCAATAATTTTTTTGCCAAAATCCGTCGGAATTACCCCTTTAGTGGATCGGTGAAATAATATCATGCCCAATATATCCTCAAGGCGGGCAATTCTTTTCGTCAGGGCCGGTTGTGACATGGATAGTTTGGGTGCCGCCTTGTTAAAACTGCCCTCCGCCGCCAGTACCGTAATCCTGTTGATATCTGAAATATCCAGCATAGCTATTCCTTTAAGTTATAACTATTAGGATAAACTAGAAGTATCAAGAATTACAGAAGTTAGTTATATTTATTCCGAATGATATTAAAAGGGATATTCTCATGACGCTTCGACTGATCACAATCACCCTCTTATTACTGTGGGGACTTTCACCCGCCCATGCGGAAAAGCAAGCTGCCCCCATTAACCCTGAATTAAAAAAACACACCGAACATTTCCAGAAAAAAGTCTATAAGGTCGGCAACCGGGTCTATTCTGCGGTCGGCTATAGTCTGGCAAATATCATCATGATCGTCGGCGATGACGGGGTTATCGTGGTGGATACCGGCACCCATCCCGGTGAAACCGCCGAGGCATGGGCCGCCCTTAGGAAAATGAGCGATAAGCCGGTAAAGGCTGTCGTCTATACCCATTTCCATCCGGACCATTGGGGCGGCGTCAAGGCCATCATCACACAGGCACAGGTGGACAGCGGCGAGGTGAAAATCATCGCCCACCGCACCATGCTGAATAATGTTATTCATCAGGGCGGCGCGGTCGGCCCTATCCTTGCCATGCGCACAGCCTATTCCTTTGGTCTGTTTTTATCGCCAGAGGATTCGGCAGGCATGAACCACGGAATAGGCCCGGTTGTCACCCCCGGCACATCCACCTTCATCCGCCCGAACATTTTTGTCGATGATCAGTTAAAGCTGAACATAGCAGGCGTTAAAATGACCTTTAAACATGTACCAAGCGAAGCCCCGGACGAAATCGCGGTTTACCTTGAGGATGATAATATCCTGCTGTCCGCTGAGGCTATTCAGGGGCCGACCCTGCCCAATATCCACACCCTGCGCGGCACCAAGTTTCGCGACCCCTATCAATGGTATAAAAGCCTGGATATATTGCGGCAGTTCAAAGCCGAAAATCTGGTGCCCGCCCACGGACAGCCCATCTACGGCGCCGCAAAGGTGGAAGAGGTCATCCGTATGACCCGCGACGGTATTCAGTTCATCCATGATCAGACTTTGCGTTATATGAATAAGGGGGCAACCCCGGATGAGCTGGTGAATCTGGTTAAATTGCCGCCTTACCTCGCCAATTACACCCCCTACCTGCGGGAATATTACGGCACCGTAAAACATGCTGTACGTCAGATATATAACGGTTATCTGGGCTGGTTTGCCGGTGACCCGGTTGACCTGAACCCGCTCCCAGTCGCAGAGGCCGCGCGGCGGACTATTGACCTTATGGGCGGTCGAGACAAGGTTATGGACCATGCCAGACAAGCCATTAAGGCGCAGGACTATCAATGGGCCGCACAACTCGCCACATATCTGATCCGCATCAATAACGACGATCAGGACGCCAGAACCCTCAAAGCCCGCGCCTTCCGGCAACTGGGCTATGCCTCCATGAATATCAACTGGCGGAGCTGGTACCTGACGGCGGCCTATGAGCTGGAAGGCAAGATTGATCCCCGCCAAGACTTGATGCGGGCCGTTGGTTTCTTTTCCTCACCCGATATAATTGCCCAGTGGCCCCTGTCCAAAATACTGGAAGGCCTGTCCGTACGCCTGAATGTAGCGGCCTCTGAGAACAGCCATCTGAAAGTGAATTTCACCGCCATTGATACCAAAGAAAGTCACGGGCTGGAGATCCGCCGGGCTGTCCTGCAATTTCATCCCACAATCATATCTGATGCGCGCTTAACTATTCAGGCCCCGCGTCAGGCGATCATCGGGCTGCTGATGGGTAAATTATCGGTTGCGCAATTCACCGCCTTACCTGTAGTCTCTGTCACCGGGAATGTGGAGGAATTAAAGACCTTTATGGCTATGTTCGACCCCCTTCTGTCACCCATCCAACTTACCAATCACTAAGGAACGCCCGTTATGGAAGAATATGATTACATCATTATTGGCGGCGGGTCTGCCGGGTGCGTATTGGCGCGAAGGCTGGTGGAGGCGGGGCATCATGTTTGCCTGCTGGAGGCCGGAAAGAAAGACAAAAGCCCCCTGATCCATATCCCGCTGGGTGTGGCTGCCATTCTGCCAACCAAACATGTGAATTGGGCCTTTGAGACGGAACCACAGCCGGGCCTTAACGGGCGGCGCGGCTATCAACCACGGGGCAAAACCCTCGGCGGGTCCAGCAGCATCAACGCCATGCTTTACGTACGCGGGCACCGCAGTGACTATGATGACTGGGCGGCATTGGGCAATGCGGGTTGGGGCTATGATGATATTCTGCCCTATTTCAAAAAGGCGGAAAATAACGAACGCGGAGCCGATGATTTTCACGGCACCAGCGGCCCGTTGAATGTGGCCGATCAACGAAGCCCTATCCCCTTTAATGAGAATTTCATCGAAGATGCCAAGGAGCTGCAACATAGCTTTAACCCGGATTTTAACGGAGAGCGGCAGGAAGGCATCGGCCCCTATCAGGTCACCCAGATCAACGGTCAGAGATGCAGTGCGGCCGTGGCCTACCTTAAACCGATCCGAAACCATCCGAAGCTGAATATCATTACCCAAGCCCATACATCTAAACTGGTCTTTGACGGGGCGCGCTGTGTCGGTGTGAATTATATACATCACGGCAATAAGAAAACCGTACGCGCCCGCGCGGAAGTCATTCTGTCCGCCGGGGCCTTTGGGACGCCGCAAATTCTTATGCTGTCCGGCATTGGCCCGGCAGAGAAAATTAAAAAACACGGTATTGAAGTTCGCAACGACCTACCGGGCGTGGGCGCGAATTTTCAGGATCACATAGATTATGTGGCCGGATATAAGGCCCGGTCGCTGGACCTGATCGGCTTTTCCCTGCCCGGTTTCGTTAAAATGACTGCTGAGGCCATTCGCTATGCCTTCACACGGCGCGGGATTTTGGCCTCAAGCGTGGCCGAAACGGGCGGTTTTTTAAAAACCGACCCTGCCCTTGACCGCCCGGACATCCAACTGCATTTCGTGAACGGGCTTGTGGACGACCATAACCGTACCCTCCATTGGGGCCATGGGTTCAGTTGCCATGTCTGCCTCCTGCGGCCAAAGAGCAGAGGCACCGTTGATCTCCATAATGCTGACCCTCTGGCACCGCCCAGAATAGACCCGGCCTTTTTCAAGGAACGGGCGGATATGGATGTGATGATCAAGGGCTATAAAATCATGGATAAGATCATGAATGGCCCGCGATTAAGTTCTCAGGTAACCGAAAATCTATTCAGCCCCGATAGCCACAGTGATACGGACATAGAACAGATGATCCGAAATCGGGCGGACACCGTATATCACCCGGTTGGCACCGCAAAAATGGGCCATGACAGCATGGCCGTGGTCGCCCCGGACAGCCTGAAGGTTCATGGTATTGATGGCCTGCGGGTGGTGGATGCCTCTATCATGCCAACCCTGATCGGCGGCAACACCAACGCCCCGACCATTATGATCGCCGAAAAGGCCAGTGATATGATTTTGGGGAACAGTCAGGGGTAAAAATAATGGTAGAGAGGAAGGGATTCGAACCCTCGATACCCGTGAAGGTATACTCCCTTAGCAGGGGAGCGCTTTCGACCACTCAGCCACCTCTCAGCCACCTCTCCGCCGCCGTTTTTAGTGAGGAAAACCAATGAAGTCAAAGGGTTTTTATATTAAAATGCAAAAACGGCTGAATTGCACCAATATGCACCAGATTGCGCCTTTTAAGCCGCAATAGATTTATATTTTGTTCCGTAACATTATATTGAGAAATGGAAAAACCTATGATAAAAAAAAGGCCACTCAAAACGAGTGGCCCAAGTCTAGGGAGGAAACTGTCTTTTGCCTATAGTCAACCGATTGGGTATTTTGAAAGTGTAAAACTTTCCCATTATCTACCGGGTTATAGGCCAAAAGTGTAAAATGTTATGCTACTATATATGACGCCGCCCCGGACAACGGACCCCCATAGCTTTCCTGAAAATAATTTCAAGTAGCCCTGAAACATGACCATATCCCATAAAACCGACCGGCTGTATTTTGCCATGATGACCAAAGATGACGGAGATTTGATGCTTAATCTGGACAGCGATCCAGAAGTCATGCGCCATATCACCCATGGTAAAACCACCACTGCGGCGGAAATGCGGGATTTTTATATTCCCCGCATGCTCAGCTATTACAATCCCGCCAAAGGCTGGGGGTTATGGAAGGCATTTCGCCGGACGGATGATGAATTTATCGGCTGGTTTCTGCTGCGCCCCATGGCCGATGACCCTCAGGCGGTCGAGATTGGCTGGCGGTTCAAGCAGGAGTTCTGGGGGATGGGATATGGCACCGAAGGGGCGCGCCTGTTCCGGGATCATGCCTTTGGTCAGGATAATGTCCGAAAGCTGGTGGCAATAGCCTTGCCGGAAAATAAAGGCTCACGCCGGATTATGGAAAAAATCGGCATGAGCTATATTAAAACCTATAGTCACAAAGACCCACAATTTCCGGCGGAAACCGTCGTCTTATATGAAATGGTCAATGTTCTTAGTGAGTAGCCAGCCATTCGCGCGCCATGCGCTGGGCGGCGGAAATTTCCTGATGAGACATATCTTCAGCAATTTCAGCCCGGTCGATCTGAGCACTTTTCATGCCACGAATGGCCGCCAGATTAAACCATTTATGGGCTTCGATATAATCCTGATCAACACCCTGCCCGATTGAATATAGCAATCCTAGGTCATACAGGGCTTCCCTGGTGCCGGCCTCCGCCTGTTCAATACAGTTTTCAACATATGAAAAATCTACTTGTCCCATTACCTTACACTCCATTTTTTTATCATTTAAACTGTTGCCTTATTCGGCTTTTCCAGTTTCCCTGATAAGCAGGGTGCATCAATTTAGGTAAACATAAAGTTAACGATGGAAAAAATATTATAAGTTATTGTTTTTAAAGTAATTTTAAAATAAAAAAAGCGAACCTTAACGCGGTTCGCTTTTTAATATTAACTATATTGAGCAGAATTATTGAGGAAGATTTTTCTTTAATTCTTCCTCTGCCTTCTTCTTGGCTTCGTCAATGGCGCTTTGTTTGGCATCTGCGGCAGCAGCCTCTGCTTTGGCCTTGCCCTCGTCCATCATTTCGCCCGCTTTTTCTTTGACTTCATCAACCATTACTGCGGCTTTCTCTTTCGCCACATCCATAGAAGATTGCTCGGAGGCAGCCGCATCGCTGGCGGCTTCCGTGGCCGCAGCGGGTGCCGCAGCCTTGTCATCATTGTCACCGCAGCCTGATAAGCCAAAGGCCGCTACGGCGGATATTGTGGATACAGCTAAGATTTTCTTCAGGTCATATTTCGTCATGGTTCTTCCCCTACCATTTGTGTTGCACGAAAAAGGACACCGACGGCATCCTTTCACGAAGACAGTATAGTATATGGTTAATTATGGCAAATTTATGATCTTAACCGTCAAGTTTAGGACGGAGGAGCTGGTTTACCACCTGCGGATTGGCCTTGCCCTGCGTTTTCTTCATGACCTGACCGACAAAGAAACCAAACAGCTTGTCCTTACCGCCGCGATATTGTTCTACCTTATCCTGATTTTCAGCCAGAATTTCATCTATCATCGCCTCAATGGCCCCGGTATCGGAAACCTGTTTCAGGCCTTTTTCCTCAACAATCTGTTCCGGTGCCTGCCCGGTTTCAATCATGATTTCAAACACATCCTTGGCAATACGGCCCGAGATCGTACCGTCCACCTGCAAGGCCAGAAGCTCCGCCCCGTGGGCCGTTGAAATAGGGCTGTCGATGATGGGCTTGCCCGCCTTCTTCAAGGCTCCAAACAGATCAACAATGACCCAGTTGGCGGCCTGTGTCGCGATCTTTGCCTTATCCTGCCCGCACTTCGCGGACAGTTCCACCAGCAGATCCTCAAAATAATCGGCATTTTCCTTTTCCGCCACCAGAACGGCGGCGTTATAATCGGAAATACCGAGGTCTTCCACGAAACGCGCCTTCTTGGCGTCCGGCAATTCAGGCATATTTTTAGCCAGCTCATCCACGTAATCCTGGCTGAATTCCAAAGGCAACAGGTCCGGGTCCGGGAAATAGCGGTAATCATGGGCCTCTTCCTTGGACCGCAGGCTGCTTGTGGTGCCGGTGGCCGGGTCGAACTGGCGGGTTTCCTGCGCCACCTCACCGCCGTCTTCCAGAATATCAATCTGTCGGCGGGTTTCAAAGTCGATCACCTGCATCATAAAGCGGATAGAATTTACATTCTTGGTTTCACTGCGGGTGCCAAGTTCAGCCCCCGGGCGGCGAACGGACACATTCACATCGGCGCGCATGGACCCCTGATCCATATTACCGTCACAAGTCCCGGCATAGCGCACCAACGTCCTGATTTTGCGGAAATAAGCCCCGGCTTCCTCGGCACTACGCATATCAGGCTTGGAGACAATCTCCATAAGCGCAACCCCGCAGCGATTCAAATCCACATAGGTCTGGCTAGGGTGCTGGTCATGCATGGATTTTCCCGCATCCTGTTCCAAGTGCAACCGTTCCACACCAATGGACTTGGTCGAGCCATCATCCAGCGTGATCTCCATAACCCCCTCGCCCACGATGGGGTCTTTAAACTGAGAAATCTGATAACCTTGCGGCAGATCCGCGTAAAAATAGTTTTTCCGGTCAAAGACGGACCGCAGGTTAATCTCGCATCCCATGGCCAGCCCGGTACGGATGGCCTGTCGGATACATTCCTCATTGATCACCGGCAACATGCCGGGCATGGCGCTACAGACAAAACTCACCTGTGTGTTTGGCTCCGCGCCGAATTTTGTTGAGGAACCGGAAAACAGTTTGGCCTCTGACAAGACCTGTGCATGTATTTCCAGCCCAATAACAACTTCCCATTCGCCGGTGGCACCCTGAATATATTTCGCCATTATTTCTCTCCCCACCATACTTTGGGTGTTGCAGTAAATCCGGCGGCATGTTCCAGAACATGGGCCGCCCGGAACATGGTTTCCTCATCAAATGCCCGTCCGATCAATTGCAGACCCAATGGCATGGCATCCGCGCTCAGACCCGCCGGAACCGAAATGGCCGGAAGCCCCGCAAGGCTCGCCGGAACCGTGAAAACATCATTCAGATACATGGCAATGGGATCATCGCTTTTCTCCCCCATGGCAAAGGCCGCACTGGGCGCCGTAGGGGTCAGAATGACATCCACCTGTTCATAGGCTTTGGCAAAATCCTGTGCAATCAGGGTGCGGATTTTCTGGGCTTTCAGATAATAGGCGTCATAATAACCCGCTGATAACACATAGGTGCCGATCAGAATCCGGCGTTTGACCTCATCGCCAAAGCCCTCGGCACGGGTGTTCTTATACATGCCCGGCAAGCCATCACCCTCAACTCGCAAGCCATATTTCACCCCGTCATAACGGGCCAGATTGGACGAGGCCTCGGCTGGGGCCACAATATAATAGGTCGGCAAAGCATATTTGGTATGGGGCAGGCTGATGTCGATGATCTCGGCCCCCGCATCCTTCAGCCACGCAATGCCCTGTTGCCAGAGCTTTTCAATCTCATCCGGCATACCATCCATGCGGTATTCTTTGGGAATGCCGATCTTCATGCCGCGAATATCCCCGGTCAGGGCATGTTCGTAATTGGGTACGGTGCGTTCAACAGATGTGCTGTCTTTCACATCATAGCTGGCCATGCTTTCCATCATGATCGCCGCATCGCGGACCGTCCTGGTGATCGGTCCCGCCTGATCCAGAGATGATGCAAAAGCAATCATACCCCAGCGGGAACAACGCCCGTAAGTCGGCTTCATCCCAACAAGGCCGGTAAAGGCCGCAGGCTGACGAATAGAACCACCGGTATCCGTACCTGTCGCCGCAATGGCCATATGACCCGCCACGGCGGCAACGGAGCCACCGGAGGAACCACCGGGCACATAGTCTCTCGAATCCAGCGTACCGTCCGCCTTTGTCGCCCGCCACGGGTTTTTCACCGGGCCGTAAAAGCTGGTTTCATTGGATGAGCCCATGGCGAACTCATCCATATTGGTCTTGCCCAGCATCACCGCCCCGTCCTGCCACAGGTTTGCAGTAACGGTGGATTCATACTTTGGTTTAAAGCCATTCAGAATATGGCTGGCCGAACAGCTATGAACATCTTTGGTACAATAAAGGTCTTTCACCGCCACCGGAATTCCGGTCATACCTGTGGCATTGCCGCCCCGGATCATATGATCCGCCTTGTCCGCCATATCCAGCGCCATATCGGCGGTTTCCACGATATAGCTGTTCAGCTCCCGTCCCTGTTCCATGGCCTTCAAATGCTGCGCGGTCATTTCGCGGGCGGTAAAGTCCCCCTTGGCCAGCCCGTCACGGGCCTCGGCGAGGGTTAATCTGGTTAATTCGCTCATATCTCTGCCCCTACTCGATTACTTTTGGCACGCTGAAAAAGCCATGCTCTGTACTTGGCGCATTGGCCAGAATATCGTCCCGGTAGCCCCCATCCGTGACCTTGTCAGCCCGCCACGGCAGGTCAACCTCAACCACACTGGTCATAGGGGCCACGCCATCGGTATTGACTTCTGACAGTTGTTCAATCCAGTCAAGGATATTATTCAGCTCCCCCGCCAGAGGGGCAAGCTCCTCTTCCCGAACCGCAATACGGGCCAAATCCGCGATTTTCGCCACGGTTTTTATATCTACAGACATTTTTTCCGGTCTTTCCTGATCTTAGAAGATTCCTGAGTATTCTCGTGGCGGAAATTAACACCGGGCATCGGCTTCTGCAAGCACAATGACCAAGATTACGGTTCAAGCCGGTTAATTTTATTTGATTATGTTGACTCCCACTGGAAGATATACGAAAAATACAGCTGTGATTTGAACATTGCCCGCCCGTCAGACTGTTAAATTGTCGCGGCAGGCACTTGAAAAACAACCCTTTTATGGCGCACCTGTTTTATATATGCGCAGAATGGACATGAATGATGGGCCTTGCCCCGAGGTACCTGTATATTTTCTTTCAGGCCGTTATTTTGCTGTTATTTGCCATGCCGGTCCCCTCATCTGCGGGACAGGGGAGTGTGCTTCATGTGGCGGTGGCCAGCAATTTCCTGTTTCCCCTTAAACAGCTGGCCAAAGACTTTCAGACCGAAACCGGGATCCAGCTGGTCATCAGCGGTGGCTCTACCGGCATGCTTTATGCCCAGATTTCACATGGGGCCCCCTATGATATATTTCTCGCCGCAGATGAAAGGCGGCCCCGGCTCCTTGTGGAAAAGGGCTTTGCGGTAAAATTAAGCCGGACAGACTATGCCTACGGCCATATTATTTTGTGGGGCAATGACCGGCAAATGACGCCTGAGAAAGAGTCCATTCTCTGTCTGAACAAGATGAAACAATCGGGACGGCTGGCCATTGCCAATCCCAAAACGGCCCCTTACGGCATGGCGGCCCGGGAAAGCCTGCGGGCCCTTGACCTGTGGGATAGGGTTAAATCCCGGCTTGTCTATGGCAATAATATTGCCCATACATTTCAGTTTGTGGATACCGGAAACGTGGATTTCGGCATTGTTGCCCTGTCAGAATATCTGCGCATGGGCCAAAACAGGCCGGGATGCATATGGACCATTCCGAGCACATTTTACACGCCCATCGCCCAACAGGCCGTTATCCTGAAAAGGTCAAAAGAAAAAAATAACGCAAAGAAATTTATCGCCTTTTTAACCAGTGATAAAATCCAAAAATCCCTTGAAAGCCTTGGATATGGAAAACCTGATGCCTGATTTTTCCTTTCCCGGCCTCACCCCCTTGATCCTCAGCATTAAACTGGCCGGGGTCACAACCCTGTTGCTGATCATCCTCGCCACCCCCCTTGCCTGGTGGCTGTCCCAGACAAAGAACAGCCTGAAACCGCTGTTTGAAGCCATCGTTGCCCTGCCGCTGGTGCTGCCGCCGACGGTGATCGGCTTTTACATGCTGATCCTGCTTGGCCCGGAAGGTTTTATCGGCAGGAGCTGGATCGGCATGGGCGGGGACAGCCTGACCTTTTCCTTTTCTGGTCTGGTAATCGCCTCTATGATCTATTCCCTGCCCTTTGTGGTACAGCCCATCCAGAATGCTTTTGAGGGGCTGGGCCGCAATGCCCTGGAAACTGCATGGACCCTTGGCGCACGGCCGCTGGAGGCTTTCTTCAGTGTGGTTCTGCCCCTGTCCACCAAAGGTTACCTGACCGCGCTGGTGCTTGGTTTTGCCCATACGCTGGGTGAATTTGGTATCGTGCTAATGGTCGGCGGTAATATCCCCGGGAAAACGCGAGTGATCTCCATCGCCATCTATGATCATGTGGAGATGCTGGAATATGGCGATGCTCACGCCTTATCAGCCGGGTTATTGATTTTCTCCCTGATTTTGTTGCTGAGCGTTTATCTGATTAACCATCGCTGGCGGATCAGAACATGACAGCATCAGACATCACCATAGAATTCAGCTATCCCGGGTTTGACCTTGAAGCCAGCTTTCCCCTGCCCGCCAAGGGTATATCCGGCCTGTTCGGGCCATCGGGTGCGGGAAAAACAACCCTGATCCGCTGTCTTGCCGGGTTGGAAAGGCCTGCCCGCGCCCATATCAATGTGGGCGGCAGAATATGGCAATCTGATGATATTTTCCTTGCCCCGCATGAGCGGCGGCTGGGTCTCGTTTTTCAGGATGTTCGGCTGTTTAACCATCTGAGCGTCAGGAAAAACCTTCTCTATGGCTATGACAGAACGGCCCCTGAGGACCGCAAAATCAGGATGGAGGATGTGCTGAACATGCTGGATCTGGCCCCCCTTCTGGACAAGCGGCCTGAAAAACTTTCCGGCGGCGAAGGCCAACGGGTCGCCATTGGCCGGGCCCTGTTGACCAGTCCGGCCCTGTTGCTGATGGATGAACCGCTCGCGGCCTTGGGCGAACAGCATAAGAAAGACATCCTGCCCTATTTGAAGAAACTGCCCCGGGAATTTGGCATCCCCCTGCTCTATGTCAGTCATAATTTTGAAGAAATGGCCAGCCTTGCCGACTATATGGTCTGCCTGAACCGGGGAAGAATTCAGGCACAGGGTAACTGGCAGGACGTGGCGACACAGCTTCCCGATATTCTGGACCGCTGGGCACCGGATAATGTCATCTACGGCGAGATAAGCGCCCCCGGCCGGTTCAAGCTGTCCGATGGTCAGGTCATCACCATTCCCGCCGCCGTAACCTCGCCCCGCCTTGTCCTGAATGCCCGCGACATCAGTCTGCTGCACAGCCCGCCGGGAAATTATGCCGGGGACGCCTTGCTCACGGGAACAATCATGGATATTACCCAGTTGGACAGGGATAAAAATATCGTTAGAATTTCTCTGGCCGGGCAGGATATTCATGTGGTTCTCGGCCCACGGGGCGTGGATCAGCCCTGGATCTCTGTAGGGCAGGATATTCATATGATGATCAACCGCATAAGGGGAGAAGTGGAATGAAGGCTGATGCTTGAATTTAACAAAGATTTCTCGCCGGATTATGGCAAGGTCACCGTGGTATCACCCCTGATCCGCCGTCTGGTGGCTCATAATCCCTCACCCTTTACCTTTTATGGTACGGGGACTTACTTTGTTGGAAAACAAGGAAAAATCGCAATCATTGATCCGGGGCCGACTGTTGCGTCCCATATGCATGCGCTGGAGAAATTTCTGGAAAAGGTGACGGTCAGCCATATTCTGGTGACCCATAATCATGTGGACCATTCCCCGGCGGCCCATCCGTTAAAGGTGATCACCGGGGCGGAGGTATATGCCTTTGACGTGCGCGGTCAGGCGGATATTGACAATCATGCGGAGGAAGGCCGGGACCGGAATTTCACCCCCGATCATATCCTGAAAGACGGTGATGTGATTGAAGGGGACGATTGGACATTGGACGTGGTTCATACCCCCGGTCATCTGTCCAATCATCTGTGTTTTGGCCTGCGGGAAGAGCGCGCCCTGTTCACCGGCGATCATGTGATGGGCTGGTCAACCTCTGTCGTGTCCCAGCCGGACGGCGACATGAAGGATTACCTCGCCAGCCTCGAAAAGCTGTTGCACAGGGATGAGGACATCTATTACCCCACCCACGGTGCGCCCATTGAAAATCCGAAACCCTATGTCAAAGCCTTGATCGACCACCGCCATCAACGGGAAGAGCAGATTCTGGCGACCATCGCAGGCGGCGCCACAACCATTCCGCAGATGGTGGAGGCGATCTATTGCGACATCCCCACCTATCTGCATCCCGCCGCCGCAAGCTCCGTCCTGTCCCACTTGATTCATATGGTGGATAGCGGACGGGTTACTTGCAACGACACCCCGAATAAAGACGGCATTTACACAATCACCGCGCAATAACCAAGCGACGACCCCAAATTCGTCATCCTCGTGCTTGACACGGGGATCCAGAAGATAAGTGCCGTGACAACATGTTTTAAACTATTATCAATTTTGTTCTTGTTTTGTTCTTTATTTAGAGTCTATACTGTTGCCCTTTTTGCATTTACAGACTCCAAGGAACAGCATGCTGAACATCCCCACATCCCTGCGGTGGCTTTATATTGATCTGAACAGCTATTTCGCCAGTGTGGAACAGCAATTGCAACCCCGCCTGCGCAATAAGCCCATGGTGGTCGTGCCCACCGCTGGCACCGACAGCACCTGTGCCATTGCCGCCAGCTATGAGGCCAAGGCCTTGGGCATTAAAACCGGCACCATGATCTATGAGGCCCGGCGGCTATGCCCGGCCTTAATGATCGTGCCAGCGCGCCACGATAAATATGTGGATTTCCACCACCAGATCATGGCCGAGGTGGACCGCCATATTCCGGTGACCAAAGTCTGTTCCATTGATGAGGCCGCCTGCCGCCTGATCGGTACGGAACAGATTAAAGAGAATGCCGTTGCCCTCGCCCGGCGCATCAAACAGGGCATCATCGATAATGTAGGGCAATGCCTGCGCAGTTCCATCGGCATCGCCCCCAACCGTTTTTTATCCAAGGTAGCCAGCAACCTGCAAAAACCCGATGGCCTGACGGTTGTGGAGGGGCATGAGCTGCCCGAACGTCTGTTACATCTGTCCCTGCGGGATTTGCCGGGCATTGGCCGCAAGATGGAACAGCGTTTAAAGGCGGCGGGCATTACTAGTTTGCAGGCT
>JAADFR010000004.1:0-4979 GCA_013152755.1 Alphaproteobacteria bacterium
AAATGTTCAAAAACCGGACAAATTGGTCGAAACAAGCTCTCTGGCCCTGGTCCGTAATCTGCTCTATGACAGTGACAGAGTTGCCCTGCTGTCAAGGCATCAGGTTCAATTTGAGGAAAAGTTAGGGTTGCTCGTCTCATTACCTTTTGACATGTTAGAGACAAAAAGACCGATCGGATTAACATTACGCCAATATTGGCACCCTACAAAGATCCAGAATAGATTTTTGGAAATATTAAGAGAAACGGAAAAACCTTCCCCGAATTGCTATTCAAAAATTGAATAGGTAAATGCATTATTTAATTTCCAACATTTCATAAGAACACCTATGTTGCAATCTATGAAGAATATTGAAAAACATTTTCCGTCCCTGTCTGGCAATATCAATGTTGCGTTCATTGGTTTTGGCGAGGCCGCCATGACCTTTGTTAAAGGTTGGCAAAAAACTGATTGCCCTAATATTAAAGTATATGACGTAAAAACCGACAATCCGTCGGCAACAGTCCGGCAAGAGAAAATAGCTGACTATGACAACTTAACTGTAATGGGATGCGAAAGCCTGAACATAGCCGTTACAGAGGCAGATGTTATTTTTTCGCTGGTCACAGCAGATCAGGCTTTGATCGCCGCAGAAAATACCACCAACCATATCATTAAAGATACATTATATCTTGATTGCAATTCTTGTGCGCCGGACACAAAACGTCAGGCAGAAAAATTAATTTCCTCTAAAGGGGGACGTTACGTGGATGTGGCCGTAATGGCCCCTGTGCAGGTAAATTTAAACAAGATTCCGCTCCTTCTTAGTGGTCCCCATGCGGGAGCCGCGCTGGTGGTTCTGGAAAGTCTCAATATGTCCGCCAGCATAATAGCAGGAGATATAGGCACCGCCTCATCCGTCAAGATGATGCGCAGTATCATGATCAAGGGGATGGAAGCCCTGATGATGGAATGTGTATTATCCGCCTGTAAAGCGGGCGTTGATGATATTGTTCTGGAGTCTCTGGAGGGCAGCTTCCCCGGTTTTGAGTGGCGGGAAAGAACCGCCTATATGCTTGAGCGGGTTATGACGCATGGCGTACGACGTGCCGCCGAAATGCAGGAAGTCGCGCTCACGATTGAACAATTGGGCTTGGACGGAAAAATGACCAAAGCAACCGCTGACTGGCAACAGAGAGTTGGGGCGCTTGGAATTGAATCCAATCCTTCTGATAAAATAAACTATCAAATATTAGCCGAAAAAGTCCTTCAAAGGCTTCAAGAGGAGAAAAAAATATGAAAATATGTCTCGCGGGCACAGGTGCCTTTGGAATGAAACATTTTAGTGCCATTAACAACATCGATGGCGTGGAGGTCGCTTCCATCGTCGGGCGCAAAATTGACTCTGCTGAAAAAGTTGCCAAAGAACACGGCATTCCCCATTGGACCGCTGACCTGTCGACAAGCCTCGCCCTACCGGATATTGACGCTGTCATTCTTACCACACCGACGCAAATGCATGCCGCGCAAGCCATCCAGTGTATGAGGGCAGGCAAGCATGTTATGGTGGAAATCCCCATGGCGGATACGCTGGAAGATTCCGAACGTATCGTGGCCACCCAGAAAGAAACCGGCCTTGTGGCGATGGCGGGCCATACCCGCCGTTTTAACCCTTCCCATCAATGGGTCCATAACAAGATTCAGGACGGTGATTTTAAAATTCAACAGATGGATGTGCAGACATATTTCTTTCGCCGCACCAATATAAATGCCGAGGGAAAGGCGCGCAGCTGGACCGATCATCTTTTGTGGCATCATGCCTGTCATACGGTGGATCTTTTTCAATATCAGACAGGAGAGCTCATTTCGGAAGTATATGGCATTCAGGGGCCGCCTCATGCTGAATTGGGGATTGCAATGGATATGAATATCATCATGAAGGTGCCGTCAGGGGCCCTCTGCACCCTTTCATTATCGTTCAACAATAACGGCCCGCTGGGGACTTTCTTCCGTTATATCGGAGATAATGGCACCTATCTCGCCCGTTATGACGACCTGCTGGATGGTTACGAGAAACCGATCGACCTTACCGGTGTTGCGGTATCCAATAACGGTATTGAGCTACAGGACCGGGAGTTTTTTGCCGCAATCCGCGAGGGACGTGAACCAAATGCCAGCGTCGCTCAATGCCTGCCCGCCATGAAAATTCTTGATCAGGTCGAGCGGGGTTTTAAGTGATAACAAGAAAACTGGGGCAGTTCTCATCTTCTGCCTTGGGTCTTGGCTGTATGAATTTGTCCCATGCTTACGGCACCCCGCCAGACTCAGAAACCGCAAGCCGCCTCTTAAATGAAGCCCTCGATATGGGTTATTCTTTGTTTGATACGGCGGCATTATACGGGTTTGGGGCCAATGAAACATTAATTGGCAACAGCCTGTCGCACAGGCGAGATGAATATATTCTGGCCAGCAAATGCGGCATGTTCAAAAATGATGAAGGTGTGCGGGAAATTAATGGCAGGCCCGAGGTCATCCAAAAAACCTGTGAAGATAGCCTCAGACGTCTGCAAACCGACGTTATTGATCTTTATTACCTGCACCGCTGGGATAAAAACGTGCCGATTGAAGATAGTGTTGGGGCATTGTCCGACCTTGTTCGTCAGGGAAAAATCAAGGCCATTGGCTTGTCAGAGGTATCTGCCAATACCCTGCGCAAGGCCCATGCCATCCACCCGATTACGGCTGTTCAAACGGAATATTCCTTATGGACCCGCAATGCCGAAATAAAGATTTTGGAAACTTGCCGAAGCCTTGATGTGGCTTTTGTGGCCTTCAGCCCTCTGGCCCGTGCGTTTCTCACCGGGGAACTCACCGATATATCAACCTTTGAAACAAATGACATTCGCCGGGGCATGCCACGGTTTCAACCGGAGAATTTTGCTAAAAACCTTAAATTGCTTGAGGGTTTTGCGGCTATTGCCAGAAAGAATAATTGCACAATGGCTCAACTGGCTCTCGCTTGGTTACTGATACAGGATGATAATATTATTCCCATTCCAGGGACGACAAATATTGATCATCTTAAAGAGAATGCCGGCGCAATTAATGTTAATCTTGCGCCGGAAACAATTAAGCAATTGAATATTCTAATCAATGAAAACACGGTTCATGGCCCAAGATATAATGCCGCCACACAGGCCGAAATAGACACAGAAGAGTTTGAAATTTCTTTTTGTCACTGAACAACCCTTGCTTTAGATGAGGATTGTTCAGGAAAGAATGGTGCGCTCGGAGGGATTCGAACCCCCGGCCCCTAGATTCGTAGTCTAGTGCTCTATCCAGCTGAGCTACGAGCGCTTTTAAGGCCATTCTATGCGGGGATATTTTCTGTCCCGCGCCGCGCACGCTACTGTTATCGGGCGGGGATTGCAAGACCTTTTACGTTCTGAGATAGATTTTTTCCAAATTCAGCCCTCCATGGACTTGTTCCGGTCACGATCATGGCCTACACTCGCGGCAATTCTCAAACTTTGGTTGTGTAAACCGTAAAAGGACAAAGCCTTAAACAATGAATATTAACATATATTTAGGGAAAATTCTGCTGGTCATATCTCTCTTATTTCTGACATCATGCACCGATGGCAAGGGCGGCGAAAAAGCGTCCCTGAATGCAGATGACCTCTGGGATAAGATGGCGGCGGAAAGGGCGAAGCCTTTGCCCGTGAATGAACAGGCGGATAATTCAGATGTCAATGAGTCCCCGGCCCCCTATGTTGGTCTCGGGCGTGAGCAGACTATGGCTCATCAGTTGGATGTTCTGCAAAATTCAAAAAAGAGATATGACACTATTTCAAGGGCGCTTGAGGCCAGTATTCGGGATCTGAAAAAGGAAGGCAAAAGGGGCGCGGCGTGGGAGTCCCTCTGGCGTACGGTTCAGCTCCATCTGTCCCGCTTGTCCAATTTGAAGAATGAAATTCATCAGGCCATGACCGGATATGAGGGAAGATTTAAATCAGGGAAAAAAATCCCGCTGCAGGATCTGGTTCTTTTGGGCGATAATAGGCAATTGATGGCCATTATATCCGACCATATTTCCCGCACCCGAAACAGCCTTAATATCGTCACCCATAATGAGTAAATTTCAGGATTAATTATAATATGATGAAGTATATGTTGAGAAATCTGTGCCTGCTGGTCTTTGTTGCCTTTACGGTTCCGGCCCATGCGACCGCGCGTCAGATGGTGGTGGCGGCCAACCCCCATGCGGCGGCGGCGGGCATGGAAATTCTGAAAGCGGGTGGCAGTGCCGTTGATGCGGCCATCGCCATAGAGCTAGTTCTGGGCCTTGTGGAGCCACAATCATCAGGTATCGGTGGCGGGGCCTTTATGATGCATTATGATCCGGAAAAGCCGGTGGGCGACCGCATCACGGCCTATGACGGGCGCGAAATGGCCCCGGCGGCGGCCACGGGCGATATGTTCCGGGATGTTATCGAGCAGAAAAAGGGATTTTATGCGGCGGTTTTGGGCGGGCGCTCCGTGGGCACGCCCAGCGTGGTCGCCATGCTGTATATGGCTCATCAGAAACATGGAAAATTGCCGTGGAAGGATCTGTTTGCGCCGGCCCTGCGGTTGGCGGATAACGGGTTTAAGGTATCTGAACGTCTGCATTATCTCATTGGCCGGGATCGCCTGTTGTCAAAAATGAAGACATCGCGCGAGTATTTTTTTGACGGTAATGGTAAGGCCTGGCCGGTGGGGCATCTGCTGAAAAACCCGCACTATGCCAAAAGCCTGCGCATGATCGCGGCCAAGGGGGCGGATGGCTTTTACAAGGGTCCGCTGGCGGAAAAGATTGTCGCGGCGGTCAATGGCTCGGAATTTAATCCGGGCAAGTTGACGCTGGCCGATATGGAAAATTATCAGCCCAAGGCGCGCAAGCCCATTTGCGGTGCCTATCGGGTCTGGACCGTTTGCGGTATGCCGCCACCATCCTCCGG
>JAADFR010000004.1:5031-63123 GCA_013152755.1 Alphaproteobacteria bacterium
TGAAAGCCATGACGCCCAATTCGGCGGCGGCGGTTCATATCATACTGGAGGCCGAGCGGCTGGGCTATGCGGACCGGGATATGTATATGGCCGACAGTGATTATGTGTCGGTGCCCCTGTCTATGTTTACGGATCAGACCTATCTGGCACAGCGGGCTAAACTGATTTCACTGGACAGATCAATGGGTAAGGCCACGGCGGGCAAGCCCCCGGTCGATCATGTGGCTTTTGCGGCGGGCATGACACCGGAATTGCCCTCGACCTCGCATTTTTCCATCGTGGATAAATGGGGCGGCATGGTCAGCATGACCGCGACGGTGGAAAGTGCTTTCGGCAGTCGCCTTATGGTCGGCGGCTTTATGCTCAATAATGAGATGACTGACTTTTCCCTGATTGCCGACCGGAACGGCGTGCCGGTGGCTAACCGGATCGAGCCGGGCAAAAGACCCCGCAGCTCCATGTCCCCGACCTTTGTTCTGGATGATCAGCACCGGGTGATCATGGCCATTGGCTCCCCCGGCGGCAACAGCATCATCGCCTATGTGACCCAGACGATTATTAATGTGCTGGATTGGGGCATGAGCATGCAACAGGCCATCGACCAGCCCCATTTCCTGACCCGGGGCGGCAAAGTCTATCTGGAACGGGATACGGCCATTACCGCCTTGATAAAACCCTTGACCGAAAAGGGCCATCAGGTGCAAAGCCGGACCATCAATAGCGGCCTGCACGGCATTATCATCCATTATGACAAGGACGGCATCCGCTATGAAGGCGGCGCCGACAAACGGCGTGAGGGCGTTGTTCTGGAATGATCGGGGTGATAAAGAAAATAGAGAAAGTTGGTATTTTGTCTCATTGATTTCCCAGATTCTCAATATAAGAATATATAGTTAATTACCCCCGGCGTTTGCGGGCAAGGCCGAGACCCAGCAGGCCTAGACCCAAAAGAGCAAGCGGGGCCGGTTCCGGAACATTTGTCGTTATGGTTCCTCTTGCTGTATAGGCAATAATATTTGCCCTCAAGATAGCAGCTTGCGGCTTGGGATTATGGAAATTAACTGTTGTCATACCACCAACCAGAACAAGACCTGATCCATACTTCAATTCACCAAGAACCGCATCAGATGTGACAGAATCTTCGATAAGTGTCGTCAGCCCCCCACCGGAAACGGTCGCATGGCTAAAATACCCACCGGTAAAGGCCGTTCCCGTTGCGCCGTACGGCCCATTAAAGATCGGATGCGCCGGATCAGTAGCATTTACACTAGTAGTCATAAAAGTCTTTCCCGCGTAATTAAGCGTGATGCCAAAACCAAAATCCATACTGCGCCACCTCCCATAGGGTGCCGCATTGATAAATAACCGGCCGCCAGCAGAAACCCAACTGTCAATATACGTAGAATAATACAGTAGAAAATCTCCCAGAGAGCCAGCGCTACTAGCGCTACCTTCCAGGAATATAAATTCTGTGCTGGCAGAAAAAAACGGTGCCGCATCAAAAAATGCCGGTTGAAACTCGTCGTAACGCATGTTATCCCAGTTTCCGATACCGAAAACAGTGTCCATAGCCGCTTCATTTGCGTTGTTGCCCCAAGGTGGTCGAAATCCTCTTATATAAACCGGCGCGGCAGAGGCACTTTGAATGATAATCAAACTGATCAGCCCGACACTCACCAGAATGATCCCTCGCTTAAATTTTCCAATAATATTACTCACTGCCTATTTCCTTCATTTAAATTACTTAGAAATAACTTCTTGCTGATATTTAATTGCAAATATCAAGCAAATATCAGGCCAATTTTGATAAATGGGGGAAACTCACGTTTTTTTAAGGTTTAAGTCACCAACAGATGACTTATACTGTAAAGAAACCTGACAGAGTGTCAGGTTTCTTTACAGCTTTAAAAATACTACGTTACCGAATATGTTTTCTTTGGGGGTAATTCAAGGCTGTTATTGACAATTATTGGGGCGTGTAACACCCTAAATGAAAATAGACCAAAAAAAGGCGGTCTCCCGAGAACCAATGGGGACAGGTGCTGCCCCCTTTAACCATAGGTCACACGTCTGCCGCTAAGTACGCAACAGCCCCCAATATGACCGTATTTGAATTTTTAGATACAGCCATATAGTTTAGATAATAGGTCGAGGATAAAAAGTCAGTCGCTTAAATTTCAAGTGCGGCGAATAGCTCTTTTTCGGCTTCTGCGCGTGCTTTACGGTGTTTCGCCATTTGAATTTTGGCTTTTTCTTGTACTTCCGCAGCCGCTTTTTTCACCTTGTCGATCGCATTTTTCTTCACTTCATCGGGCGGGCTTTTAAAGCCATAGTCTTTGGCGATTTGTCCAATTAATTTTGCTGCATATACTTTCTGGTTTTTATCAGCAATAGCGCGTTCCCTCGCTTGGGTGTTCGCGACCGCCTGTTTTGTGATATCAGCAACAAGATCACGGATTAATTTACGTTTTTGCGTTTTGGAAAGTTTTGTCATTATAATATACCTCCTGTTAAATATAAAAACACCCCCATCATTATTAGGCGGTATCTGAATAAAAAAGTATTTGATTTAGGTCAACTGTATCGCGCCGGGTTTGTCGGCGGCTTGCTTGTCTCGGCCTCATTAATCGCGAATAATATCATTCCAGAATTTTCAGGTTCTGGAGTAGAATGGGTACATGTAAAATAATGGGTTAATCTTAATACTTGCATCAACAGACCATCACCATTAAAAATTATCTAAAGTAGCGTGAACAGGTCTTTTACCTCAAATCTCTAAGACGCTTTAGTTTCTGGATGATATATCATGGATTATATATGGGTTGCCGTGGCATTCGTCTGTGGCTTTCTGGTTAAACAAATGAAATTACCCCCACTTGTCGGGTATCTTGCGGCGGGTTTTGGCTTGCATGCCTTGGGGGTGGTGCCGGATGATTCACTGGAAACCCTGTCCGATCTCGGCGTTACCCTGCTTCTCTTTACCATCGGCCTGAAGCTCGACATCAAAAGTTTATTCAAAATCGAAATATGGGGCGGTGCCACGGGTCATATGGGGGCCATCGTGGTCCTGACGACCCTGAACTGTCTCTTTCTTGCCTCTTTGGGCGTTGCTTACTTTATCGAACTGGATTTATCCGCCGCCGCCCTAATCGGTTTTGCTGTAAGTTTCAGCAGTACGGTCTGTGCCGTAAAAATACTGGAGGAAAGAGGCGAACTGCGTGCGCGCCATGGCCAGGTCGCGATTGGCATCCTGATTATTCAGGACATTGCCGCCGTAATATTTGTTACCCTTGCCACGGATAAGTCACCGTCATGGTGGGCGTTGGGTTTGCTGGCCCTGCCTCTGGCCCGGCCTTTATTAATTAAAATGCTTCAAAAAAGTGGTCATGGCGAACTCTTGCCTTTAGCGGGCTTCTTTCTGGCCTTCACAGGCGGGGAATTATTCGAGCTGGTCGGCTTGAAAGCCCATCTTGGTGCCTTGGTATTTGCCATGTTGTTAAGTGGCCATGACAAGGCAGGGGAACTTGCAAAATCGCTTCTGAATTTTAAAGATATTTTCCTGATTGGCTTTTTCCTGTCTATTGGATTCACCGCCTTGCCGACAGTGGACATGATCGGCGTGGCCCTCATCATGGCCATCGCTTTGCCCATCAAAGCGGGTCTGTTTTTTCTGTGGCTCACCCGCCTGAAACTGCGCAGCCGGAGTGCCTTTCTCGCGGCTCTCAGCCTGACAAACTATAGTGAGTTCGGCCTGATCGTCTGTTCTGCAAGTGTCATGCATGGGTTGCTGGCCAAAGAATGGCTGGTGATCATGGCGCTGGCCGTAGCCATATCCTTTGTCTTTTCGAGCATCATCAACGCCTATGCCCATGATTTCTATGCCCGCTGGCGAAAAGGCATCAAACGTTTTGAACATACAGGGCGTCTTTCTGGTGATCAGTTTCCCCATCCCGGAGACGCCACCATCCTGATTATCGGTATGGGCCGTGTGGGGTCAGGTGCCTATGATACACTTCGGGATAATCAGGGGAAAAATGTTTGTGGAATAGAAGTTATCAAAGGCCGGGCGGAGGCTAATCAGCAGGAAGGCCGGAATGTTATTTTTGCTGATGCGGAAGACCCGGACTTTTGGGAGCATATTGATTTGAAACCGATAGATTTGATTATGTTTGCCATGCCAAACCACCGGGACATACTTGAGGTGCTAAAGCAACTTCGCCTAGTTGGCTATCAGGGGAAAACGGCTGGTATTATTAGGTACGAAGATCACAAGAAAATACTACTCGATGCCGGTGTTGATGTTGTTTTTAATTTTTATCAAAAAGCGGGCACCGGGTTTGCGGATCAAACCATCCAAACCTTATATGCCGGGCAAGGGGATATTAGGGGATAATCCTGATACATAAAGATACCTCAGGAGAAGAGATCCTAGACTCTATGGGGATAGTAATGGGGCTGGTTCATTTGAAAAGAAACGAGGCAGAAGAAATAATATCTTCTGCCTCGTTCGGAAATCAGATGTTATATTTTTGCTTTGCGCCGATAGAGAACTAGTCCGGCAAGACCCATAAATAACAGTCCCAGACCACCCGGCTCTGGCACCCTTGTTGTTGGGGTTCCACTGGTATCGAACCAGCCGGAATAGCGGGTAGAGAAACTATTTATGCTACCATTTTGATTATAGGTAATTGCCCCGTTATCTGCGAAGAAGGGATGATACCAGATGCCAACGGCATCCGTAAAACGTACGCCGCGCCAACTGGCAGGTTTTCCCGTTGGATCATTAATAATACCAAGATCAATATTAAAATCAAAGGTGCTGACGCCGTCGTTATTAAGACCAAGGTCGTTGGTGTAAGTTGATGTGAATTCCGTCGTGAATGACTGAATGAAAGTCCCATGCAGGAAGCTGCTGGGGTTATTCTGCCCGTTATAAACATATGCTGTCAGGCGATTTGAAAAATAATCCCCATAAAAAATAGCAATTTCATTCACGCGGCCCTTTGGGTTTGCTGCATCGCCCGGCGAACCACCCCCGTTTAACACCAGCCAGAACCCGTTGGCCAGCCGGTTATTTTTTTCCGTGACAGTAGAAGAAAAACTCAACGTATTATTACTATCATCATAACTGGAGCTTAAGTTAGTGACATAGCCGCCACCGGAATTCCCCAACGTCCCGTTCAGGTCAACGCTGTAAACTGTTGCCTGTGCATTCTGTGTTGCCAATGCTATTAATGACATTACGGTTATCGAAACTGTTCTCATTATTTTTTTCTTCATCTTGCGCTCCATACAAAAAAGTGAATTACAAGCACTGTTTTGCAACTAACGTGCCATTTTTTGAACTTGCGCTAAGATATTGAAAATAATAGGAAAAATAAAATATGATATTTCAAGCTGTAAAAGGGGCCGACAGTTTTGTTTCATTATGATGCAGTTTATACATTCTGTGAAAACGGATGATACCCATATGGCAGGTTCTGATTTTAACTGGCCAAAATAATCCGGAAATGGCTGCCGTCTTCATCGGACTTAACCAGTTCGAGGGTGCCGCCGTGGGCTTCCAGAATTTCTTTTGATATGGCAAGGCCAAGGCCCGCGCCGCCGTTGCTGCTGCCGTGGAAAGGCTGGAACAAGGTCGCTTTGATCTGGCCGGGGATGCCGGGGCCGTTGTCCTTAATGTCGATGATTGTTTGATTACTATCTTTTCGGGCGCTGAAGGTAATTTCGCCGCCGTCTTTCATGGCCTGCACCGCATTGCGGGACAGATTCAGGAACACGCGAAATATCTGGTCGCTGTCGGCACGAATGGTGAAATTTTCGGAGAAATCCGGTGTAATCTGAATATTGCCAAGGTCCGTCACGCCAAGGGAGAGACAGACTTCTTCGATGATATGTTTCAGATTAACCGATGAGAGATCAGGTTTTTCGACACCGGCCTTGCCATATTTCAGGGTATTTTCACAGAGCCGTATGGCCCGGTCCACCGCCTTGACAAAGCGGGGGGCCAGTTTCTGGACGACCGGGTTATCAACGCTGCTTAAATGATCGGAGACCATCTGGGCGCTGGACAGGATATTGCGCAGGTCATGGTTGATCTTGCTGACACTTTCCCCTAATTGGGCCAGATGTTTTTTCTGAATCAGGGCGGCGCGGATTTCATTCTGCATGGCGGCCAGTTCCCGCATGACAATGCCAATCTCATCGGCCCGCCCCTCGACGGACAGGTCAATGGGGGCATTTTCCGGGGCCGCCCGAAAGGCGGTGACGCTCTTTGTCATCTTTTTTATTGGCCGGATCAACAGGTAAGACAGGCTGAAATAAACCAGCCCGGCGGTGATCAGGGATATGATGATCGAAAGCAGCATCACATTGATGGAAAACCGCCGCATATCCTCACATAATAAATTCTCGTAAAAGATAATTTCGATGAAGGTATCTTCGTCGGGCGGGGCAGGCTTTCCCTGAGTGGCATCGGCCTGCATGAAATTGGCATAGCCTTTGACCTGTATCAGGCTTTTATGGGGATGGGTGTGAAACAGGCTTTTCATGGTATCCCGTATCATGTCCGAAAAGGATGGATCACGGATGTCATAGCGCATGGCCACATTCAGGGGTTGATCCGTGTTGAGAACAAGCTGCCTTCTGTCCTTTTGTTTCAGGCTTATGGCCACCACACCTGCATTGCCCAATAGCTTGCGGGACAGCATCTCGCTGATCATATGGTCGGGGGCGGCTTCGATGGCCAGAATGGCGATATTGGCGGCAGCAAGCCTTTCCTCAAGCCATGTCTTGCGAAAATTGACCACTGACGGCACATAGATCAGAACCTCTGCCAGCAGGACAAAGAATATGGTCAGCAGCAAAAGTTGCAGAGAGAGATGAGACCTGAGTTTCTGAAACATGAAAGCGGTGTGTTTCCTCTATGGGGTTATTATGTGCCTGAGTTATCCAAGTGTAGCTATTTTTTTGATCAATAGGGAGAAAAAAATTACCCACAGATAACAGGAACCAAAAAAACGATGCAGAGGCGGTGTTGGTGATTGACTCGTCCTGAGAATGGCATTATACACCGCATTTGAAATCGAACGTCAGATTATTGTGGTCTGGCGATAATTTATACACGCCGTTATGAGCCTTAAAATAACGGTATATGGAGTAGTCCAGTGAAACGTACATTTCAACCAAGTGTTCTGGTTCGTAAACGCCGTCACGGTTTCCGCTCGCGGTCTGCCACTGTTGGTGGTCGCCGGGTATTATCTGCGCGCCGGGCCAAGGGGCGTAAACGCCTGTCCGCATAATCCTGACCACAGGGTTAAGATATTTTCAGCAGCCGGCCCTGAGATTTCAGCGGCCGGTTTTGTTGTTTGGGAAGAGTGATGACCAAGCCTTCTGATCATAACAAGTACAAGATTCCCACGCTGGCAAAGCGGCGGGATTTTCTGCGCATTGCCGCCGCCCGTAAAAAATGGGTGGCCCCCGGCATGATTGTTCAGATGGCCGCAGGCACAGAGGACAGATCCGCCATCCGGGTTGGCTATACCGCCAGCAAAAAGGTCGGCAATGCGGTCCGGCGCAACCGGGCCAAGCGGCGGCTTCGGGAAGTGGTACGCAAGAGCCTGTGGGGTCGGGGGGTGCGGGGGCATGATTATGTGCTTATTGCCCGGTCGGCAACGGTGGATATGTCCTTTGATCAGCTGATTCGCGATTTTAATTGGTGTCTCAAACGCTTAAAACCCTCAAACGCACAGGATTTATCGGCTGAAACCGCTGATCAGGCCCCCGGCACAGGGGAGAAGGCGTGATTCTCCTCAACTGGCTCTTGAAAGCCTTGATCACAGTCTATAGATATACTCTTTCGCCGCTTTTGGGTAAAAACTGTCGTTATCTGCCCACATGTTCGGAATATGCCACAGAGGCCATTGATCGTTTTGGGGCTTTTAAAGGCGGCCTGATGGCGATCCGGCGTATTGTCCGCTGCCACCCCTGGGGAGGCCACGGGTTTGATCCGGTACCGGAAAAAGATAATGACATTGATAATAGGCAAGGCCGATGATGTCGGTCCAGTGAAAAGTAATTAGAGAAGCAGTCCATGGAAGACAACCGTAATTTTATGATCGCCATTGCCCTGACTATGGCGATTTTGCTGGGATATACCTATCTGTATGATGCGCCCCGTCAACAGGCGGCAGAGCAGGTCCGTCAGGAACAGAAAGTGGCACAGGCCGAACAGAAAAGCGATGAAATCCCTGATTTCAGCAATTCTGCCGCCACGGAAACTATCCCCGGCCAGAATCCCATGGATGCGTCCTCCGTGAGCGTTGATCGGGACGAACTGCTGACAGTTCGGGACCGGATTATCATCGAAAGTCCTCATGTGCATGGCTCCATCGCCCTGAAAGGAGCGCGGATTGATGATCTGACCCTGACCGATTACAAGGAAACGCTGGACCCGGATTCGAAAGATGTGGCCCTGCTCAATCCGGTGGGCACAGCGGATGCCTATTTCGTTGATTTCAACTGGGGCGTGGACGGGGCCAAGGGGCCGGATAAAAATTCTGTCTGGACGGCGGACAATGATATGCTTGAGGCCGGGGGCAGCGTTACCCTTAAATGGGACAATGGCGCGGGATTGCTGTTCAGCCGTACTATCTCCCTTGATGAAAATTACATGTTCTCTGTAACTCAGGAAGTGACCAATACAACGGATACGGCGATCAAGGTGGCTCAATATGGTCGCATCGTCCGTCATAGCCGCCCAAAAGGCATGTCGCTTTATATCCTGCATGAAGGCCCTATGTGGTCACTGGATGACGGTATGGAGGAATTTACCTTCTCTGACCTTGAGGATATGGGCAAGACGGAAAAGAAAACCGCCAAGAGCACCGATGGTGGCTGGGTTGGTATCACCGACAAATATTGGCTGGTGGCTTTGATCCCGGACCCTAAAAAGGATTTTAATGTAGAGGTCTATCGCCGGGGAGATGACACTTCAGAAAAATTCTATGCCAATTTTTTTCATGGCTGGACGACGTTAAAATCCGGGGAAAGCTATGTGGAAAGCTCCCGTCTGTTTGCCGGCGCCAAGAAGGTTTCCCTGCTGGATTACTATACCGATGTTGAGAATGTCAAAATGCTCAATTATGCCATTGACTGGGGCATGTTTTATTTCCTGACCAAGCCGATTTTCTATCTTCTGGAACTGCTTTACGGTTTTGTGGGTAACTTCGGTGTTGCCATTTTGCTGTTGACCGCCATTGTCAAGCTAGCCATGTTCCCCATCGCCAACAAGGGCTATAAGTCCATGAACAAGATGAAGGTTCTGCAACCCAAGATGCAGGCCCTGAAGGAAAAATACAGCGATGACAAAACCAAACTACAACAGGCCACGATGGAACTATACAAGAAGGAAAAGGTCAATCCGGTGTCCGGGTGCCTGCCGATGCTCTTGCAGTTTCCGGTATTTTTCGCCCTTTATAAAGTGCTGTATGTGACCATTGACATGCGTCACGCGCCTTTCTTTGGCTGGATCAAGGATCTGTCCGGGCCGGATACCATGCTGGTCACCAACTTATTCGGTCTGATTCCGTGGGAGCCAACGGGTTTCTTAGCCCTTGGTATTTTGCCGATCTTTATGGGCTTTACCATGTGGTTACAGATGCAAATGAACCCGTCGTCCGGTGACCCCATGCAGCGCAAGATCATGATGTTCATGCCCATCATCTTTACCTTCATGCTGGCTCAATTCTCTGTGGGCCTGGTGATCTACTGGACGTTCAGTAATATTCTGGGCATTCTTCAGCAATGGATATTGATGCGGCGGGCCGACCCAGTGCCGGCAAAGACCAAGGCCTGATCCGTGGAAGGACTGAGCGAAGCGGAACAGGCCGCTCAACAGGAACAGGAAAGGCTGGAACAGGGCCGCCTATTATTTTCTGGACAGGCAGAATTTCTGCTGGGGGTTGTGGCTTTACAACATCTGCCGCCGCCGGACCGGGTAGAGGTCTCCTTTGCCGGGCGGTCCAATGTGGGCAAATCGAGCCTGCTGAATGCGCTGGTGGGACAAAATAGTCTGGCCCGCACGTCCAACACGCCGGGCCGCACGCAGGAGGTTAATTTCTTCACGGTGAAGGATAGCCTCTATCTGTCGGACTTGCCGGGCTATGGTTATGCCAAGGTCTCCCGCTCTCTGGTCAAGGATTGGACCAAATTGTTGAAAAGCTATCTGCGCGGGCGGCCCAATTTGCGCCGGGCCTTTGTGCTGGTGGACAGCCGTCATGGCATCAAGGACAGCGACCGGGACATCATGACCATGATGGATGACGCGGCGGTTTCTTATCAGGTTATCCTGACAAAAGTTGACAAATTAAAAAAAACGGCGCAGGACATGGTGCTGGAAAAAACCAGAATAGAGATCGCCAAACATGTGGCGGCGCATCCGGATATTATCCTGACCAGTTCGGCCAAGGGGGATGGTATCGGGGAACTTCGGGCGGCTATTGCGGACCTTGTTTACGGGAATTAGATGACTATGACAGAAAAATATACTTCAAAACTGGACGATCAAAAGACAAGCTGGATCAAAAAAGCCAGCATCCTGTCAGAGGCCTTGCCCTATATGCGCCGCTATAGTGGCCGGACCATCGTCATCAAATATGGCGGCCATGCCATGGGCGATGAGGATCTGGCCCTGAGCTTTGCCCATGATGTTGTCCTGATGAAACAGGTGGGGATGAACCCCATTGTGGTTCACGGCGGCGGCCCGCAAATTGGCCGTATGCTGGACCGGTTGAAGATTGAAAGCTCCTTTGTGGATGGCCTGCGGGTCACGGACAAGGCCACGGTCGAAGTGGTGGAAATGGTCCTGTCGGGCAGTATCAATAAATCCATTGTCGGGGCTATCAACAGTGTCGGTGGCCATGCGGTGGGCCTGAGCGGCAAAGATAACAACCTTGTGGTCGCAGAGGCCCTGCGCCGGACCAAGAAAGACCCGGATTCACAGATTGAGCAGATTCTGGATCTGGGCTTTGTGGGCTATCCCAAACATGTGAATGCGGATTTCCTCAAGATGTTTAAATCCACCAATATCATTCCGGTCATCGCCCCCATTGGCCTTGGCGAAAAGGGTGAGACCTATAACATCAACGCAGATACCATGGCCGGTGCGCTGGCCGGTGCGGTTAAGGCGGAACGCCTGTTGCTGTTGACCGATGTGGCGGGTGTTATAGGCAGTGACAAACAGCTATTGTCTGATATGACAGAAATTCAGACTCAGAAACTGATCGCCGACGGCACCATTCACGGTGGTATGATCCCCAAAGTGAATACCTGTCTTCAGGCCGTGGATCATGGGGTTGGTGGGGCCGTAATTATTGACGGACGGGTGGAACATGCGTTGCTTTTGGAGCTGTTTACCGAACATGGTGTTGGTACCCTGATCCGCAAGCAGTAATTATCACCCACCGTCATACAGGGCCAGATCATATTTCATTTCAATTTCCGACAGGGGGAAATCAAAGCCGTTTTTGGCGTTGAGCAGCTGGCTTGATGGCACGCAGGCGATTTCCTGCTGAATTTTAAGGGCGGTGCGCATATTCAACTCACAGCGCCAAGCCAACGCCACGACCCGGCGGCCTTTTTTGCTGTTGATGATCTTCCGGATGGAATCCAGTGGCATTTTTGCCATATGTGATAGGCATTGCATTAAAAGCTCTCGCTGGCGGTTCTTGATGGTATTTTCAATGAAGTCATCGTCCAAAAGCCCCTGATCATAGAATTTCCGGGCCTGTTCCGCTAATGTGTCCTGATCTTCCTGATCAAAATCACTTTCCCTGATCCGCTTGCGTACTTTGGACAAGAGGTTATCGGCAACGGTCTTGTCAAGTTTATGGGTTTTGATCATCCGGTCAACCAGTGACGAGGCGACAAAACCGGCGATGCGCTTGATGGCCCGGATCGATAAATTCGCGTTGGTCACCAACGGGGGATGCAGCTCCTCAACCTCCTCCGCCTGATTAATGATGGCATCCAGCGTGCTTTCGCGGATTTGGGCATTTTCATTGGCCAGCAGGGCCGCCACCGCCGGAATATCCAGCGACATGGTTATGGCTTCCGAAACTTCTTCATCCACATGGGCGCGGCTGGCGATGGCTGTCAGGGCGCCGCTGGCCGTGGTGGCGGCAATGATTTCCGTCAGGTCATCGGTGCTGAGTAGCGGCGAATATTCCAGAACCGGGGCGCTGACTTCTTCCGCGCTGTCATGGGCCAGCTTCATGATGATATGCTTGGGCACACAGTCGAATGTTTTTAATTCCTCGGACACGATCCGGCGCACTTGCGGCAGTTGATCGCTGGCCAGTGTTTCCAGCATTTCAATGGCCTGTTCGCGTATTTTTGCAACTTCGTCAGCCGGAATGTCCGGCAGCATACGGGCAATTTTCCGGGCCAGCTCTTCGCGTACTTCACAATCCTCATCCGTGACAAGGATTTTATCCGCATGATAGGGGGTACTTTTATTGGTGGCGATTCTCCGGCGAACTTCCGGGGAATCATCGCTGGCCAGATAATAGAGAATTTCCGGTTTGGTATCCTCATGGGCCGCCAACCGATGCTTGTCTCGTTTATTCTTGTCTTCCAATGCGGAACGGGCTTCCTCATAGGAATATTTTTTGTCTTTACCGTCCCGAATGCGCTTGAATATATTTTTAAGCATCATTTTCCCCTTTCTGTCTTGTATTTTCAGTGGCCGGATCATAGAGCGCATATGTGGCCTTGCCGGCTGATTTTGCCTGATAGAGGGCCTTGTCCGCATTATCCATCAGTTGATCAAAAGTCTGACCGTCCTCCGGGTGGCTGATGGCGATGCCCAGCGATATGGAGAGTGGCGGCCCCTCAACATCGGCCAGATGGCAGAGACGCGCGCCGCTGGTAACAAAATTATGGGCAATGGCAAGGGTATCCTTGGCGGAAATCTCATCAAGCCAGATGGCAAATTCATCGCCGCCGAGCCGCGCGGCATAATCGCCGACCCGGATGTTATCCCGGATAATTTTGGCCAGCTGTTTTAAAATCATATCGCCGTGGGCATGGCCCTTGCTGTCATTGACATTCTTGAAATTATCCAGATCAAGATAAAGCATGGCCCCGTCCCGGCGGCTTCGGGTTTGATTCTTGAGGCGCTTGGTAATTTCTTTGGTAAAGGCCCGGCGGTTTAACAATGTGGTCAATTCATCGGTAAAGGCCCGCCGTTCAAGTTCCTCATGGGTAATAACCTGTTCCAGCGCGATGCCCAGATGGGCGGTGATGCCGTTGAACAGATGAACCTCATCCTCCTGCCAATGGTTATCCTTGTCCCGGATCAGGAATATGGCACCGTTACTTTTGCCGTGATGGCTGGTAATGCCCATCAGGATCAGATGTGTACCGATCAGCATGGCTTCCGTGGCAATATTTTCCGAATAGCCTGCTGTTTCAGATGGGGTCCAACAGGCCATGGCCTTTTGGCATAATTTATACATAAAGTCCGCCTCAAGGGGCTGGCCACCCTGCTGTTTGACTTCGGCGGTAAAGTCGCCGCCGGGGTGGTTAGTCTTTTGTATGATAAGGCAGCTGTCGGACGGGATACCGTCCAAAGTGGCGGTTGTGGCCTTTGCCAGCATATCGGTCGGGGTGGTCATATCCCGGATGGTGGAGACAATCTTGCTAAGCACATGCTCCTGCCGATGGGTGCGGCGCAATAGGGCTTCTCTTTCTCGCCGGAGGGTGATGTCGCGGCAGACACCCCGGGCACCTTGCCAGTTGGCTTCTTCATCCTGCCGGGGGACGGCTGAAATTAGCAAACAGGCCATGGCGCCGTCGGCGCGTTTGAGCCAAAGTTCCATTTCTTCCACTTTGCGGGTCGTGGAAAAGGGGTTGTTGTCATTATCCCCGATGATCAGGTCACCGGATGGTTTGCCATTTAATTCAAAAGCGGTATAGCCCAGGATTCCTTTGGGTGAGACATAAATGAACTTGCCATTACTGTCGGTTTCCCAGGCAAAGTCGGTGGAGCAATTGACCAGATCCTTGAACATCTGCCGGGAATCGACGAGGGCATTAGTCAGATTATGCTCTATGGTGGTTTCCCGGCCAAAGAGGAATGCCATGGGCACCGTGTTTTTCTGAACCGCCTTTACGGGAAAGGCGTAAAGGTCATAATGGCGCAGGCCTGAGGGCTCTTTCAAGGTTGCTTTCTGGGTGTCCGGGCAATTGTTGGACAGGCAGCGGGTGATCATGGTTTCCAGAAAGGCCTCCCGCTTTTCAAGGGGCGGCATCAGGCTTTTGGCAAAAATATTCTGGTGAATAACCGTCATATCCGCATCGATCAACAGGGCCGGTCCGGGGAACATATCCACCATGACACAAGGGTCAAACTGGAACATGGGCAGGACGAGGTCCGGCTGCCGGGTATTTTCGTCTTTGGGTTTTAGCAGAATACGTGCGATATTGGCTTCCATAGGGCAGACACTCAGGTTAAAAATGGCAACAAACCGGGCAGTATCTGATTGTATCGGAGGAGCCTTAACAAGAAGTTTACGATTTGGTAAAATTATAGGAAGGACAGACCCATAGAACATTGGATTTTTGATCTGGATAATACGCTCTACCCGGCGGAGAATAATTTATTCTCTCAAATTGACCGCCGGATGGGGGCTTTTATCGCCCGGCGGTTTAATCTGTCGCCTGAGGCAGCGCGGGATTTGCAGAAAAGCTATTTCAGAACTTACGGCACCACGCTTAGGGGGCTGATGACCGAGCATGATATTGCGCCAGAGGATTTTCTAGAGTATGTCCATGACATTGATTTTGGGGTTTTGACCCCTGATCTGCGGCTAAAGGCGGTGCTTGAAAAGCTCAAGGGACCGAAATATATTTATACCAATGCCTCCCGCCCCTATACTGATAAAGTGCTGGCAAAAATTGGCCTTGACGGTATTTTTGATGGTATTTTTGCTATTGAATCTGCCGATTACCTGCCCAAACCCCATGATCAGAGTTATCACAGGATGGCAGAGGATATGGGGCTGGACCCGGAAAAATCTGTTATGGTTGAGGATATGGCGCAAAATCTGGCCCCGGCCAGCCGGATGGGCATGACCACCGTCTGGGTGCCCACGGGGCAAAAATGGTCAGCGGCAGGGCACCGTCCGGAATATATTGACCATACGGCCCCTGACCTGACAGAATGGCTGGAAAGTCAGCTATAAGGATTGACAGCCTGACCCGAATGACTATTGTCGGGCCGAGTTGGATATTACAGGAATTACAGGAAAGAATTATGACCGATCTGTCTTTGGAAAACACCATTGATCAGGCCTGGGAAAACCGCGCCGAAATAAGCTCTGCCACGGTTGGCGAGGTTCGCGATGCCGTGGAGCATGCCCTTGACCTGCTGGACAGCGGCAAAGCCCGTGTCGCCTCAAAAAAAGACAATGTGTGGACGGTTCACCAATGGCTGAAAAAGGCCGTGTTGTTGTCGTTTAGCCTTAATGACATGAAGATTATCAAGGGTGCGCCGGGGGACAATAGCAACTGGTATGACAAGGTGCCATCCAAATTTGAGGGCTGGGATAAATCCAATTTTGCAGACGCCGGATTCCGGGCGGTGCCGGGGTCCATTGTGCGCCGCTCGGCCTATATCGCACCGGGCGCGGTTTTGATGCCGTCTTTCGTTAATCTGGGGGCCTATGTGGACAGCGGCACCATGGTTGATACCTGGACCACCGTTGGCTCCTGCGCCCAGATTGGCAAGAACGTCCATCTATCCGGCGGGGTTGGCATTGGCGGCGTGCTGGAGCCATTGCAGGCCGGACCAGTGATTATTGAGGATAACTGCTTTATCGGGGCTCGCTCAGAGGTCGCCGAAGGGGTAATCGTCGAAGAAGGCGCGGTCTTAAGTATGGGCGTTTATATCGGGGCCTCCACCAAGATCATTGACCGGGAAACCGGCGAAATTTTCATGGGCCGGGTGCCCAGCTATAGCGTCGTGGTGCCAGGCAACCTGCCGGGCAAGCCGCTGCCGGACGGGACGCCGGGGCCTAGTCTCTATGCGGCGGTGATCGTCAAGCGGGTTGACGCCCGCACCCGTTCCAAAACCTCTATCAATGATTTGCTGAGGGACTGATGCGCGTTGATGCCATTCAACTTACCCGTGATTTGATCCGTTGCCCCAGCGTGACACCGCAGGATGCGGGGGCGCTGGATGTGGTGCAGGGGGCGTTGGATGGCCTTGGCTTTACCTGTTACCGCCTGCCCTTTGGGGAGGGCGCGGACAGGGTGGATAATCTCTATGCCCGCTTAGGGACCGCATCGCCTAATTTCTGCTTTGCCGGTCATACGGATGTGGTGCCAGCAGGGGAGCAGAACCACTGGCAGAATGATCCTTTTGGCGCAGAGATCCGGGACGGGGCCATATTTGGGCGCGGCGCATCGGATATGAAGGGGGCCATTGCCGCCTTTGTCGCCGCTACATCTGAATTTATCGAAGATGCGGCGGATTTCACAGGCTCCATCAGCTTTCTGATCACCGGGGACGAGGAAGGTCCGGCGGTCAATGGCACCATAAAGATGCTGGACTGGCTCACAGAAAAGGGCGAAATTCTGGACTATTGTCTGGTGGGCGAGCCAACCAATCCGGGCAAGGTCGGCGATATGGCCAAGATCGGACGGCGGGGCAGCCTGAACGGACGGCTTCAGGTGCGCGGGACGCAGGGCCATGTGGCCTATCCTCATTTGGCCGATAATCCGATCCCGCGTCTGGTGCGGATATTGGACGGCTTGCTGGCGCGTGATTTTAACGATGGCAACGACCATTTTCAGCCCACCAATCTTGAGATTGTCTCGGTGGATGTGGGCAACGGGGCCAGCAACGTGATCCCGGAGATGGCCGAGGCCCGTTTTAATATCCGCTTTAACAATGCCCAGAATGATGACGACTTACAGCAATGGGTCCGGTCCGTCTGTGATGGGGTGGGCGGCAATTACAGTCTGGAGATGAGGGCATCCGGTGATGCCTTTCTGACCCCGCCGGGCATATTGAGCGGTCTGATTACCGATGCGGTCAGCAAGGTTACCGGACGGGTGGTGGAATTAAGTACCTCCGGCGGCACGTCCGATGCGCGCTTTATCAAGGACCATTGTCCGGTGTCTGAATTTGGCCTAGTCAATCAAACTATGCATAAGGTGGATGAATGTGTCCGTCTTGACGATCTGGCCGAATTGACGGCCATATACCGGGAAATTTTAACGTCTTTTTTCAAGGGCAAAAAATAATGGCACAGAGCAATTCAACCTTAAATCATATCGCCCGGCAGATTGCTGCCGCATGGCAGTTGGTGCGCCTGTCTCCCCAGGCCATAGATGAATTTGAGGTCACGGCCAACAGTTTCTGGAAATCTTTTTGGGTGATTATTCTGGTGGCACCCCTGTTTCTGATCGGTGTCTATGTGGGGTCTCAAGTGATTGGGGAACTTGAAAACGAACTCAAACAAAAAATTGTCATTTCCATTCCGGGCCAGATTACGGTCTTTCTGGTGCAATTGCCATTGCTGGCCATTGCCTTGGGCCTTTTTACAAAATTTCTGAAAATAGAGAAGCATTATTCATCCATGATCATCGCCTATAACTGGCTGTGGATGGTTATATCCTATTGTACCGTGCCCTTTATCATTTTGATGGTGGCAGGCCTTATTCCCGCGCAGATGGCAGCATTGATTTTCTGGATGCTGATGTTTTATTTTAAGGGTTATGTGACCTGGTTCATGTTCAAACACGCCCTGAAGATCAGCGGCTGGCTGGCCTTTGGCATAATGGTGTTCCAAACCCTGTTCATCTTATCCGTCAGTCAAGTCGTGATGCTGATTTTCGTCTAAATCACTCTTCCGGATAATCCGCACTCAGAAAATACAGGCCCTCCGGCGGGGCGTTATGGGCGAGGGTGCGGCGGTCGCGGGCGGTCAGGGATTTTTGCAATTGGGCAATGGTCCATTTTCCCCGCCCCACATAATAGAGCGATCCAACCATGGAACGCACCTGATGGTGGAGAAAGGAGCGGGCCGAGGCTTCCACATAGATATTTTTGCCCTCCCGCCAGACATCTAACCGGTCAAGGGTTTTCAGCGGTGATTTGGCCTGACAATCCACACTGCGAAAAGTAGTGAAATCGTGATGGCCGACCAGTGTCTGTGCCGCCCTATGCATCAGCTCCGCATCCAGCGGGAATTTCACATGCCATGCCCGGTCCGTCTGAAAGGTCAGGGGCGCGCGGCGGTTGATGATGTGATAGCGGTAATGGCGTTTTACGGCGGAAAAACGGGCCTCGAAACCCGCCCCGACCCGTTCGGAGCTTAACACCGACACCGGCTTCCATTTTAAATGATAATTAAGCGCGTCCATGACCTTATAGGCGGGATAGTCCTGGGGCATATCCACATGACAGACCATGCCAAGGGCGTGAACCCCGGCGTCCGTGCGTCCCGCGCCGTGGAAGATAACAGCTTCGTGACAGAATTTCTCGGCGGCTTCGGTGAGGATGCTCTGGACAGAGGTGCCCATATCCTGCCGCTGCCAACCCACAAGGCCGGTGCCGAAAAATTCCAGCGTCAGTTTATAGCGGAAGAGGGGGGCATCTTCGGTCATGAAAAGACCGTTCCCGGCGGCAATTGCAGCCCCCGGCTTAAATCTTCGGCAGTCATGGGGCCTTTTCCGGCCCGCTGGGCGGTCAGGATATTAAGCGCCCTGCCATCGCCGCAAGCAATGACCAATGGGGGGGCTAGGAGCGTTCCCGCAGGGCCGTTGCCCTCTGTTACTTCGGCCTTAAGGAATTTAAGCCGGATGTCCCCGGTCATGCTATAGGCCCCGGGAAAGGGGCTGAGACCGTGGATATGATTGCGCAGGTCTTCGGCGGGTCTGTGCCAGTCAATATGGGCTTCGGCCTTGTCAATTTTATGGGCATAGGTGATGCCGCTTTCCGGTTGGGCCACGGGCGTGAGTTCACCTGAGACATAGCCCTCAAGAGCGGGCAGGATTATATCCGCCCCTAGCTGTTTCAACTTGTCATGAAGGCTGCCTGTGGTGTCACTGTCCAGAATAGGGGTGCGCTGTTCTAAGACCACGGGGCCGGTGTCCAGCCCGGCTTCCATGACCATAATATTAATGCCGCTTTCTTTGTCCCCGGCCATAATTGCCCGGTGGATGGGCGCCGCCCCGCGCCAGCGCGGCAACAGCGAAGCATGAATATTCAGGCAGCCATATTTTGGGGCCGCCAATATTTCCTTTGGTAAAATCAGGCCGTATGCCACCACCACGGCGGCATCCAGATTGAGGGCGGCAAATTTCTGTTGTTCTTCATCGGATTTCAGGCTTGTGGGGCAATGGACCGGAATATCATGGCTCATGGCCAGTTGATGAACGGGCGACGGGCGTTCTTTTTTGCCCCGGCCTGACCGGCTTGGCGGTTGGCTATAGACGGCGGCGACCTCATGGTCGCTGTTGATCAGCGCGTGCAATATATCCACGGCGAAATCCGGGGTTCCCATAAAGGCCAGCCGCATGACCTATCCTTCCTTGACCAGTTTTTTGACCTTGCGTACCGCCATATTTTTTTTCAGGGTGGACAGATAATCAATGAAGACAATACCGTTTAAATGGTCCATCTCATGCTGGATACAGGTGGCGAACAGTCCTGTGGCATGGAGGGCCTGTTCCTTGCCGTCATAGTCCAGATAGGTGAGTTTACATTCTGAAGGCCTGTCAATATCGGCATATTGTTCCGGCACACTCAGACAGCCTTCGTTATAGGTGGTCAGCTCGTCCGAGGTCCATGTGATTTGCGGGTTGATATAATATTGCGGGTCCGGGTCCGCATCTTCTTCGGCCAGATCCATGACCAGAAGGCGCAGGGGCTTTCCCACCTGTATGGCGGCAAGGCCGATGCCCGGCGCGGCATACATGGTTTCCAGCATATCATCCATAAGGGCGCGCAAATCGTCATCCACCACCTCCACCGGGGCAGAGACGGTTTTCAGAATGGGGTCCGGGACGGTTATAATGGGCAATATGGCCATATTTTCCTGATCTATCCTTTGCTGTTTCAGCTAGTAGGTAATATGATACAGGCAAATCGTCAAGTAGGCGGTATAATAATTGTAATTGGAATTTTTACCATGGACCAGACTGTTATGATATTTATTGCCGGGGCTTTCCTGCTGGTGATCATTCTGGGTGTTTTCCTGATCAAGGGGCAGGGCAGAAACCGCAACAGTGAGGCCCAGCAGCATCAGATGATGCAGGCCATGGCGGCCTTGGAAGGGCGGCTCAATCAGATGTCTGCACAATCGGCCAAGGATGCGGCAGAGGTCAACCGTACCCTGTCCGAACGGCTGGACAAGGTCAGCCAGCGTCTGGGCGACAGTCTGGAAAAGACCACCAAAAACACCACCGACAGTCTGGGCGAGCTCAAAACCCGGCTCGCGGTCATTGATCAGGCCCAGAAGAATATCACTGACCTGAGCGGGCAGATGGTTAAATTGCAGGACATTCTGTCCAATAAGCAGGCGCGCGGGACATTTGGCGAAACTCAGATGAATGACCTGGTCAGCCAGATTTTGCCGCCCAGTGCCTATGATTTTCAGGTAACAATGAGTAATGGTAAACGGGCCGATTGCCTGATCAAACTGCCCAACCCGCCGGGGGCCATTGTGGTCGATGCCAAATTCCCGCTTGAGGGCTATCATATGTTGCGCCGGGCAGAGGGTGAAGCTCAGAAGAAAGCCGCCATCAGCCGTTTCAAGGCCGATATGCTCAAACATGTGAAGGATATTTCAGAGAAATATATCATCAACGGCGAGACCGCTGAATCGGCACTGATGTTCCTGCCCAGTGAAGCGGTCTATGCGGAACTGCATACTAATTTCACCGATGTGGTGGAAAAATCTTTTCGGGCCAAAGTGTGGATTGTCAGCCCGACGACCCTGATGGCGACCCTGAATACGGTGCGCGCGGTCTTAAAAGATGCCCGTATGCGCGAACAGGCCGGGGTGATTCAGAAAGAGGTTGTCACATTGATAGAGGATGTGGCGCGCCTTGATGACCGGGTGGGCAAATTGCGCACCCATTTCCATCTGGCGGAAAAAGACATTGGCATGATCGAAACCTCAACCCGGAAAATCACCAGCCGGGGGGAGAGGATAGAAGGCCTGCAGATGGAAGAAAGCGAAAGTCCCGAGGCGGTTCTGGAACCGGCCAAGGGACCCACGCATCTGGAATAATGCCTTACGCTATTCTGGCAACAAAATCGTTCAGATCTTGTTGGAGAGACGCACTTTTTTCTGCCATGATATTTACGGTGTTTAGCATCTCTGCGGCGGCCTGCCCGGTTTCATCGGCACCATTGTTGACCTCTCCAATGCGCTGGTTGGCTTCTTCCGTACTGGTGGCGGCCATCTGGGCACTGTGGCTGATTTCATTGGTGGCGGCGGACTGTTCGCTCATGGAATTATTGATGCCTTGTGAGATTTCCTTGACCTGATCAACCTTCTCACCGATATGGGACACGGTCTCAATAGCGGCCTGGGTCACGCTCTGAATTTTCTGTAGCTGGCTGTTGATCTGGTCTGTGGCTTCGGCGGTTTTCTGGGCCAGGCTTTTCACCTCGCTGGCGACCACGGCAAAACCTTTACCGGCTTCACCCGCGCGGGCGGCTTCAATGGTGGCATTTAGAGCCAGAAGGTTGGTTTGCCCGGAAATTTCGGTGATTATATTCAAAATACTGGTAATCCGTTCCACTTCTGTGGATAAATCGGAAATAGCTTTGCTGGTGTCCCCCACATCAGATACGGTTTCCTCAATCAGACCGCCGGAGCGTTCCACCTGGGCCGAAATTTCGCTGATTGAGCTGCTTAATTCTTCGGCGGCACTGGCCACGGTTTGAACGCTGGATTGGGTCTCATTGGCGGAGCTGACCGCATGATCACAATATCCCTTGGTATGGCTGGCCGTATCGGCCATGGCGGTGGCTTTGGGGGCCAGATCGCTGGATGAGCTGATCATATCCTCAACATTGGTGATAAATTTCTTTGTCATATCTTTGACAATGCGGTCTTTCCCCTGAATTTGGATGACAACATCATTGATGGCTCTGCTGTGACGCAGGAATTCGCCGCCCATGCCCTCGGGCAGAATCCGGCGGTAATATTCACCGTTCCGCACCGCAAGGATCGTTTCACCTGCCTCTGACATGAAACATTGAACCACGTTAAGAAAATTATTTATTCCGGTGGCTATTTTTCCAAATTCTGTTTCGCGGTCATGGTCCGTGATTCTTGCCTCCAGATCACCCTTCCTTACCCTGTCCAGAACGTTCATAAGGGACGATAGGCCCTCAGGTGATTTATCCTCTTCCGCTTTGCTTTGACTGATAGCATGGATGCTATCGACCAGTTGTTGCAATTCAGGATTTGCGGAAAATTCTTTAAGGGAATTTGCGTCACTGCCCGTAGCAACTTGTTGACAAATGCGGGTCAATTGCGTGATGTCATTAGAGGTGATTTTACTTTTGGATGCTGGTTTCTTTGAAAAAATACTCATCAGTATCTGCCTTATTTTTTTATACTTATTATTTATGCTGCTTTGCTCAAAGAGAAGATATATTCCGCATAGGAAATATCCTGTTGTTTCAGCACATTGTTGAAACTATCGAGGGCTGCTTGCATGCCTTGTTTTACATTGGCATGACTTTTTTCGATTTCCCGCAATTCTGCATAATAGCTCGTCATCTGCTGGACGATTTTTTTATCAGGGTAGCGGCGGCTGGAATGGTATCCCACATGATTGCCCATCAAATCATAAGTTGGGACAACATGGGCCAATACCCAGTAATGATCGCCGGAGCGGTGCATATTTACGACGTAAGCGAAAATTTCCTTTTTCTGCTGAAGCGTATCCCAGAAAAGCTTGAAAATACAGTGGGGCATATCGGGGTGCCGGATCATGTTATGGGGCTGACCCAATATTTCATCCCGGCTGTAGCCGCTCATGGTTTCAAACAAAACATTGGTATAGGTGATGATCCCTTTAAGGTCGGTTTTGCTGACGATTAATTTATCTTCGGGGAAGAAAATTTCAGTACCGGTAGGGGTTATTTTCTCTCTGGGCATATACACACTCTTTTACTTTTATTGGAATAACTTTAAACTACAATGTTATGGGTAGCCGATATTATTTAAAATTCTATTAAAACGCCTAAAAAAGCATCAGATCAGCTGATTAATATTATCTTCCCAGTTCTGTCCGTCGAAATCTTCTATGATGATTTTGGTGAATCTTTTCCGGTTCAGACAATTGATATTGACACTGTAACCATTCGGATGAGAGCGCGGCACATAAAAGGATTTCACGCCGCAGGTTTTGCAGAATAGATGCCGGGCCGTATGGCTGTTAAAGCTGTATAGGGTCAGATTGTCCTTGCCTTGAAGCAGGGTAAACTCCCCGGCCTTGACGATCAGATGCAGGAACCCGGTCTGGCTACAAATGGAACAGTTACATTTGCTGACCGTGATCTCTGGCGGGGCCTCAACCGTAAATTTTACCGCGCCGCAATGGCAGGAACCATGGTGGATCATGTTGTTTATCTCTTTTTATTTAGGGGATAACGCCCTCGTGCTTTCCCTATTTTCCGCTTTAGTAAACTAAAGCTAGGGCGACCTCCCCCTCCTCGTATTAACGCGGGCGGCCTTTGGCCTTGCTTCGCTAGGCTCATAAATATCTCTAAAAAGGCCGCCGGGATTTGAGGGCGGCAGTCAGGGTGCCATCGTCCAGATAATCCAGCTCGCCGCCCACTGGAACCCCATGGGCAAGGCGGGTGACCGTGACCGCGCACTGTTTCAGCCGGTCAGTGATATAATGGGCCGTGGTCTGGCCGTCAACGGTGGCATTGGTGGCAATAATAATCTCCGTAACCTGCTCCTCCTCCGCCCGTTCAATCAGGCCGAAGATATTCAGGTCATCGGGTCCAACCCCGTCTAATGCCGACAGGGTGCCGCCGATCACATGGTACAAGCCGCGAAAAGCCCCGGCGCGCTCCAAAGCCCACAGGTCGGCCACATCCTCCACCACACAAATGCTGGTCCGGTCCCGCCGGTCACCGTCGCAGATATGACAGGGGTCGCTGGTGTCCAGATTGCCGCAGGTGGAGCAGGGATTCACATGTTCCGCCGCCGCCGCCAAAGCCGTGGCCAGAGGCCGCATGAGCGAATCCTTGCGCTTGATCAGTTGCAGGGCCGCCCGCCGGGCCGAGCGCGGGCCCAGTCCCGGCAGTTTGGAGAGCAGTTGGATCAACTGATCCAGTTCAGAACCATAGGAGGCCTTGCGATACATTTTGTGTTCCTTGTACCTTGGCCTTAAAACGGCAGGTTTAACCCGTCCGGTAATTGCATCCCGCCGGTGATCTTGGCCATTTCGCTTTGGGTATGTTCTTCGACCTTGCGCTTGGCTTCATTAAAGGCGGCAACGATTAGGTCTTCGGCCATCTCCGCGTCATCGCTGTTAAAGATGCTCGGGTCAATTTTAAGGCTTTTCATATTGCCCTTGCCATTCAGGGTGACGCTTACCAAGCCGCCGCCGGACTGGCCACTGCATTCCGCCTGTTCCAGCGCGGCCTGCATTTCGGCCATCTTGCCTTGCATTTCCTGAGCTTGTTTCATCATTTTACCAAGGTTTTTCATAAAGTCTCCGTGGGGGTTTCATCGGGGGTTAATCAAGGCCGAATTCGTCTTCGCCAATCAGGAAATGGTCATTGATAAAATCCGCTGACCCGTCATCCATGAGGGAAAATTCATCGGCTTTTTTCTGAATATCGGAAACCTTGGCACCGGGGAAGCGGGTTAATACGGCTTTGATCAGCGGGTTTTCCATGAGTTTCTGCCGTAATTCCCGCTCGGTCTCCTGCCCCTGTTCAAACAGGGTGTCCTCGCCCTGTTCCGTGGTCAGCGATATGATCCAGCTTTGACCCGTCCATTCTTTCAGCAGGCTGATCATGCGCCCGGTCAAATTGTTTGGCGCCTGTTCTTTCAGGCGAATATCCAGCCGTCCTTCGGCAAAGCTTTCCAGATGGGCATTGTCGGTGAGCTGAAAGGCGATTGAGGCCTCATTATGGCGTTCAAACAGGGCAACCAGTTCGGCAAAACTCTTTGGGGATGGCTCAAGGACTTGGCCTTCGGCGGGCAGGGGGTCTTGCGCTAATATTCTGGTCTGTCCCTGTCCCCGGATGACTTGAAAGGCCGTTGGGCCGCCGGTGGAGCCTTTATCGCCGGTATTTTGCGGCGCTGGTATATTGGTGCCGCCTGTGGTTGTCCCGCCGCCCTGAGAGGGCGAATTTTGAATTTTCCGGATCATCTCGCCGGGGGTGGGCAGTTTGGCGGCATAGGTCATACGCACCAGAACCATCTCGGCAGCGGCCAGCGGGGCGGGGGCGAATTTCACTTCTTCCAGCCCTTTCAGTAGCATTTGCCATGTGCGGGTCAGGACGGGCATGGTCAGGGCAGCGGCCATCTCCAGCCCTTCCTTGCGTTCGGCCTCGGAGGTAACAACATCCTCGCCCGCGTCCGGCACCACTTTCAGGCGGGTCAGCCAATGGGTCAGCTCCAGCATATCGCTCAACACCACCTCCGGGTCAGCGCCGAAATCATATTGGTGGCGCAATTGTTTCAGCGCCGTTGCCGTATCACCCTTGAGGGTGACTTTATAGAGGTCCAGCACCTGTCCCCGGTCGGCAAGGCCCAGCATATCACGGACCTGCTGTTCAGTGACTTTTCCGGCACCATGGGCAAAGGCCTGATCCAGAAGGCTGAGACCATCGCGCACGGACCCTTCGGCGGCGCGAGAGATCATGGCCAGCGCCTTGTCCTCTATGGTACAATTTTCCTGTTCGGCGATATTGCTAAAATGTGCGGTAAGCTGTTCTATGGAAATCCGCCGCAGGTCGAACCGCTGACAGCGGCTGAGGACCGTGACCGGGACTTTGCGGATTTCGGTGGTGGCAAAGATGAACTTCACATGTTCCGGCGGTTCTTCCAGTGTTTTAAGCAGGGCGTTAAAGGCATTACGCGACAGCATATGCACTTCGTCAATGATATAAATCTTGAAACGGGCGGAAACGGAGGCATAGCGCACGCCTTCGATAATTTCGCGAATGTCATCAACGCCGGTGCGGCTGGCGGCATCCATCTCCATCACATCCACATGGCGGGATTCGGCAATGGCGCGGCAATTGTCACAAGCGCCGCAGGGGGATATGGTTGGTCCGCCTGTGCCGTCCGGCCCAACACAATTCAGGGCCTTGGCAATGATGCGGGCGGTGGTGGTCTTGCCAACCCCGCGCACCCCGGTAAGGATAAAGGCGTGGGCCAGCCGTCCGGTTTCAATGGCATTGGACAGGGTGCGGACCATGGCGTCCTGACCGATCAATTCATCAAAATTAACCGGCCGGTATTTCCGGGCCAATACGCGGTAATTCTCATCGTTTTTATTGGGGTCGTTATCTGACATTCAGCATGAATCCACAGGCAAAAGGTTATTTTTGTCTACTATAGAACCCCCATAAAAATTTTGCCAGTGGTGCGTGTCATTTATTTAAAATATTGAATTTTCCGGGTTAAGAATATTCTTATAAGTCTTGATTATTCTTTCATTTACAGGGATCATCCCTATAGTTAGAGTGTGCGCCTAAAAAAGCTAGAGTATGGAAATGACTGACAAAAGTGAACTCCTCAATCAATTGAAAATAGATCGTTCGGAAAAAGAAGAAACGGGCGGTATTTCGGTTCTCATTCTGATTGTGTTAATGGCCTTTTCGGCCCTCCTTGGCGGGGCCGGAACATGGTTTATGTCGAGCGGGGCGGATGCGGATAAGCAGACAGCGGTAAAAGCCTCTGTTACATCGCCGGCGCTTGCATCAAATATTGCGGCCACACCAGCGGTCAGTGATGACACCGCTCAGAGGCCTGAGAAAATACTCAATGCCTCCGGCTATATCACCGCGCGCCGCATGGCAACGGTGTCGGCAGAGGTCATGGGGCTCATTACCGAGGTTGATGTGGAAGAAGGCATGTCGGTCCGGAAAGGCCAGGTTCTGGCCCGCCTTGATGATGCCGTGGCAACGGTAAATTTAAATTATGCTTTGGCTCAAAAGGCAATAGCGGAAACGCGCATAAGGCGTATTCTGGCCAATCTCGCGGAAGCAAAACGGGTGGTAAAGCGTTCAAAAGACCTGAGTTTAAATAATTTCTCTTCCATCGCCGCGTTAACAAGCGCACAGGCGAATATGGAAAGTCTGGAAGCCGACCTTATTACGGCAAAAGCTGAAATAAAGGTTGCCGGGCTTGAGGTGGAGCGACAGCGGGAACGTCTGGACAACTATACCATCAGAGCGCCCTTTGACGGCGTGGTAACCGTGAAAAATGCACAGCCCGGTGAGATCGTGTCGCCCTCATCGGCGGGGGGCGGATTTACCCGGACCGGAATTTGCACCATCGTGGATATGAACTCTCTGGAGATTGAGGTGGATGTGAATGAGGCCTTCATTGGCCGGGTCTTTGAAGGCCAAAAAGTAGAGGGCCGTCTGGATGCCTATCCGGACTGGACAATCCCCGCATCGGTGATCGCGGTCATTCCGACCGCTGACCGGGCAAAAGCAACGGTTCGTGTGCGCATACGTATAGACAGCAAGGATGCTCGCATATTACCGGATATGGGCGTTAAGGTCGCTTTTTTAAAAAGCTGATCATAAAAATTATATGATTTGAGGAGAGAACGGAATGACTGGCGGAAAATTATATGACCTTCGTGGTGTATCCAAAAGCTTTACTAAAGGTAAAGAAAAAATCACCATCTTTAATGATCTGAATATGTCAATCAGTGAAGGGGATTTTCTGGCCATAATGGGACCGTCCGGGTCGGGGAAAACCACGCTCCTTAATCTGCTGGGTGGGGTGGATAAACCTACGGGCGGTGAAATCTGGTTTGATGACAGCCGGGTGGATAATTTATCGGAAAGCCAGCTTGCAAAATGGCGGGCCAATAATATTGGCTTCATATTCCAGTTTTATAACCTCATGCCCATGCTGAATGCGGAACGCAATGTGGAGCTGCCCCTGTTGCTGACAAAATTATCCGCCAAAGAGCGCAAGAAAAATGTGGCCGCCGCCATGGAGCTTGTGGGCCTGTCGGACCGGGCAAAGCATATGACCAGCGAGATGTCCGGTGGTCAACAGCAACGGGTGGCTATTGCCCGGGCTATTGTCTCTGACCCCAAGCTCATTTTATGTGACGAGCCAACCGGTGATCTGGACCGCAAAACAGCCGATGAAATCCTGTCCATGCTGCAACTCCTAAACCGGGAATTTGGCAAGACCATTGTCATGGTGACCCATGATCCCTCGGCGGCTAATTATGCAAAGCGGGTATTGCATCTGGACAAGGGTGAATTTGTCGAGAAGGATCTGGTCGCATGAGTGATCTCTATCTGGTTTATAAAAACCTGACCCGGAAGAAGCTCAGATTCTTTCTGACGCTGTTTGCCATATTCATTGCGTTTCTCATATACGGGGCGCTGACGGCCTTTGATACGGCGCTTAATGCCGGGGTTGAGTTGTCGGCGGATAATCGACTGGTTACGGTCAACAAGATCAATTTTACCCAGCCTTTGCCCATATCTTACGTCCGCAAAGTGGAGACCATTAAAGGTATCGCGGCGGTTGTTCCTCTCAACTGGTTCGGCGGTTATTACAAGGATCCCCAGCAGCAGGTGCTGACCTTTGCGGTTGACCCGCCTAAACTTATGGCGGTTTACGGGGATGATCTGGCCATTGATGAGGACCATTATAAAAACTGGCTCAAGAACCAGCAGGGTATCCTTGTGGGTAAAAGCGTGGCCGACATGTATGGCTGGAAAGTCGGGGACCGTATCCCGTTGAATTCCAATATATTTTCCAAGCGCGATGGCTCCACGTCATGGGAATTTGACGTGGAAGGCATCTATACCGGTAAGCGTCCGCAGGCCGATACCAACGGCGTTTATATCCATTATAAATATTTCAATGAGACCCAATCCTTTGGCGGTAATTATATCGGTTGGATGGGAATCAAAACCACAGATCCGGCCCTGAATGAACAGGTCATCAAAACCCTTGATGAAATGTTTGTCAATACGCCTTTTGAAACAGAGACCGTTCCGGAAAAAGCCTTTAACAAAAGCTTCATTGCCCAGCTTGGAAATATCGGGTTGATTATCTCGTCAGTGGTATTTGCGGCTTTCTTTATCATTCTGGTGATTGTCGGATTTTCCATGGCGTTGGCCATCCGGGAAAGGACCGGCGAAATCGGCGTTATGAAAACCCTTGGTTTCCCATCACAGCGTATTTTCAAGATGGTGTTGATGGAATCCTTCATGCTGACCTTTCTGGGCGGCAGTATCGGATTGCTGGTGGCCACGTTATTTCTGGGCTTCCTGAATGAAGCGCCGCAATTCCCTATTGCGGACCTTATCCTGACCAAGGGGATTATTCTTCAGGCGGTGGGTGTGATGATTGTCCTCAGCCTGATTACGGGGATTATTCCGGCGGTGAACGCCCTTAAACTGAATATTGTAACCGCCCTGAGCCGTCGATAGAAAGGACATGATATGACCAGCATCTTTTCCCAGATCATAACCGTGGTGATGATGAATATCCGCAGCCTGCCTAGGCGGTTCTGGATGTCATTGGCGGCGACTTTAGCCATTGCGGTTGTGGTGGCAGTACTGCTGTCTTTTCTGTCCATGTCCAACGGGTTTCGCAAAACGCTGGAGGGTGCTGGGACAGAGGATACGGCCATCATCACCCGCAGTGGCTCTAAATCAGAACTGAATAGTGTGCTGTCCAACGATGTGGTGAATATCATCACCACGGCTCCCGGCATTGCCAAGGATGCCAATGACAGGCCCATCTATTCCGCAGAACTTTATGTGGTTGTGGACGGCATAAAACGCACCACCAACACCAAGGTTAATATCCCCATGCGCGGCATTTCTCAAACCGGTTTTGATTTGCGCAAGAATGTGAAGATCACAGAAGGCCGCATGTTTGAACCGGGTAAGAATGAAATCATTGCCGGGGCGTCTATTCAGCGGGAATTTTCCGGCTTTGAATTGGGCAACAGGGTCAAGTTCGGTAAGACCACATGGACGGTTGTCGGCATATTCAGCACCGGTGGTTCCGCTTTTGAAAGTGAGCTTTGGGCCGATGCCCGGGTGTTGCAAAGTCAGTTTCGCCGGGGTAACAGCTTTCAGACTGTCCGGGTTCTCTTGTCGGAACCGGGCAATATTGATGGCCTGTTAAAGGCAGTTGAGGATGACCCGCGCCTGATGCTGGACATTCAGACCGAAGCTGACTTTTTCAAAGAACAGGGTGAGGCCCTTGGCGGCATGGTAAAGCTCGGCTGGATTTTGAGCATCGTCATGAGCCTTGGGGCCTTGGCCGGGGCATTGAACACCATGTATATATCGGTGACGGAGCGGGAGCAGGAAATCGCAACCCTGCGGGCTATTGGTTTCAGCAATATTTCCGCCTTTTTCGGTACCTTGGTTGAATCGCTTGTCCTGTCTTTACTGGGCGGCATCATTGGGACTGTGGCGGCCTATCTGTTCATGGATGGTTTGACCACCTCAACCCTTGGCGGCAATTTTACCCAGGTGGCGTTCACCTTTGAAATGAGCTCAGATCTCCTTATGAACGGGATCATTCTGGCCCTGATTATTGGCCTTGTGGGGGGCTTTTTCCCCGCATGGCGCGCCGCCCGCCTGCCCGTCGTCCTCGCCTTTCGCGGCGGGGCGTGAGGGCAGGGCGTTATTATGTGAAAATTGGGGGCTGTTAATTGCCGAAGGCTTCCCTTATGACGGTATTTATATTACTGCAACTGCCACCAGCTTTTTTAAGCCATATTTTTTTCAGGGTAAGGGACCATTTGTTTTTTATGGATTTGGTGTCCTGAAAAATAATTCCACCTAAAGAACTAGACTTTTTCTGCCCACCGCCACTCGTACTATATCTGGATATTTTCCAGCCATTTAAGGGCCAGCCAGGATTTTTATTGAAAGCATCCAGTCTATATTTATCTGAGTATCCTGTGGACTTTCGCGCAAGGATTAAAGCTGCTTTTGGCGAGTTTAGTTTTTTATGGTAACATTTTAGGCCATTAGGGAGGGGCAAAAACACAACGGTAGCATCAGATACATATTTCCTTTTTATGAAGTTATACGTAAGGCATTTGAATCTGGCACCGTTATTTACCGCCTTTGAATATGCGTGTAAAAGGTTCGCGTTCTTTATTTCACATTCTGCCGCCATGAGCGTGCTACTGCTAAATATGGTAATAAGGGTTGTCGCGGCGATGGTTCTGGCTAAGGTATATTGTTTCTGCATTTGATATGTCTCCCTTTGGTCAAAATTATTTTCGACTATGTTCAACCATAAGGAGACAGTAATGACTTTGCTTGATTGTTCTTTGAGGAAGTTTGAGGGGAATGTGAAAAATGAATAGCCGGGAAAGAAAAGAAATATTGCTGAAAAACGGCGTTTCTTATAACTTTTTATCGTGGGACTGAAGCCAGTCGGAAACTTTCTGGTCAATGCCGGACGGAAAGGGGACCGCGTCTTCCACGCCAACATAAAGCAAACACATATCGTCCCGTTGCAGGAAGACCTGATGATATTTATTGATCCAGAAGGTCAAATGTTTACGGACATTTTCGAGTTTTGGCACTTCCCGGATCAGGGTCGGGTTGCTTTCCAGCAGCGTGAGCATATTGCGGTTGCCTTGGTATAATGTTCCTTCTGTCATGGCGCGTATCTGATCAAAAATAAACCTTTCCTGCTTGTTCATCTGATCAAAATAGGTAATGAAGAATTTTTCATACTGTTGTTTGCGCTTGATGTTGAGCCGCTCGGTGATCAATTGAACCAATTCATTGCGCCGCCGGGCCTGGGCCACAAAGGTCACATAGGTATTTTCAAGGTTGATATGCATCCGGTACATATCCTGAAAAATTTGATCGGGATGTTGCATCAGGATCGACAGGGGCAGGGGGAAATAATCCGACGACCGGTTCATGGTGCTGGCCACCGCATCGCGCAGGGCGGAAATCAGGAAAATCTGATTGGAACTGATCAGTTCCCTTTCTTCTTCCTTGATACCGTCCGACATCACCTGATAGCGGTAGGCGGCCCCTTTACCGTTCTTGCGTATGGTAATCAGAATAAGCTGACTGCATTTGTCACTGTCACAATAATGTTCGTACAGGCCCACCCCCCCGGTATCGGTGTCATGAGTTTTGTCTTTGAGGAGAATCATATCATCCTGAGACAAGGCCCAATCTTCCAGAATATCATTTAATTGGGATTTTTCGGAGCTGGACATATTAATCAGGGCGGTAACATCACGCCTCTCCGGTGGGCTGTCGGAAAGATAGTTAATGCCGATTAACAGGGCGATCAGGAACAGTAAGCCGACTAATAAATATTTTAATAAAACCGGATTGTCGGTAGGGGCAGGCGGGTCGTCCGTATCTACTTCCGGGACCGGTGCCTCAGAGGAAGGCAACAGCTTGAAACCTTCATAAAACTGAAACCCGCGCCCCCTTATGGTTTGGATGATGCGTTGGTTGTCTCCGTCATCACCCAGCATCTTCCGTGTGTCAGAGATCAGACGGGACAAGGCCCAGTCGGTAATTTCCTGATCAGGCCACAGGCGGTCAAGCAGGTCATTTTTTTCGACCCAGTCCGGGGAAGCCTGAATAAGGCAGGTGAGAAGATCAATGGTGCGCAGGTCCGCATTTACGGCTCTACCATCCCGGAACAGCCGTTGTTTTTTCACGTCCAGAATAAAATTTTCAAACTGATAGATTACATCAGCCATACCATCCATCATACCCCATTTTTTTATTTTGCTGTTGTTTCAGATTTGCTTTTGTCGTTTTTCAGCATTTTTTTATAAAAAAACGTTGCCCTTTTCTTTGATCAAGCTTTTTCACTTTCTGCTCAAGCACAGATTATTTTTTTCTAATATTATACATGTAATTGCAATAGTAAAAAGATTTTAAAAGTTTCATGAACAAAAATTTGTCTTTAACATCAGTTCTGGCAGTGCTTTTGCTTGGCGTTTCTGTGTCACAAATGACCAAAGCCATGCCCTCAAAAGTCAATTGCCGGGTGATATGGTCGGACTTTTCGCAAACTTTAAAGCAAAAAAATCGCACATTATCCCTCCGCCATGTCATCCCGAAAAACAGCAGTAGCCAGAATATCAAATATTGCCGACTGGATGAAGAAGCAGGCAAGTTGACCATACTGCCTTTTGGACCGGAGGATCATTTTTGTGAGTTACGGTTTCCCGCCGTGTCCAAGAAGCTGAAAAATGACTGGTTTATTCAGCGTCTTGATGTTCTTGCCGGGGGGGCGCGCTGGCGTATGAAGCGGGATCATGGAACCGGGGGTTTTGTGCTTAACCTGCAGGGGGACAATCGGCGCAGTTATAGCTTGCGCATCACATCCCTTTATTTGCGTAATCAGAAAAATGATGCGTCCTGTCAAAATGTTGGGAATGGCTGGAAAATGCTGTTCTAAATATAATTTCTTCTTTGATCAAGGTATCTCAACCAACCGTCAAGCAATCCATCGTCCTGCTATGCCACTATGATTATGTGGAACGAGGGAAATAAAATGATCTGTCAAAATAATATAAAAATATGGCTTATGTTGGCATTATCACTATGTGGATTTCAGGCCAGCGCTCAAGAGGAAACAAGTATAATATTCCGAACAAAGGAAATTACGATCCCGTTATCGGAATTGTCCGGAGCTTTGTCACCGGAACAAGGTTTGGCTGAGGCTACTGTTAAGATAAACGGTGTCATTATAAATGATTTTACCCGTATGGGGGATGATCGTCTTTATGTCATACCGCCCTTGCAGGATAAAAAAGAATTTAATCTGATCATCACTAATAATGACGGTGATATTTTATACCGGAAAAAATATCGTCGTCCTCATAAGGGTGAATTTTTCGATGATGTCAAAGCCGGAGCTGAAATGGATATGACCCTGAATGGGGTGGGACATTTTGAGCCGGTGCCCAAACAGGATGATTTTGATAAAACGCAAATGGATGCCAATGCTCAGGCCCGGCTTTTTGTTCATGCCAAACGGGGGAGCTGGACGGTTGGTCTTGAAAATGACTGGCAAGTGGTGAGCAACAGCCAACAGACTTTGCGTCCCGAAGGCTCCCTTCTTGATCTGGACCGGGGGACGGCTTTTCTGAAATATGATGATGGCCAAAATGCGTTGCAGGTCAGTATGGGCGATGTGCAGGTTTCCGGTGTTAATCCGTTGGTGTCATCGGGGATGAGTTCCCGGGGGGCCAATGTTACCTTTACCGGCCTGAAGGGGCGGCTGCGCATTTCCGCCGCACAGGTCTTTGGGCAGGATATTCGGGGCTTGACGGAAGGGGTGCTAGCCTTGCGGCGGGAGAATTATCGCCGCAGTTTCGATATGGAGGCCGATGTCATGACCTCTGATATGATGAGTGTAACGGTTAGCACATCATTCTATAAAGCCAGCCGCCCGTCGAATTTTGGCTTTAGAACAAGCTATGTGCCGGAAGGGGAGACTAACCTTGTTCGTGGGATAGGGGCCCGAATAACGCTATTTGAGGCGGCTTTTTCCATTGAGGGGGAATATGCCTGGGCGGCCTATGAAAATCCGGCGGCGTTAAATGATTTTAATACGGTGCCGGGGGCCCTTGAGGCCGGAAAAGATGAGGATTCCGCCCGGCATATACGCCTGAGCTGGCAGGGCTGGACAGGGAATATTGCCGGACAGGACGCCAGCCTTAATATTTTCGGGGACTATCGCCGGAACGGGGCTTTGTTTAATGCCATACAGGCCGGGATACAGGCAGACCTTGATCGCCGGGAACTGGCCGGGAATCTTCAGCTCGGCCCGCTGAATATGCAGATCGGCCATGTGCGGCTGGTCAATAATGTGGATGATGTTGCCGGTATCCTCAAAACAAAACGCAATCAGACTGAAATAGCCCTTCAGTTTGATATGACACGCTTTGCGGATATGGATGATGAGCTACAGCCCTTTGGCCTGACATCACTGTTGCCAGACAGCATAGAGGTGGCCTATCGCCGGGACCGGGAAACCACTTTGAATGGCGATATTGTCATTAATAATTCCAGTCTGGAGGGCAGTGAATTGCCTGATACCAGTGAGAATAACTGGACGGTTGCCTTGAACTGGAGTTGGCCCATGGGGGCGACGTCCTTGGGTTATAGCCATAATTTTTATGACAGTCGGCAAATTGGCCGTGAAACAGCCGACCGCCGGAACCGGGTCTGGAATGCCTCTCAAAGTCTGTTTGGGGACGTATGGGAGATAGAAGGCCATGCCACATGGGCGCAGGATGATAATCTGGATATTGACAGCAAATCACAGGAAAATCAGCTGGATTGGGGCGGGCGGATTGGCCTTAACTTTCCTGACCTGCCCACGTTACTGATCAGTTATGATCAGGGTCGCACCAAATCACAGGATTTTGTTTTTTTGGAGAATTCCCTGAACCGGACCAAGAGACTTGATATATCCATAAATTTTTCACCCTATGTGGCAATTTGGTGGCCCGATGATCTTCCGCCACAGATTAGCCTGAATTTTCAGTATAGTGATGGTATGTTCTTTTCCGATTTCTTTGAAGAAAAAAACCGTCAGGCTTCTGTTACCCTTAACCTGAGCAAGAGTTTCTAGAAGAGAAGGATATAAATATGGCCTATAGAAAATCGCTGATTTTTTCTTTGTTAGTCATCACCACCCTCCTTCTGTTCTATACAGAAGTCAAGGCGGATATGAGGCGCAATCCCACAGGTGTGAATGTTTCCACAACGCGTCCCACCTCACTCTCTATCCGCTTTGCTGATAATCAGGGGGCACAGTTCACAACAACAGAGGCCCTGTTCTGTATGAGGTTGCAATCAAATGGGGCTTGCGCGGCGGGGACTATTCTGGGCCGGTTGCCCGTTGTTTTTGACCGGGGGTCCACCAGCGTGGGTCGGTCAAATATCACTGATATTATGACCATTCCTTTTTCCGTGGTCCGTACTGCTGTATCTCAGGCCCGTCAGGGCGCTTTCTCTGATTTCTTTTATGTGCGCCGGTTCAGCCCGGTGGGCAATGCAGACCTTGGGGCCGGACCGGGTGTTGATGTCTTTGTCAGTGTGACCTGTCGTCTGGCGGGGGGAACGTCACGCACGCCTCTGTCCTTTTCCAACGTCAAAATCATGGGTTTGGATGATAATAATGCTACAGGGCAGAAGATCATCACCCTTGATCCTAAAAACCTGGAAACCGGGCGGGTCATTGCCAATCTTGAATATACCGGACGGGGCCAATTGCAGGGCTGGTGGGAGGTTCGTCGTCCGGGAGATCCGGAAATAACCCCTCTGGATCTGTTGCCGGAAGCCTCTCTGACACAGGCGGAGCGGGCAAAACAGACCCGTTTTTTCCGGGTGAAGTATTTTAATATTACCCTGCCCAATACGGGGTCATACGACCTTGTTGGCCCGGCCTATAGCGAATTGCCGGCGGACCTTGGCGGGGCCTATCGTTTGTTGCTGCGCCTGAAGGTGAGCCGTGACCGTGAGGCCCTGTCCAATCTGACCATTTTGCCTGCGGCTCCCGTGCCACCCGTAACGCCGCCGCCATCTTTGGGCGCTACCGGGGCCTCCAAGAAAATACGGGCAACAACCCCGGCGACCACTGAACCGCGTCTATCCTTTTCCGGGGGAGCTGCTGGTTTTCCCATTTTCCCTCTTGAATATAGGGTTCCGGCCAATCTGTCAGCATTCTCTGTGAAAGAACTTTCTGCCCGGTTGATGACAGATGGGAAAGACTATAGTCTGACCTGGCGGCCCGTAGATGACAGCCGCCTTGTTGTTAAGCTGGTTCTATATACGCCGGAGGGCAGCCAAACCTATTATTTGCCGGCCGCAAATCATATAAGCCATTTGCCGATGAGCTGGGCAAAGGGGGTGCCGCCAACAGGGGCAACTGTTACCCTGCTTGGGCCTGATAATGCTCAGATGGGTAAAGAAATACGGTTGGAGATCACGCCCTTAAAACCGGAAGAGTGAATAGGTCACTTTAGCGCTGATAGGTAATTTGTCTGTTGGGATCCCCAATGGATAACGGGGCCTGCATATGTACAGGCCCCGTTGATTTTCTACGAGACAGGTCGTTTATTTTTTGCGTCTACGCATCATCGTGCCAAACAGGCCAAGCCCGCCCAACAGAAGGCCAATGACCCCTGGTTCTGATACCGGAGTTGATTGACGCAGGCTTGTTGTTTGAGGTAAGCCACCACCAGCAGGTGTGCTGGGGTCACCGGTATTGGCCGGGAATTCAATCCATGAGGTCTGGAAAGGAGCCGCTACGGGAGACAGGCCCGCCGTAAAGCCAAATCCTGTCAGATTTCCACCTTCGTCGATACAAGGGGCCGTATTCAGGAAATCACACCCAGCTTGAATCTGTGGGTCAACATACCAATGTAAAACAAAGGTGTTACTGTCAAAGGGGTTGCTGTTGGCGCCGTAAATATTATCAAAAATAATATTCCAGGGGTCGGATGGGTTTTGCCATACAGCGATACCATCCCACCCTGTAGAAGAGTTGACGACACCGACGGTTTCGATATTCCAGTTCCAGCCAGAAGGGGATGTTATACTTGTCAGATTAACCCCGCCCACTTCTGAAATAAAATTACCCTGGTTATCATAATCGCCGAAAATAGGGATTTCCCAGTCACGAATGATGAACTGACTTCCTCTTATGGGGCCTGCATCAGTAAACTGAGCCTCTATATTTGGGGAAAGGGATAGGTTGCATACGCGATATGCGTAATCAAAGCCACCAGCGCCATTGGCTGTTACAACATCGGTAACGGCAGAATTTTGACCGACCAATTGGGTTGTTGGGCATGCTGTTGGGCTTGGGGCTATAGTGATGGCATAAGCGTGTGATGATGTTGCCATGCCAAGAACAAGAGATGTCCCCATTATTGCGGCAACAGAAATTGTGGAGAGGTATTTTTTCTTCATTTTCTTCCTAACAAATTTATTTATTTATGAGAATGTGTAAATTATTACTTTCTGTACATTCAACTTTGTGAAGAATGCAATTTTGGGGCCAAGAGTTATATATCACATTTTATTGTTTTATTTCATGTAGTTGGGTAAAAATCAGAAATACTCTACAATGACAAACTGTAAAGAATCCTGACAGTTTTTAAGGTTATCTCATATATTTTTTACACTTTAGTAGATTTTGCGGTGTGCAAACTCGCCAATTCATTGGCTCTCTGTTCGTATTCTTAACTAAAACGGGGAATTACTGTTTATCGTCTCTGTTAAACTATTCCTTAACGGTGTTAGGTATAGAATCATGTGGTAATTATTATTTAATATGCAGAGATCAGGCATTTATATGAAGAATCAGCTTTCAAAGCAGAAAAATTGTGATACACAGCCCGGCGGGGACGTGCAGCTGGTAACCGATTATAATATGCTATTTGATGTCATTGCCGCAGATACACCGGCCCTCCTTGAGGAGTGCTTTAAACTGCGCTATCAGGTTTATTGCCTGGAAACTGAATTTGAAGATAAAAATCAATTTGTGAATTGTCTGGAGAGGGATGTCTATGATGACAGATCCGTTTCTAGTTTGCTCATCCATAAAAGTACCGGAATGGTGGCTGGAACGGTCAGGCTGATATTGCCGCCAAGTGAGGCTCTGCCGGACCCTCTGCCGGTTTTTAATATATCTTCTGATTTAGCCGGGTTGAGCGAACAGGTCATTCCACGGCAGACAACGGCCGAGATTTCCCGGTTTTCCATTTCAAAGAAATTCCGTCAACGGCATTATGATACGCATATTCCGGGCCTTGAGGAAAATATTGGTGGTGTGAACAACGCGAACAGGGTCATACCCCACATCACACTCGGGCTTATGAAAGCCATTGTCAGAATGAGCGTTGAAAATAATATTTCGCACTGGTCGGTTGTTATTGAACCAACATTACAGCGTCTGCTGAGAAAGCTTGGTATTTATTTTATTCCCGTTGGTAAGATGGTAGAATATCATGGCAGGCGCAGAACATTATATAATGAAATTAGTGTCCTGCTTGATAGAATGTATGAGACACATTATGAAATTTGGTCGGTTGTAACAGATTACGGCCAATTGTGGTCTTATCATGGGACATATGAGAGCAAAGAAGTTTATAAATAAATGATAATAAAACTATCATGTCAAAATTTGAATTAGCATGATATTATAAACCTGTTGACCTAAACAGTCTGAAGCGAGGAGATTATGGTGTTAACCCAATCCGTTATCAAAATTTTATCAGGAGCCAGAAAGACCGGTACAGGGCTTTTAATGGTCATTATGGCAACGTTGTTATTGTCTGCTTGTGGCGGGGAGGATTCGGTTAGTCTGGAAGACCGTATGCAACGTGCCCTTGACGGGCAGTCGGACGGCGATCTTAAAACCGCTGTTATTGAGTTGAAAAACGCACTCGTTACCTACCCGGACAGTCAGGATGCCCGGATTTTACTGGGGCGAATTTACCTTGAACTTGGTATGGGCGCGGCGGCAGAAAAGGAAATTTCAAAAGCGGAAGAATTAGGTGCTGATGAAAATATGGTCATCCTGCCGCTGGCGGAAAGTTGGCTATTACAGTATAAATTAGATGAAATTATCGAGAGACTTTCCTATGAACCAGACAGTGTAACGGCTGTTTCTTTGGGGAAACGTTATTTTCTGGGGGCGGCGTATCTCGGCAAGGGAGAGATCAAAAAGGCAGAGGGGTATTTTGATGAGGTTCTTCAGGCGACGCCCGGCAATATGAAAGCCCTTGTGGGCAAGGCACGCATCAGTTTTATTCGGAAAGACATTGAAAATACGGATAAATATATTGCCCTTGCGGAGGCTATTTTACCAAATAATCAAGAACTTTTGCAATTGAAAGCAAGCCGTAGCTGGACGGCGGGAGATTTTGAGGCGGTCGAGGGGTATTATCGCAAGCTGGTTGAATATTATCCCAGCTATAACATTAACGAGGTATATCTGGCATGGGTGGAGCTGATAAACGGTAAAGCCGATGAGGCCGGACCACGCCTTGCAAAACTCAGAAAAATAGCGCCTGAGTATAGTCTGGTCAATTTTGTTTCTGCCTTACATGCCATCATAGAAAAGGATTACTCTGGCGCAAAGGAATATGCAGAAAAGGTATTATCAAGGGTTCCGGGTGATTATAGAACGAAATTCATTGGGGCGACAGCAACATATGCTCTTGGTGAATATGAGCAGAGCTATGCCTATATCCAGCAATATCTGGAGGTTGTACCGGATGATGAGCGGGCAAAGGAACTTCTGGTACAGCTGCAAGTTCGAATGAACAAAAATGAAGAGGCCTATGCAACCCTGAAAGACCTTAGCGATCAAGCTGAGAAAAAAGAGAAGTTTCTCAATATTCTAGCAAGTTATGAGTTGCAAAAAGGTGATATTGAGCAGGCCCGGCAACACCTGGAACAGTCTTTGGATGAAAACCCGGATCAGGTGAAAAGCCGTCAGAAACTCGCTTATATGAAAATAGCAGATGGGGAGGTTGATGAAGGTCTGGAAGAGATGGAGCGCGCCCTTGAAGGGATTTCCAGTAAATATAAGCGTAAATTTGAACAGGCTAAAACATTAATTATTGTACAAAAATATACAGAAGCCATGAAAGTTTGTCAGGAACTGAAAAAGATTGATTCTGAAAATATTAAGGGGATTTTATGTGAGGCTAGGGTTTTGTATAAAAAGGGTGACGAACAAAAATCTTTACCTGTTTTGGCCAAAATTCTGGAGAAGGATGCGGGAAACCCTGATGCGTCACGTATGATAACGGCAATTTACCTGAGAAATGATGAGTTTGATAAAGCGCAAGCGGTTCAGGTTCAATATTTAAAAACTCATCCGAAAGATGCAAGGTCGGTTTTTGGTATGTATATGCTAAAAATGAAGACGGGAGCAAAGGTAGAAGCTATTGAATATTTGAAAAAATCCGTGGAATTGGCCCCAAATGCGCGTAAGCCGATTCTGGAATTAGCACGTTATTATTTAATTTCAAAAGAGCCGGAAAAGGCTCTTGAGGTAAGTGACAGGCTTATCAAGCTAGCGCCTAATGCACAAGGGTTGCTTGAAGTCAGAGGCAAAGCTCAAATGGCACTGAAGCGGTTTGTGGAGGCTGCGCGGTCATTTGAAAAACTTGCAAAAATGAATCCGGGTAACATCGCCGCACTGTATCTTCTTGCCGCTGCTCACGATGGGGGTGGTGATTATAGGAAATTGGAGCAAGTGGTTCAGGAGATATTATCTATAAAGCCAAATGATACAAAGGCCCGAATTTTTCTGGCAAAGGCTGAGGCTTCAAAGGGAAATTGGCAAAAGGCAGATGACATTCTGTCAAAAATCAAGGGTAATTATAAAAATAATGCGGAATATTTTTCACTCAGAGGCCGGATAAATATCGTTAAAAAAGATTATGACAAGGCGCTCGGTTTCTTTAAGAAAAGTTTTCAGACAGGCAAGAGCACAGCAACATTAATACAGCTTGCAACAGCCTATCGTCTTTCTGGCAATATGACAGCTGCCATTGACTTGTTGGCGGATTGGCACCAGAAATACCCGGTTGATATGTTTGTTGTTCCGCTACTGGGGGATTATTATCTTAAAGGTGGTTCCTATGAAAAAGCTATCGAAATATATACTCTGATTCTGGAGAAACAGCCTGATCAACCTGCGGTGCTGAATAATATGGCATGGGCACTCTACAAGTTGGATAGGAAAGACGAGGCTCTGTCTGCGATCCGCAAGGCGCGTGAGATCAAGCTGGATGTTGCGGAATTCTTTGATACGGAAGCTGAAATTCTTTTATCGCAGGGGAAAGTCAAAGAGGCCATCCGGCAATATAGAAAGGCCACGGATAAGGCGCCAAGTGACCTGAAATACCAATACCACCTTACTCTGGCTTTGGTTAAAGCGGGGCAACAGGAAGAAGCCATTGGTCTGTTAAAAGATTTGAAGGCGGATGGTCGTTTATTTGAGGGACAGAAAGAAGCCTTTGACCTTTTGGATCAGCTTCAAGCAGAGTGATGAGTTATGACCCCTCCGGACTTTTCCCATGCAGAGGCCTTTGCCCGGAATTTGGGCTGGCTGACGCAGGGCGAACTTCTATCTCTTCGCCATAAAAGGGTAGCCATTCCCGGCATGGGCGGGGTTGGGAGTGCTTATCTTCTGGCTTTGGTGCGGCTTGGCGTGTCAAAATTTCATATTTCGGATATGGATATTTTTGAACAGGCTAATTTCAACCGTCAGGTGGGGGCTTTCATGTCCACGGTGGGACGGCCAAAAGTAGAGGTCATGGCGGAAATGGCCGCCGATATTAACCCGGAAATAGATATCAAGTCTTTTGGTGATGGTATATCCAAAGACAATATCGACGCCTTTCTGGAGGGTGTGGATATATTGGTTGATGGCTTTGATTTCTTTGCCCTTGATATTCGCCGCGATGTTTTTAAACGCTGTCATGAGCTGTCAATCCCGGCCATTACCTGTGCGCCGGTGGGCATGGGGGCTGCGTTATTGTCTTTCATGCCGGGGAAAATGAGTTTCGAGGACTATTTCAGAATTACGGATCAGGACAGTGAAGAAGACAAATATATTAAATTTCTGATCGGTCTGACACCGCGTCCGGCCCATCGGGGGTATCTGGTGGATCCGTCATATGTGGATATGAAAAACCATAAAGTCCCCTCGACCCCAATCGGCATACAATTATGCACGGGCCTTATTGTGACAGAGGTTCTGAAGGTTCTTCTGGAGCGGGGCGGTGTCAAGGCCGCGCCTCATTACCAGCTTTATGATGCTTACCGGGGTATCCTCAGGAAAGGCTATATTCCGTATGGCAATGGCAATCCGCTTCAACGGCTTAAATATTTCTTTGGCCGGATGCTGTATGCCAAAATGTCAGAAACCGCGACGCAACAAGAGGACGCGCCGCTGTCATCCGTCATGGAACAGATCATTGATCAGGCCCGTTGGGCACCTAGCGGGGATAATACACAGCCCTGGCAGTTTGAGATCAAAAGTGAGCGGAAGATCATCGTCCATATCCCGGAGATCGAACAGGATAATCTTTATGAGTTTGATCATGGTAGGCCCACTTACCTGGCCGTCGGCATGATGATGGAAACCCTGCGGATGGCGGCCTCCTCTCATGGCCTTGCTCTGCGTTGGGCATTAGCGAAAGATGCTGTGTGGGATGGCCGGGCGCAGGAGATAACGGTAAATTTCAGGAAGCTCAAGAAAACCGTTTCGGATGATCTTCTGGATTATGTACCGTTGCGCTCTGTGAATAGATTTTCCTATCAGACAAAGGCTCTGCCGGATCGGGCCAAAAAGCTGCTTTCAGATGAAATAGACGAATTATTTGATATTCAATGGTTTGAAAGTCCGGTTGAGCGGCGGCGTTTCTCCCGCCTCAATGCGGCGGCAACGGATATTCGGCTTCGTCTTGAAAAATGCTTCAAAGTACACAAAAAAATCATCGACTGGACGGCGGGCAACAGCCGGGAAGGCGTACCGGCGGGGGCCGTGGGCATGGACAAGGTCAGCCTATTGCTCATGAAGCAGGCCATGAAAAGCTGGTCCCGTATGGATTTTATGAATAAGTATATGGGCGGCACCCTGCTTGCTCAATTACAGATGGATATTCTGCCGGGCCATAAATGCGCGGGCCATTTTGCGCTGCTCTGGAAAGATGGGGGCAAGAAAGACCTTGCCCATATAATGCAGGCTGGGGAGAAATTACAGCGTTTCTGGCTTCAGGCCACCAAACAGGGGTTGGTGATGCAACCGTCCATGGCGACCATTTGTTTCAGCTATTACGCGGAACAGGGCATCGACTTTTCCGAGGGTAATCTTACCCTTGCCAATAAGGCAACCCGGCTTGGTAATGATTTTGACACCTTGCTGGGCGGACGTCTGTCAGATGTGGTTTTTTCCGGCAGAATAGGCTATCCGGGCAAGATGCGAACACCTGAACGGTCGATCAGGAAGAAACTTCAGGATTTGTTATAAATCTATCGCCAACCGGGGGATTTCGATTGCGGGACAGCGGTCCATGACCACTTTCAGGCCTGCGTGTTTTGCGGTTTCTGCGGCGTCCTTGTTTATGACTCCCAATTGCATCCAGACCACTTTGGCGGTTTTTTCAATGGCCTCTTTAACAACTGGCCCCACTTTGTCGGATGCCCGGAAAATATCGACCATATCAATTGGCCCCGGAATATCAGACAGGCTTGCATAGACCTGTCGCCCCAACAGCTCTGATCCTGCAAGGCCCGGATTTACCGGGTAGAGGTCATACCCCTGATCAATCAGGAATTTCATCACCCGGTAAGACGGCCGTTCCGGCTTCTTGCTGGCCCCCACAAGGGCGATGGATTTTACCGAGGTCAGAATATCCTTGATTTCAGCATCATTCATAACTTTGCCTGTATCTTGCGGGCAATATCCAGATAGATGGCCGTATGGGGGCTGTCCGGATTATGGACCACGATGGGGGTGCCGCTGTCGGATGTTTCGCGAATATCCATATGAAGCGGAATTTCGCCAAGGAAATCTATCTCAAGCTTTGCCGCAATCTCCCGCGCGCCGCCGTGGCCAAATATATCGGACCGCTCGCCGCAGGACGGGCAGAGGAAATAGCTCATATTCTCCACAATGCCGAAAACCTCCGTATCGGTCTTCTGGAACATATCCAGCCCCTTGCGGGCATCGATCAGGGCAATATCCTGCGGCGTGGAGACCACAATGGCACCGTCCATGTCAATGGTTTGGGCCAGGGTGAGCTGCACATCCCCGGTCCCCGGCGGCAGGTCCAGAACCAGCACGTCCAGCTCCCCAGCCACATCCCATTTGGTGTCATTGGTCATCTGCTTGACCGCGCCCATAACCATGGGACCACGCCAGATGGTGGCGGTATCCTGTTTCATGAGATAGCCTAATGACATGCTCACAAGGCCGTGGCTGATGATAGGGATAATTTTCTTGTCTTCGCTTTGATGAGGTTTCTCATCCACGCCGAGCAGGGTCGGGATAGAGGGGCCGTAAATATCCACATCAAAAATCCCGGCTTTCAGGCCGATGGCTTGCAGGGCGAGGGCCAGATTAACGGCGGTGGTGGATTTGCCGACCCCGCCCTTGCCGCTGGCCACCGCAATCACATGCTTGACGCCGGGGATTTTACTAGTGTTTTTTAGCGGGCCGGAGCCTTTTTCCGGGGCCTGCATGGCGGGGATTTCCTTGGCTGGGTCTCGCTGGGCGGTCAGCACAGAGGTAATCTTGCTTGCCGCCGTCAGGTCCAGAAGTTTTGCATCACATTTTTGTCTGATCTGCTCCATCATTTCGGCCTCGGCGGGGTCGATATTGAGGGCAAAACCGACCTCGTTATCTTTAATGACCAACCCCTGAACCATACCAAGGGTGACAATATCGCGGCCCTTGCCCGGATGAGTGATGGATTTTAGAATATTTATAACCTGTTCGCGCTTGACCTCTGACATTTTAATCCTATCTATGATACTATTGTAATATTGTTGTTCTTGTCCCCCACATAGAATATATAAGTGGTAAGAATAAAAAATATAGGGGGAATAGTGTTTTTTCCAAATTTGGGTCGATATTTTCTTTTTAAGGAGCGCAAGTATGTCTTGGCAAAATAATAATGGTGGTAAGGATCGGGGACCATGGGGCAACGGCCCGGGCGGCGGCGGTCAGGAGCCACCGGATATCGACGAATTGATCCGCAAGGGTCAGGATAAATTCCGCAATGCCTTTGGCGGCGGCAAAGGCGGTGGTAAGGGCATGTTTATGCTGATCGCCCTGCTGTTCGTTGTTGGTTATCTCTATGCGGCACTATACAAGGTTCAGCCCGATGAAGCCGGGGTTGTCCTGCGCTTTGGCAAATGGGTTGAAACCACGGATACCGGTCTTCATTTTCATTGGCCGCCCATTGATGAGGTCATCATTCCCAAAGTAACGGCGGTGAACAAGATCGATGTGGGCTTCGGGGCCGGAAAAAAAGAACGTCAGATGTTGACCGGGGATGAGAATATTGTTGATGTACGCTATTCTGTCCTGTGGCGGATCAAGGATCCGGCCCGTTTTCTGTTTAACCTTGATCAGAAAGAGCAGAGCATCAAATCCATTTCAGAAAGTGCCATGCGCGAAGTGGTGGCCAAGACGGACATTCAGCAGATCATGACATCTGAACGGTTTGGTATTGAGGTAGAGGTGCGCGGCATCATGCAGGAAGTCCTCGACAAATATGAGGCCGGCATTGAGATCACACAAGTCAAGATGGATACGGTATCGCCGCCCGCGCAGGTATCCGAAGCGTTCAATGATGTGCAGAAGGCCGAAGCGGACCGGGATAAAACCATCAATGAAGCCAAGAAATATCAAAATAAAATCGTACCGACAGCACGCGGGACGGCGGAAAGAATGAATCAGGAAGCCCAAGCCTATAAAGCCCGGGCCATCACCATGGCGCAGGGGGAAAGCGCGCGCTTCCTGTCCGTTTATGAGCAATATAAAATGGCCAAGGATGTGACCCGGCGCCGGATATATCTGGAAACCATGGAAAGAATCCTCAGCAATACGGACAAGGTCATTCTGGAAAATGAGGGCGGCGGCGTGTTGCCCTATCTTCCCTTGCCCGCGATCAAGAAACAGAATTAGGACAGGATAGAGATCATGAATAATCTAAAAACTTTAATTGCGTTGATTGTCCTGGGCGGTAGTGTTGTGTTGCTGGGGGCATCCATATTCACCGTACGGGAAACGGAGCAGGCTCTGGTTCTGGAACTTGGTAAATGGAAGAAGACTGTTACCGAACCCGGCTTGCATCTGAAAACACCATTTTTGGAAAATGTGGTTTATTTTGACAAGCGGATTCTGTTGCTTGATACCCCGGAATTGATTGTTATTACCGAGGATCAGAAACGGATCATTGTCGATGCCTTTACCGAATTTCGGGTTGAGGATCCTCTGAAAGTTTATCAGGCGGTCCGTAATGTGAGCGGTGCGGAATCACGGCTTTCCATCATTATCAATTCCAACCTGCGTAAAGTTTTCGGTCAGCGGGAGTTCAAAGACGCCCTGTCCGGAGAGCGGCGGACTCTGCGCAAAGCTATTTCGGATTCAGTGCGTGATGAGGCCGATGCCCTTGGCATCAAGGTGGTGGATGTGCGCATTAAACGTACCGACCTGCCTGCGGAAAACAGCAAGCCGATCTTTGACAGCATGATTGCCGAACGTCAACAGGTGGCCCGTGAAATTCGTGCGCGCGGCGAGGAACAGGCTATCCGAATCAAGTCAAAAGCCGATCGGGACCGTACAGTTCTGTTGGCGGAAGCGGAACGGGATGCCCAGAAACTGCGCGGTGAAGGGGATGCCACAGCGGCCAAGATTTTTGCTGATGCCTATAATCAGGATCCGGAGTTTTATGCTTTTTATCGGTCCATGCGCGCCTATAATGTGGCCTTCAAGAAGAATAACACGACCATGATTCTGTCACCTGACAGTGACTTTTTCAAGTATTTCAGGGATATGAATGGTAAAGAAAAATCTAAGAAATAGGCAGGTTTTTTTAAGTCGGGAGCAAGGGCCAATGGTCTTTGCTCCCATGTCTGTTTCTTGGGCTAGTCTCTTGGGCCTGTTTCTCGGACCGGATTAATGCGATAAAGTGATGGAAAAATACGACCAACTGCTTTTGAGCCTCTCATTTCTGTCACAAAGTATGGTAATGATGTGAAAAATAATATTTCCAGGGAAGAAATTTAACTTTGGATAAACGGAAGATATCAGGAATGCGTATGAGTGAAATAAAGAAAATTTTTGCGGGGGCAATGATCATTGTCTCTGCTGTGGTAATCATGCCCGTTGCCGCCTTTGCAAAAGGCGCACCGGACAGCTTTGCGGACCTTGCGGAAAAATTATTGCCGGCAGTGGTTAATGTGAATACGACCCAAACCATCAAGATCAATCGGCGGTCCATGCCGCGAATCCCCGGTATGGAGGATTTCTTCAAACGGTTTGATCGTGGGCAGGGCAAGGATAACGGTGAGGATGAGGACGGTAAAGAACGCCCTCTGACCCGTCAGCGTCAATCACTTGGCACCGGCTTTATCATTGATCCGTCCGGCATTATTGTCACCAATAATCATGTGATCGACAAGGCCGATGAAATTATGATCAAAATGCCCGATGGTCGGGAGTTTGAGGCTAAACTTATCGGTAAAGACAGTAAACTTGATCTGGCCGTCCTTAAAGTGGAAAGCGACAAGCCTCTGCCTTTCGTCCGGTTTGGCGATGACAGTAAATCCCGCATCGGGGACTGGGTGCTGGCTATCGGCAATCCTTATTCCCTTGGCGGGACCATTACGGCAGGTATTATCTCCGCCCGTAACCGTGACATCAATTCCGGGCCCTATGATAAATATATTCAGACCGATGCCTCCATCAACCGGGGCAACAGCGGTGGCCCCATGTTCAATATGAAGGGTGAAGTGATCGGCATCAATACGGCTATCTTCTCGCCTTCTGGCGGCAATATCGGTATTGGTTTTGCTATTCCCTCCAATCAGGCCCAGCATGTGATCAGCCAATTGCGCAAATATGGTCATACCAAACGGGGCCGTATCGGGATCAGCTTTCAACCTGTGACCGATGATATTGCCGAAAGTCTTGGCATGGAAGCGGGCCACGGTGCGCTTGTAACCTCTGTTGTCGAAGGCGGTCCCGCGGATAAGGCGGGCATATTGGCCGATGATATTATTATCGAATTTGAAGGCAAGACCATCAAGGAACGTAATGATCTGCCGATCTGGGTGGCCAATACGGAAGTTGGCAAGAAGGTGAAAATGGTTGTCCTGCGCAAAGGCAAGCGCAAGAATCTGACCCTTATGATTGACGAGCTTCCTGAGAATGAGGAAATCGCCGAGAATATTCCCGATAATCCGGATGCGGTTATCCCCAGCAAGGAAGTTCTGGGCATGAGCCTTGAGCCAATTACTGAGAAAACCCGCAAAGCCCTGAAATTGGACGACGATGTGAAAGGTGTCTTCATCGCCGGGGTGGACCGTAACAGTCCAGCCGGGGAAAAAGGCCTTCGCCGGGGTGATATTATCGTTGGGATTACCCAGGAAGAAGTAACTTCAGTGGATGAGGCCCTCAAACGGATTGAGGAATTGAAGAAAAAAGGACGTAAAAGCATCCTTCTTAAATTTATCCGTCGGGGCAATACAGCCTTTGTCACGGTAAAGTTTGATAAGGAAGATTAACCCTTCATCGCAAATTTTTAAATGGGCCGGGTCATATGATCCGGCCTTTTTTTGTTTGTTGATGGTCCAAATGTTGTATAATGATCCGGTAAATGAGGGGCAGGCCTGTGGTGGGTCACAGATAGCGTGTTTTAAGATGGATATTCAGTTATAAGAAAATTAGAACCTTTGCTTTATAGCGGTTTATTTTATTAAATAGAATAATTCTAAGTTGATCTTTTTGCCGTGACACTGTATAAATGCTTTAGAATTTTGCGACTCCAATTCGATGTTTAACTTAAAGGAAAATAATATGACCCGAGTACCTGACGTAACTTTTATGACCCGTGTGCGCAACGATGCCCTGGACGGCCCAAATCCGTTTGAATGGAAGGCTTTGACCTCTGATGAAATTTTCAAAGGCAAGAAAGTCATTTTGTTTGCTCTGCCGGGCGCCTATACGCCTACCTGTTCCACAACCCATTTGCCGGGCTATGAAAAGCATTTTGACGAGATGAAGGCGCTGGGCGTGGATTCCGTGGTCTGCCTGTCCGTCAATGATGCCTTCGTCATGTATAACTGGGGCAAGGCCCAGAATGTGGAAAATGTATTCCTGCTTCCGGATGGTAGCGGTGAATTTTCCCGCAAGATGGGTATGTTGGTCAATAAAGACAATGTGGGCTTTGGCTTCCGCAGTTGGCGTTATTCCATGGTTGTGGACGATGGCGAGATTACAAAAATGTTTGTTGAGCCGGGCTTTAGCGACAATTGCCCAACGGACCCGTTTGAAGTATCCGATGCGGACACAATGCTGGCTTACTTGAAAAGCTAAACCATATATAAAGTTATTTATTAAAAGGTCATAGCAGAAATGCTATGGCCTTTTTTATTTCTTGTCTCAAAAAAATATCTCCTTATCGCATGGTGTAATGCAGTTATAAGCCTTTGGGTTATGACATATCACGCTGGTTATCAGGAGGAATATCCATGAAAGCGATGATCTATACAAAATACGGTTCCCCGGATGTTCTTGAGTTAACAGAGGTTGAAAAACCAACCCCTCGGGGTGATGAGGTTCTGGTAAAGCTTCATGCGGTATCGCTGAATTCATCAGATTGGGAATTCTTAACCGCCAAGTCATTTATAATCCGTCTGTTATCGGGGCTGTTAAAGCCAAAATACACAATCCTTGGCTCTGATATAGCCGGGCGGGTTGAAGCTGTTGGCAAGGACGTCAAGCAGTTCCAGCCGGGGGATGAGGTATATGGGGACATATTCATGCGTTGGGGCGGGTTTGCCGAGTATGTATGTGCATCGGAAGATACCTTGATGAAGAAACCAGCCTGTATGACATTTGAGGAAGCTGCGGCTATGCCTCAGGCGGGGACTCTTGCACTTCAGGGGCTTCGTGATAAAGGACAGGTTAAGACGGGGCAGAATATTTTGATTAATGGCGCGGGGGGTGGCGCTGGTACATTTGCAATACAGATTGCAAAATCATATGGGGCAGAGGTGACCGGCGTGGATAATGCAGGGAAACTTGACATGATGCGCAGGGTCGGAGCCGATCATGTTATTGATTATACGAAAGAAGATTTTACCAGAAATGGAAAATCATATGACTTGATTCTTGATTTTGCGGCTTATCGTTCGATTTTCCATAACAAGCGGGCATTGGCACCGAAGGGAATTTATGTCTTCGTCGGCGGTTCTATGGCTTGGGCTTTTCAAATATTGTGTTTGGGGCCACTGATTAAGAAAATTGGAGGACAGGAAATAGGGATTTTATCACATCATCAAAATAAAAAGGATATGGCTCTTATGGCGGATCTTTTTGAAAGAGGTACAGTCGTCCCTATTATAGATAGATGTTATACTTTTAGTGAGGCGGCAAAAGCTTTTCGGTATCTTGGGGAGGGCAAAGCTCAGGGCAAAGTGGTTATCACCATGGAGACATGTTCATGAAAGCAATGATATTTGAAAAATACGGCCCACCTGATGTTCTAGAGCTGACAGAGGTTGAAAAACCAGCGCCCAAGGATGATGAAGTTCTGATCCGGATTCATGGGACGACTGTGATCATGGGGGACTGTGAATTTCGCGGCTTTAATTTTCCATTATGGTTCTGGCTGCCCTTGCGGTTGTATGCGGGGCTTTTGCGGCCAAAGAGAGTTAACATTCTGGGGCAGGAACTGGCCGGGCAAATAGAAGCCATTGGCAAGGATGTCAGGAAGTTTAAAACGGGAGATAAGGTTTTCGCGGCCACTGATATTGGTTTCGGAGCCTATGCGGAATATAAATGTATGGGAGAAAATAAGGTCATTGCCCTGAAACCTGACAATATGACTTACCTGGAGGCTGCCGTCGTACCCACCGGGGGGTTAAATGCCCTGCATTACATCAGAAGGGCCAATATTAAGCCGGGTGATAAGGTTCTTATCGTTGGCGCGGCCGGAAATATCGGGTCTTTTGCAGTGCAGCTTGCTAAGCATTTCGGCGGTTATGTCACGGCGGTGGATAGCCCGGACAAGATGGATATGTTGTTTGAGATCGGGGCTGATCAGGTCATTGATTATACGCGGGAGGATTTTACCAAAAATGGAAAATCCTATGACGTAATTTTTGATGCGGTGGGCAAGAGTGCCTATTCCCGCAGTGTCCGGTCGTTAAAGCCAAAGGGCTGCTATTTACTGGCTAACCCCAAGTTCTCTCAGATGATAAGAAGCCTGTGGACACCTCTGGTGACCGGCAAAAAAGTTATATTTCAATTTGCCCCTTACCGGATCGAGGATTTAATTTTCCTCAAAGGCCTTATTGAGGCGGGTGAGATTACATCGCCCATTGATCGCAGTTATCCGCTGGAACAAATGGCTGAGGCGCACAGATATGTGGAATCAGGCTGCAAAAAGGGTCATGTGGCGATCACGATAGGGTAAAATCCTTATCCGAATAGCCTTGTAAATAGAGCAACGCGGTGAGGTCGGCATGGTTAAGGGCGATATTGGCAGCTTTTGCGGCGGCGGGTTTGGCGTGATAGGCAATGCCAAGCCCTGCTGCGCGGATCATGGGAATGTCGTTGGCCCCGTCACCGATGGCCATAATTTCATGGTCAGATAACCCGGCCTTGTTTTTAAATTCATTCAGACTGTCAAGCTTTGTTGTGCTGTCCACGATAGGCGGCAGCACATGGCCGGTGAGCTTGCCGTCCTTGATCTCCAGTGTATTGCCCCGGTTGACCTGAAAGCCGGTGACCGCCGCCACCCTGCTGGTGAAGAAGGTAAAACCACCGGAGACCAATACCGTATTGGCCCCATTGGCATTCATGGTTTTTATCAGGGCAACCGCCCCGGGCATCAGCTTTACTCGGGCCTGATAGACCTCTTCCAACAGGCCAGCATCCATATTGGCCAATAGAGCCACCCGTTCCCGTAACGCCTGTTCAAAATCCAGATGCCCCTGCATGGCGGCTTCGGTGATGGCGGATACCTTTTCCTTCATCCCGACAAAGTCAGCCAGTTCATCAATGCATTCGCATTGGATGATGGTGCTGTCCATATCGGCGACCAGAAGTTTTTTTACCCTTTGATTTGTCTGCTGAAAACCAAAGTCGAAATTCTCGCCGCTTAAATCAGGGCTGAGGCCGCGGCGGGCCTTGTCCAGATCACCGTCGAAAAATATATCCACGGCCACGCCCTCCGACAGCCATGAGACGGCGGTCACCCCGTCAAGGCGGGCCACATAGGTGGAAACAATGTCATCGGTCAGGGTTGGTGCGGCGGGATTGGAGATCAGGGTGAGTAGGCTGTGCATAAATCGTAAACCTGTTTTGCGGTTGGAAAGAACTTACTATATAAGTCAATATTATGAAAAAAGGCATGAAAAAAATTATTTTACTGGCCGGACCAACGGCTAGCGGAAAATCGGCTACGGCCCTTGATTGGGCTTTAGTGCAGGGCGGGGAAATTGTCAATTCTGACAGTATGCAGATTTACTGTGACCTCAATGAGTTGACCGCCCGGCCTACGGTAGCGGAGATGACCCGTTGCCCCCATCACCTTTACGGGGTTTTGCCGGGTGATGATCTTTGCTCGGCGGAACGCTGGCGGAATATGGCGCTCGGGGTGATTGAGGATATATGGCAAAGGGGCGCCATTCCCATTGTGGTTGGCGGGACGGGACTTTATTTCAGGAGTCTGATAGAGGGCCTGTCGGCAGTGCCGGAAATTGACCCGCAGATCCGCCGGGAAATTCGGGAAACCGTAACGCCTGAGACCGCGGAAGATGCCCACGCGCGGTTGGCTTCTCTGGACCCGGTCATGGCGGACAGGTTGCCTTCCGGTGACAGTCAGCGCATTGCCCGCGCGCTGGAGGTTATCCTGTCCACCGGGAAATCCCTGAAATACTGGCAGGATATTCCGCCCACAGGCGGCCTTGAGGAACGGGCGGATGTGGTGATTGAAAAGAATGTCACGGTTATGGAGCGGGCGACCCTCTATGAACGCTGTGACCGGCGGTTGCGTCAGATGGTGGAGCAGGGTGCCGCTATCCAAGAGGTGCGCGCTCTATTGGCCTTGGACTATCCCCCCACATTACCGGTGATGAAATCATTGGGCGTGCCACAAATCACCCGCTATTTGCGGGATGAGATTTCGCTGGAGGAAGCGATTATATTAAGTCAGACCGCTACCCGTCAGTTTGCCAAACGGCAGATGACCTGGTTTCGTAATCAGTGCGGACAGTGGAATAAGATAGAATTGTAATATTAATAAATAAATTAACATTATTTTATACTATTATTACAATAATATGGCTTGACTTGGTAATAATATGACTTTAGGGTGCCAAAAGTCAGGAAGCCATTATGATATGTGTTTCATTTGCCAAAGGGCATGGAAACGGATATATAGTGCTTTCTTTTCTTATGTTTGCATAAGATGACATAATATTTTGCGTTCGAAGTATCTTTATAGAGATTCTTCGGAATTGACACAGAACGGAATTAGGAAAGGGTTATCATGTCCGGTAAAGCCATCAGCGGCGCAGAGATCATCATAAATTCACTGGTGGATTTGGGTGTCGAGGTGATTTTTGGCTATCCTGGCGGGGCGGTATTGCCGCTCTATGATGCCCTGTATGATCAGGATAAGATCCGTCATATTCTGGTCCGTCACGAACAGGCTGCCGTTCATGCGGCGGAGGGCTATGCCCGCTCCACCGGAAAGGTCGGCGTTGTTCTGGTCACCTCCGGCCCCGGGGCGACCAATGCGGTCACCGGCCTTACCGATGCCATGCTGGATTCCATCCCGGTGATCTGTATTACCGGGCAGGTGCCGGTTCACCTGATTGGCAGTGATGCCTTTCAGGAGGCCGATACAGTGGGCATAACCCGCCATTGTACCAAGCATAATTATCTGGTGCGGGATGTGGACAAGCTGTCGCGGACCATGCATGAGGCCTTCTATGTGGCCACCAGTGGCCGTCCCGGCCCGGTGGTGATTGATGTGCCAAAGGATGTTCAGATTTACACCAGTGATCACGTCCACAGCGGCACCATAAAACACGCGAGCTATCGCCCGGAAGTCAAGGGCGACATTAACGCCATTCGGGAAGCGGTAAAGCTCTTGGCCGGGGCTAAAAAGCCGGTTTTCTATACGGGCGGCGGGGTGATCAACTCAGGTCCGGCGGCGGCGCAGTTGCTCCGTGAAATGGTACAGCTCACCGGCGCGCCAATCACCAGCACCCTTATGGGTCTTGGAGCCTATCCCGCTTCTGACAAGCAATTTTTGGGCATGTTGGGTATGCATGGCACTTATGAGGCCAATAATGCCATGCATGACTGCGATGTGATGATCTGTGTGGGGGCGCGTTTTGATGACCGGGTAACCGGGCGTCTGGATGCTTTTTCACCAAACTCCAAGAAAATCCATATAGATATTGACCGTTCATCCATTAACAAGACCGTGCGTGTTGATGTGCCTATCGTTGGCGATGTGGCCCATGTTCTGGAAGATATGCTTAAATTATGGAAAGCCACCACGCTTGAGAATGGCCGCCAGTCCTATGATGACTGGTGGGCGGAAATTGAGGTTTGGCGTCAGCGGGATTGCTTGAAATACACACCGCAGGACGATGTGATCATGCCGCAATACGCCCTTGAACGCTTGCAGGAGCTGACCAAAGACAAGGATGTTTATTTCACTACCGAGGTGGGACAGCATCAGATGTGGGCGGCGCAATATCTGAAATTTGACCAGCCCAACCGCTGGATGACCTCCGGCGGCCTCGGTACTATGGGCTATGGTTTCCCGGCGGCGGTGGGGGTACAGATCGCCCATCCGGATGCGTTGGTCATTGATGTGGCGGGGGAAGCCTCTATCCAGATGAATATTCAGGAAATCGGCACCGCCATTCAATATGGCCTTCCGGTCAAGATTTTCATTCTCAATAATGAATATATGGGCATGGTGCGCCAGTGGCAGGAACTGAACCACGGCGGCCGTTATTCACAATCCTATTCCGAAAGCCTGCCCGATTTTGTGGCTTTGGCCAAGGCCTACGGTGGTCACGGTATCGTGGTGGAAAAGCCGGATGAGGTAGACGGGGCGATCCGCGAAATGATTGAGACGGACGGTCTGGTTATTGTGGATTGCCGGGTGGCAAAGCTGGCCAATTGTTTCCCTATGGTGCCCAGCGGCGCGGCCCATAATGAAATGATTTTGCCCGAGGAAGACGAGGAAAATCAGGAATATGAAGGGGGCGCGGCCCTGGTATAGCCGGGCGCAGGAGAAGAGATATGCATCATACGCACAAAGAAATTGAACTTGCCGTTCGTCACACCTTGTCCATCATTGTGGATAATGAGGCCGGGGTTCTGGCCCGGGTAATCGGCCTGTTTTCAGGCCGGGGCTATAATATCGAGCATCTGACCGTGGCCCCTGTTGATCTTGAGGGCAACGAATCTCGCATCACCGTGGTCACCATTGGTACCCCCCATGTGATTGAACAGATCAAGGCACAGCTGGACCGACTGGTGCCTGTGCATCGGGTCGGTGACCTGACCGAATGCGGCCCCCATGTGGAGCGGGAACTGGCGCTGATCAAGGTTCACTGCAAGGGCGAACAACAGCTGGCCGCGCTGCGTATTGCCGAGGCCTTTCGGGCCAAAACCGTGGACAGCAGCCTAGACAGCTATATTTTTGAGGTGACCGGGAAAACCGACAAGATCAAAGCCTTTATCAAGCTTATGGATGATGTAGGGCTGGTGGAGGCGGTACGCACCGGCGTTGCCGCGCTCAGCCGTGGGGCAGAGGCCCTGTGAAGAATTTTATGGAACTTATATTTTTACGAGGAGAAATTTAATGCGCGTATATTATGATCGCGATGCGGATGTGAACCTGATCAAGACCAAAAAGGTCGTGATCGTCGGATATGGCAGTCAGGGACATGCCCATGCCGCTAACCTGAAAGACAGCGGCGTGACCGAAATTGCCGTGGCCCTGCGCGAAGGCTCCAGCAGCCGCGCCAAGGCCGAAGCCGCAGGCTTTAAAGTGATGACCGCCGCCGAAGGTGCCGCATGGGGTGACGTCATCATGGTGCTGGTCCCCGACGAATTACAGGCCGAGCTTTATGCCGATGATCTTGGCCCCAATATGAAACAGGGTGCGGCGTTGGTCTTTGCCCACGGCCTGAACATCCATTTCAAGCTGATCGAGCCCCGGGCCGACCTTGATGTCTTTATGATTGCGCCCAAAGGCCCCGGCCATACGGTGCGGTCCGAATATCTTAAAGGGGCAGGGGTTCCGACCCTGATTGCGGTTCATCAGGATGCGTCCGGCAATGCCCATGATATTGGCCTGTCCTATGCCTCTGCTAACGGCGGAGGCCGCGCAGGCGTCATTGAAACCACCTTCAAGGAAGAATGTGAAACCGACCTGTTCGGCGAGCAGGCGGTTCTGTGTGGCGGCGCTTCTGCGCTGGTGCAATGCGGATTTGAGGTTTTGACAGAGGCCGGATATGCGCCGGAAATGGCTTATTTCGAATGTCTCCATGAATTGAAGCTGATCGTGGACCTCATGTATGAGGGCGGCATTGCCAATATGCGTTATTCCATCTCCAACACGGCGGAGTACGGCGATTATATGTCTGGCTCGCGGGTGATTACCCAGGAAACCAAGGCTGAGATGAAACGCATCTTGGCCGATATTCAGGAAGGTCGTTTCGTCAATGACTTTATGCTGGACAATAAGGTCGGACAGGTAAAACTGAAAGCCGCCCGCGCCAAGGGTGCCGCGCATCCCATCGAGAAAGTAGGCGAAAACCTCCGCGCCATGATGCCGTGGCTGAAGGAAAACCAACTGGTTGATAAAGCCAAGAATTAGGCTGATACAAATCATTAAATGGCCCCCTTGGGAAACCGAGGGGGCCATTTTCATATAATAATGTCTTTCCTGCACAGGCAGGAATCCAGTATGATGGGGAAAGATGGTGCAGATACGGGTAGAAGTTGGGACGTATGATACAATTGGATGACCTGAAAAAGAATA
>JAADFR010000004.1:63147-67424 GCA_013152755.1 Alphaproteobacteria bacterium
ATTACGCTGGTGGAGAGCAGCCGGGCCGATCATCAGGCACAGGCGCAGGATTTGCTGGCCAGCCTGTTGCCGGACACCGGGAAATCCATTCGCCTTGGCTTTACCGGCACACCGGGCGTGGGCAAATCCACATTTATTGAGGCCTTTGGCCTGTCTCTCATCAAGCAGGGCTACCGGGTGGCGGTATTGGCGGTTGATCCGTCCTCTACCCGTACCGGCGGGTCCATATTGGGCGATAAAACCCGTATGGAGCTACTGTCCAAAGACCCCGGCGCCTTTATCCGCCCCACGCCGTCCGGCGGCACTTTGGGCGGTGTCGCCCGGCGCACGCGGGAGGCTATGCTGCTGTGTGAGGCGGCGGGCTATGACGTCATACTGGTGGAAACCGTGGGCGTGGGCCAGTCGGAAATTGCGGTCGCCGATATGGTGGATATGTTTCTGCTTATGCTGTCGCCCGGCGGCGGTGATGAGCTTCAGGGCATCAAGCGCGGCATTATGGAACTGGCTGATCTTGTGATTGTCAATAAGGCAGACGGGGACTTGGAAAAGTCCGCAATCCGGGCGGCGGCGGATTATAAATCGGCGCTTCATCTGATGCGGCCAAAGACATCCTGCTGGACCGCCAATGTGGTTCTGGCTTCGGCCCTGAAAGGCCGGGGGCTGGAGGAGATATGGCAACAGGTTCAGAATTTTCAACAGGCCATGACCGACAGTGGCGAGCTGGATAAGTTGCGCCGGGAACAGGCTAAATCATGGATGTGGGCGGAGATTCAGGACCGGCTGAAAGATCATTTTCAGAACAGCCACCGGGATAAACTGCGCGCCATGGAAACAGCGGTACGTGATGGCCGTATAACGCCGGCGGCGGCGGCGCGTGACCTGTTGAAAGATATGACCGGGGAATAATGGGCGGCGGGGTGCAAAAGCCCTTGACCTGACCCCCGCGATGCCATATATACCGCTTTCATATTTTAACGGACAGTCTGACTGATTCTTGAGAGAATTGTGGGATGGTTCCGAAGCCAAAGTTTAAGGACGAGATTATGTCACGCGTATGTGAATTGAGCGGTAAGGCCGTAATGAGTGGTAATAATGTGAGCCACGCCCTGAACAGAACCCGTCGGAAATTCCGGCCTAACCTGATTAAAGCCAAATTGCTGAGCGATATTCTGGGTCAGTCCGTGTCCATGAAAATTTCTACAAGCGCCCTGCGTTCCGTGGAACATAACGGTGGATTGGATAACTTTCTGGTTAAGGCCAGTGACGCCAGCCTGTCACTGAAAGCCCGCCGTTTGAAGAAACTGGTAAAAAAGAAACTGGCCGATAAAGCCGCCTGATTTTTTATCCAGACAGAGTTTTGAGGAAGCCGCTGTAATGTTCAGCGGCTTTTTTTGTTTATTTCCATCAAAGTTTTCCAATCACTAACAATATGTTAACAAAATATAGTTATTTTATAGGCCGAATATAAAACACGTTAATTAAGAAGATGATATGGCCAATCCTGAAATCGCAAATGACGAGCTGTCCACCGTAAAGGGTGATGCAGCGCAAGAACATATCCTGATAGAGGTTGCCCGGCGGTTATTTCATGAGCGGGGATATGGCAAGGTAAAGCTGTCCGATATTGCCAAGGCCGCGGGCCTGACACAGAAAGAAACCCAGCTGTATTTTTCATCACCGCAGGATATCTGTGTCAGCGTGATCGAATCCCACAGCCAAAGCCAGAACGCCCTGTTTGAGGACATCAATCAAAATACCAATCCCCGTCAGCGGTTAAGCCTTTATCTGGATTCAGTGATTGAAAATACGGATATATTGATCGCGCGCGGTTGTCCCATAACCAATCTGTATTTTGATGTGAAGCGCGAGGACCGTAATCTCGCTTCTGAGGCGGCGGAGCTGTTGAAACAACGGCTGGAATGGATCAGGGCGCAATTTATTGAAATCATGCGGGTGGAAAATAACACTGACCTGCCCGAACGGCTGACCGGGGCCATTCATGGCATCGCCATATTAGCACAGGTCACCGGCAATCCGGATTTGATCCGTAATCAGGTTAATCAGCTAAAATCCTGGATTCGTTCTATGTAAAGATTAATTCAGGCGTCTTTTGCGTGTCTTGTCATCGAAAAGGCCTGTGAGCTGTTCGGTGATGGCCCCGCCCAGCTGATCCGCATCCATAACCGTGATCGCATTTTGATAATAGCGGGTCACATCATGGCCGATGCCAATGGCCAGAAGCTCTACGGGTGAGCGTTTCTCAATCCAGTCAATCATGGACCGAAGATGATCTTCCAGATAATTGGCGCTGTTGGTGGACAGGGTGCTGTCATCCACCGGCGCACCATCAGAGATCACCATCAGGATACGCCGCTCCTCGGTACGGTTCATAAGGCGGCTATGGGCCCAGAGCAGGCTTTCCCCGTCAATATTTTCTTTCAGCAACCCTTCCCGCAGCATCAGGCCCAGATTATTGCGCGTCCGCCGCCATGGGCTGTCGGCGGTTTTATAGATAATATGGCGCAGGTCGTTGAGCCGCCCCGGCTTTTGTGGCTTGCCATTTTCCAGCCATTCCTGACGGCTTTTCCCGCCTTTCCAGGCCTTGGTGGTAAAGCCCAGAATTTCAACCTTGACCCCGCAACGCTCCAAGGTGCGGGCCAGAATATCGGCGCACATGGCGGCGATGGTGATGGGCCGTCCGCGCATGGAGCCGGAATTATCGATCAGCAGGGTCACCACCGTATCCTTGAATTCGGTATCATTTTCCACCTTGAAGGACAGGGCGTGCAACGGGTTGGTCACTACCCGGGTCAGGCGGCTGGTGTCCAGTATGCCTTCCTCAAGGTCAAAATCCCATGACCGCCTCTGTTGGGCCATGAGCATACGCTGAAGCCGGTTGGCCAGCTTTGAGATGACTCCGTGCAGGCCGCTGAGCTGTTGATCCAGATTACGGCGCAGAAAGGACAGCTCATCCGCATCACACAGGTCTTCGGCGGCAATGGTCTCATCATATTCGGTACTATAGACGCTGTAGCGCGGCCCCTGCGCCTGATCGGTGGTTAGGTCATTGGGGTTGAACAGGGCCTTGGTCATGGCTTCTTCGGCCATCATGTCGTCAATCATATCTTCGGATAATTCCGATGCCATGTCGCTGCTGTCAGAGGAACCATCACTGTCGTCCGCATCCTGTTCGCCCTCTTCCTGACTGTCATTATCTTCACCCTCGCCGTCATCACTGCTGTCTTCGTCGGGCAAATCCTGATCATCGGCGTTATCGTCAGAATTAGGGGCCTTGTTCTTGTCCTCGCCCTCGAAATCCTCGGCCAGATCAAGGTCGGAAATGATTTTCCGGCTGATACGGCTAAAGGCTTCCTGATCGCCCATGCTGTCACAGAGCGCGTCCAGATGTTCGGCGGCCTTGGCCTCAATGGCGGTGCGGAACTGGTTGACGATCTCGTTGGTGACCTCCGGCGGGTGGGCATGGGTCAGCCGTTCCCGCACCAGAAGTTTCAGAATATCACCGTAGGGTACTTCCTCCGCATTGGCGGACAGGCTCAGGCGGTTTTTGGTATAATGGCCCTCTAAAGTAGCCGCCAGATTCCGGGCAACGCCGGGCATTTTGGTGGCGCCAATGGCCTCCACACGGGCTTGTTCAATGGCTTCAAAAACGCCCTCGGCCTCCGGGTTGCCTATGGGGACATATTTCTCATGCAGGGCCGCATTATGATACCGCAGGCGCAAGGCGTAAGCATCGGCGGCCCCGCGCACATTGGCCACATCCGCCGCCGTAAGATCAACGGACAGCAGGGGCAGGCGGCCACTGGCGGCGGACATATCGCTGTCCTCCGCGCCGTAACTTACCTCAAGTTCCGGTTTCTCCGCGATAGCCCGCACGGTGGCGGAAACGGCATGTTTGAACTGGTCAAGTCTATGGGCAGCTTTCTTGGGCATTTTATTCGGGCAACACCACCGGTGCGATGGCAGATTCGGGCAGTTCCTCCCCAAAGCAACGCTGGTAATATTCGGCAACCACGGGCCGTTCCAGCTCATCACATTTATTGAGGAAGGTCAGCCGGAAGGCGAAGGCCACATCTTTGAATATTTCCATATTCTCTGCCCATGTGAGCACCGTACGCGGCGACATGACCGTTGAAATATCGCCGTTGATAAAGCCACTGCGGCTCAGGTCGGCGACCTGTACCATCTGTTTGATCAGCCTTTGGCCCTTTTCATCCTGTAACATCGGCAGCTTGGCCAGCACGATATTTTCCTCAACC
>JAADFR010000005.1 GCA_013152755.1 Alphaproteobacteria bacterium
CCCCGATGTTCCGCACATTCCCCCACAGCAAAAATATCCGGGTCAGATGTTTGCAGGTGATCATTGACAACCACTCCCCGGTTACAGTCGATCCCTGCTTTTTGAGCGAGGGAAATGCTGGGCCTAATACCGACCGCCATGACCACAAGGTCAGCCGGAATGGTCGTGCCATCGGCCAGTTTTATGGCCTCTACACGGCCCTTGCCGATCAGCTCTTTGGTGTTTGCATCTGTCAGGATAGTGATGCCCCTGCTTTCCAGATCAGATTTCAGCAGGTAGCCGGCGGCTTCGTCAAGCTGACGTTCCATCAGGGTATCGGCCAAATGAATGACCGTGACATTCATGCCGTTTTGCTTCAATCCATAAGCCGCTTCCAACCCCAACAAGCCGCCGCCAATCACAACGGCGTTGTCATAGGTGTTTGACGCTTCAATCATCTCATTGACGTCTTTTATGTCGCGGAAGGTAACAACACCGTCCAGTTCCTTTCCCGGCACCGGAATGATAAAGGGATCTGAGCCTGTCGCAATCCACAGGGTGTCATAAGGGATGATCCGGTCATTATCACTGATAATTGTTTTGTTGGGTCGATTGATGGCGATAATTTTTTCGCCGGAAAACAGGGTGATGTCATTGTCGTCATACCAGGCCTGATCATTGATGACGATGTCGTCAAATTTTTGCTCCCCCGCTAAAACCGGAGACAGCATAATTCTGTTATAGTTGACATGGGGTTCGGCACCAAAAACGGTAACGTCATACTCTTTGGGGGCAATTTTCAGAAGCTCTTCCAAAGCTCTCATCCCGGCCATGCCGTTCCCGATAATAACAAGTTTTTTCTTCATATTAATCTCTTTTACTGTTGGGCATCTTGCGCGCGGGCTACATATCATTGCCCTGCGGCACCTTCCTATCTAGCAAGCTTTATGCCAGAACGCCCAAGGTCTTGATTTTAAACAAAACTCATCATTTTCAGGGATGATCTTGGCCTGAAATTTCTTAATTATTGTGCAGGTGCGAATAAAAAAGATTAATTACTAGGCATATGGCTCGCATGATTAAAATTTAGGCTAATGTAGGATTTAGCCTAAAAAACCAGCTGAATATCAAAGCCTTAGATATGTATTGTTTTTGGGTAATCCCCCCTAAAACCTTAAATCCCATAATAAAAATACAATTTATATTGCGGCGCAACATTTCTGGCACGTTATTTGCTCCATTGTACCCCGACGTATGAATGAGCCGCCCATGGCAGGTTCGTTTGGATTAGTATTTAAAGGAATGAATAATGCCTGCACCCTCTGCCCAGAAAATCAATCTCTTGTCTTTTAGGGGGAGAACAAAAACGCTCCACCTTTCGTGGATGGCCTTTTTTATCAGTTTTGTCGTATGGTTTAACCATGCGCCCTTAATGGCCATGATCAGGGAAGACCTTGGTCTGGATAAGCAGCAAGTGACGGCCATTTTAATATTGAATGTAGCCCTGACAATTCCGGCGCGGGTCATCATTGGCATGTTTGTTGATCGGTTTGGCCCCCGGGCGGTTTTTTCTGCCCTGCTGTTCATTTCCAGTTTCCTGTGTTTCTTCTTTGCCTTGGCCGAAACCTTTGAAATGCTGGCCCTTGCCCGGTTCCTGATGGGATTTGTCGGGGCCGGCTTTGTGATCGGTATTCGCCTGATTAGTGAGTGGTTTCCGGTGAAAACAGTAGGTTTGGCAGAAGGCATATATGGTGGTTGGGGGAATTTCGGTTCGGCGGCCGCCGCCCTTTCTCTGCCCACGATCGCCTTGATATTCGGCGGTGAATCGGGCTGGCGTTATGCCGTTGGATCCACGGGCGTGATTGCACTGATCTATTCGGTTATTTTTTATATCACGGTCCGCAATACCCCCAAAGGTGCGACTTATTTCAAGCCCAAGAAAGCGGGGGCCATGGAAATCAGTACGCCTCAGGATCTGATGCTTTATATTATCATGAAGGCCCCGTTGTTTTTAACACTGGCGTTGTTAACTTGGAAACTCGGGCCAGAAAATATGAATATTCTCGGGGCCGAGGCATCCCTTTTCATCTATGGGTTTTTGTTTGTGCTCTTTCTGTATCAGGTTCATCATATTTTTAAGGTAAATGAAGAAAACCTGACGCAGGGCGTGGATGAACTGCACCGCTATAAATTCAAACAGGTGGCGATCCTTAATCTGGCTTACATGGTGACCTTTGGCTCTGAACTTGCAGTGGTGTCCATGTTGCCGCTGTTCTTTATGGATGTGTTTAGCCTGTCGGCGGTCAAGGCCGGCATGGTGGCGGCGAGCTTTGCCTTTATGAATTTGGTGGCGCGTCCCAGCGGCGGCTTTTTCAGTGATAAATTTGGCCGCAGGAATTCCCTGCTGATTTTACTGGTCGGCCTGACCGGGGGCTATGCTGTTTTGTCTCAAATTACCGCGGACTGGCCTTTGCCGTTGGCCGTGATCGCCTGTATGTGCTGTTCCTTTTTCGTTCAGGCCGGAGAGGGGGCCGTTTTTGCAACAGTGCCTTTGATCAAGCGCCGGATGACCGGGCAGATTGCCGGTATGGTGGGGGCTTACGGTAATATCGGCGGGGTTTGTTTCCTGATGATTTATTCTTTTGTATCGCCCGCCATATTTTTTATGGTGATCGGGGCCAGTGCGCTTGTTATATTCCTGATTGTGGCCTTCTTTATGGATGAACCACAGGGGGAAATCGCAGAGGTTCTCCCCGATGGCACCATAGAATTGATCAAGGTCAGCTAGGATATTTGCATGTCGCATATTACCATTGGCGCTTTTTCTGACAAGGGTGTCAAACAGGAAAATGAAGATTCATATGGTGTCATGTTTCCGGAAACGGGGCAGGAATTAACCAAAGGAATTGCCATTGCCATCGCCGATGGCATGAGTGGATGTCTGGCGGCAAAAGTGGCCAGTGAAACCTGTATCAAAGGCCTGTTGCTGGACTATTATGCCACACCGGACAGCTGGAGCGTTAAGAAATCTGCCAGTAAAATTCTGCTGGCCACCAACAGCTGGATGTTCGCTCAGGGGCAGGCGGTCTATGGCTCCGACCTGGGTATGGTGAGTACGCTCAGCGCCCTAGTGCTGAAATCCGGGTCGGCGTATATGTTCCATATTGGGGATAGCCGCATCAGCCTCCTGCGGGATAACGCCGTAGATCAACTGACAACGGATCATAAATCCGGCCATAAATATGACAAGGGTAAATATCTGACCCGGGCGATGGGGACGGGTAAAAACCTTGAAATTGATTACCGTATTCTTGAGGTTCAGGAAGGTGATATTTTTATTCTGACCACAGACGGAGTGCATGAATTTATAGCTGTCTCTGAAATGAAGCATATCATCATGGAGAACAGAGACGATCTGAATGCCGCCGCCCGCCTGATTTGTGAGAAGGCCTTGAGGGGCGGCAGTGATGATAATCTTACCTGTCAGATCATCAGGGTGGATCATCTGCCGGATGTTCGGCAAAAGCAGAATTTGGCAAATCGCGCCCGCTTGCCCTTTCCGCCGCCGCTGGACATGGGAATGTTGTTGGAGGGCTATGAAGTCCTGCGGGAACTTCATGCCAACGCGCGCAGTCAGGTTTATCTGGCCCGGGATACGGTGAGCGGGGAACTGGTCGCCCTGAAAACGCCGTCGTCTAATTTTGATGATGATGGTCTTTATATGGAACTCTTCCATCGGGAAGAATGGATCGGGACCCAGATTACGTCACCGCATATTGTAAAAATTATCCCCCCGCGCGTGAATAGGAAATTTCTGTACTATGTTACGGAATATATTGAGGGGCAGACATTGCGGGAATGGATTACCGATCACCCCGCGCCCGATTTAGCCAAAGCCCGGGATATTCTCCGTCAACTGATTCAGGGATTACGGGCCATGCACCGGCTTGACATGGTGCATCAGGATTTGAAGCCTGAAAATATCATGATTGATCAGGCGGGGACGGTGAAAATCATTGATTTCGGATCTGTTAAAGTGGCCAGCATAGCGGAGGGGGCGGAGACGAACCGCCCTCAAATGCCGGTTGGCGCGGTTGATTATACGGCGCCGGAGTATTTGCTTTACGGCGATGGGGATAACCTGTCTGATCTTTATGCGCTGGGCGTGGTTATCTATGAAATTCTGACCCATAGGCTGCCTTACGGTAAAGGCTTCTCTACCCTTCGTCATGCCCGGCAGTTGGCGTATATTCCGGCAACTATTGTCAATTCCGATGTTCCGCCCTGGATTGATAGAGTCCTGAAAAAAGCCGTCGAAAAGGATCCACGTGAAAGATACCAGAGTTTTTCTCAATTTGAACGTGATTTTACGGTTCCGCCCGTCAGGCCGGGAAAACAGGATTTTTCACCGTTGCTGGAGAAGAACCCACTGTTATTCTGGCGCGGCCTGTCCTTTTTGTTAGCTATATTGCTGGTTATTTCTCTTCTGGTGTAAAATAATAAAGAACGGAAAAATGGCCTATGGCGTATGTCGCCAATTTCGCGGCGTGCAATCGTATAGACTTTTGAAATTCCGCCCGAAATGCGATAGATCATTAAATCCCCATTGAAAGGCTATTTCGGCAATGGATTTATTGTTATATAATGGATTTCCAAGTTCATCCGCACATTTTTCCAGTCTGGATTTCAAGACGGTGCGGCCAAAGGAACTGTCGCTATTCTCAAATAATTTATGGATATAGCGTACAGAAACATTTAAATGTTCTGCGGCCATGGCAGGGCTCAGGTCGGGATTAGCCAGATTTTTTTCTATAAAACAATACAACATATCAAGCTGTATGGATTTTGACCGCAGATCGTTAAGTGTTTTCTTGGGAAGAATTTCATTAAAAATAATTGGCAGAAATCCAAGAAAATTTTGGACAAGTCTTTCTTCATTCGCCGGATGGGACACGAGGTTTGGCACCATTAGGGCCTTAATGTAATTTAAGCCCAACTGATGCAACCCACTTGTAGAAGAAGGCTTAACCGCCGTAATGCAATGGGGGTTATACATACGAGGGTGTAAAGCTGATTTAGGTATTTTTACGCAAAGCTGTTCAAATTTATCCTCAAAAGACAAAACGTAAGGACGCGTTGTATCCACAAGCGTATAATCCCCAACGTTAAGCTCCACCTGACGGTCAGCCTGATGAACCATGCCCCGGCCTTTTTGTTGCAACAGGAGGAAATATTCATCTTTGGAAGACCGGGAAATTTCGCGGTTCCCACGGTTTACGGTCTGGGCTTCGGAAGTAATATAGGAAATATCCAGATCCGCTTGTTCATGGCAACTTATGCTGCCCATAAAGGATCCGTCACAGACCCGCCTTGGTGAAAGATCTGTGTAGGTATCACAAATGATTTCACGCCAATAAGCGAACTGCTCTTTTTCAGGTAATTGCTGCGTAGTCCATATTTTATTCATATATTTTACCCTGCGTTAATTACACTACTGAATGTGACAATTGTCAAGCCTGTGCCGAGATTGGCTCTTGATATGCGCAATTTACAGGGTTTTAGGTGCACGGAAATCCGAGAATTCTGACCTGAATGCTAATATCATGGGATCAAGAAGAATAAACCGATAGGGAGAAGAAATATGAATAGGGCAAGCTTGAAAATAACAGGCATGACGGCATTGTTGCCATTAATGATTGGCGCGAATATTACGGTTGCCGAGGAAACGGGGAAGTCCGGTTTTATGGAGCTGGAAGAAATTGTGGTGACCGCCCGTAAGCGGGAAGAAGGTCTTCAGAATACACCAATTTCCATTACGGCGGTCTCCAGTGAAGGGCTGGAAAAACGCCAGATCATCTCCATGGATCAGGTGAGCAATATAACACCTAATCTGACGATTAATACATCATCTGCTTTTTCTGGCAGCAGTCAAACGCCAGCGGTTTTCCTGCGCGGTATTGGTCAGACCGATTTCACCCTTAATACGGACCCGGGGGTTGGTATATATGTGGACGGGGTATATATTTCGCGCTCTGTCGGGGCGCTTCTTGATCTGGTGGATGTGGAAAGAGTTGAGATTTTGCGCGGGCCGCAGGGAACGCTTTTCGGGCGAAATACCATTGGCGGTTCAATCAGCATAACCAGCAACAAACCTTCCGATGACTTTTCCGGCAATGCAAAGGTTACTATAGGCAGTGATAACTGGCTTGTTTTATCCGGCAATATTTCACTGCCCATAAGTGATAGCCTGAAGGCCAAGATCACTATCCAGAATCAGGATAGGGACGGTTATGTCACCCGCACGGCGGATGGTATCAAGCTGGGGGATGATAACAGCACCTCTTTCAGGGGAGCTTTGCTCTGGACACCGACAGAAAAATTATCATTTTATTTTGTCGGGGATTACACAACGGCCCGGGAGAACGGCGCACCATTATCCCTGACGAAGGTGAATGAGGCCGCGCCCTTTGTTGCCATACATAATATTTTTGTGGCCCCCGGCCTTGTCCCGACCATGGGCAACGGCGCCTTTTATAATGCCCAGTATGTTACGGGTAATTTATATGAAACCGCCGGGACGGAACCTGTATTCTCCGATCTTGACGTTTGGGGTTTAATGTTAACGGCTGAATATCAGGGCGATATGTTTGACGTTAAATCCATTACGTCATATCGGAATCTGGACAGTAAGTTTTCCAGAGACGGGGATGGCTCCCCGTTAAAAATTAATGCCACAGCGAATGTTTTTACCTATGACCAATTCTCTCAGGAAGTACAATTCCTGGGACGGGGGTTGAATGACAGGATGAACTGGATATTGGGCCTATATTACTTTGAAGAAAGTGGTGATGATAATAATACGGTTGATTTTGGTTATATAAAGTTCCGTTCGGGGGGGGCGGTAAAGAATAAATCCTATGCCGCTTTTTTCCAGACGACCTATGATGTTACGGATAAACTGAGCGTGACCGGGGGCTTGCGTTATACGGATGAGACCAAAAAATTCAATCCTGTGACATCTGTGTTGGTGCAACGTGTTCCCCTTCCGGTTCCCCCATTCCCGCCGTTTTTGAATTTTACCAATGGTCAGCTTCTGGTGCCGCAGGGTCAGGTGGAAACAGGCGTTGGCAAATGGACGCCGATGATCAATCTTGCCTATCAATGGACTGAGGGTTTGATGACGTACGGCACCTTTTCACAAGGCTTTAAAAGTGGTGGTTTTACCCAGCGCATTTTCCCGGCTTTAACCGCCGTACCGTCCTTTAACCCGGAAACCGTCAATGTGTATGAAGCGGGTTTTAAATATAGCGGCCTTGAGGGACGTATGCGCTTAAATGGGTCGGCCTATTATACGGATTATGCCAACCTTCAGGTTACCGTGCAGATTGGTGTCGCCCCAACAACCCAGAATGCGGCTCAGGCCGAGATCAAAGGGTTTGAGCTGGAAATGCAGTTAATTCCTGTTGAGCGGATGCAGGTGGACCTTGGTATTGGGTATATTGATGCCAAATATACCGCTTTGGATAATCAAGTGGTGGGTATTTCATTGAACAGTAAATTGCCTGGCACTTCTGAATGGACCTTAAACGGTGCTGTCTCATATGTGTTTGATATAGGAAATAGCGGCACCCTTACCCCCAGACTGGATTGGAGCTACCGATCGGAATTTTTCTTTGATGCCAATAATACCATGAAAGAAGACGGCTACCATTTGCTCAATGCCAGCATGATGTATGATTATGATGACAATTGGCGCATTACATTCTTCGTCAAAAACCTGACCAATAAAACGTATTTTACCCACGGGGAATCAATTCTTGACCCTGCCGGTTTTGCCCTTGTCACGCCTTCTCGCAAACGCGAATGGGGTATCACTCTGTCGACCAGTTTTTAAGTGAGGTATGGGAATGTCAGAATATCATAAAAAATTTAAAGTCGCGGCTGTTCAAGCTGTCCCTGCCTTCCTTGATCTTGATGCAGGCATTGAAAAAGCCTGCGGTTTAATCGGGGAAGCCGCTGATAACGGGGCCTCTCTTGTTGCCTTTCCTGAAACATGGCTACCCGGATATCCTTTCTGGATTTGGCTTAATTCTCCGGCGATGGGCATGCAATATCTGCATCGTTACATGGACAATTCATTGGTGGTTGGCACGCCGCCCTATGAAAAGTTATGCCGCGCCGCAAAAGACAATAATATCCATGTCCTGATCGGTTTCAGTGAAAGAGATAAGGGGACTTTGTATATTTCCCAAAGCCTTATCGGGCCTGAGGGTACTGTTCTGAACCATCGCCGCAAGCTGAAACCCACCCATATGGAGCGAACCATGTTTGGTGAGGGCGATGGCAGCGATTTGAAGGTTACAGAAACGGATCTTGGCATGGTCGGGGCCTTGAGCTGTTGGGAGCATTTGCAACCTCTTAACCGCTATGCGCTTTTTGCCCAGAATGAGCAGTTGCATATTGCTTCCTGGCCGAGTTTCAGCCTTTATACCGGGCTTGCCTATGCCCTTGGCCCCGAATTGAATATGGCATCAAGCGCGACCTATGCCGCAGAGGGCCAGTGTTTTGTCATCGCGGCATGCGGGGTGGTCAGTATGGAGATGCTGGAGATGCTGGACCACGTAAAGCCGGAAATGCCCTTGTTACAGGCCGGGGGCGGCCATGCCATGATTTTTGGCCCGGACGGCAGGCCATTATGTGACCCGCTGGATCCGGCGGCAGAAGGCCTGCTTTATGCCGACGTTGATTTTGGTGAAATTATCATAGCCAAGGCCACGGCAGACCCGGCAGGACATTATTCCCGCCCGGACGTCACCCGGTTGTTATTCAATGACAAGCCACAGCGTCCCGTAGAAAAATTTACAATATTTGAAACCCAGCCTATGATGGAACCGCAGGATACCGATATAATCATCGAAGAGGATTAAAATGCCCAAAAAGAATATGCCAGAAGGATGGGAGCCACCCTATCCGGCATGGTCAGCGGATCTCTCTTCTGATTATACAGATGTCATCATTGTATATTACGGTATTCAATATAAATCAGGCGAAGAAAATCCTGCGACGATAAAGCGTTACTTTGAGAAGTTTTCACATTCTTTAAAAACCGGCTATGCCCCGCAGAATGTTGAACGTGGCACCGTAACAGATGGGCAGGGTTATCAAAACCATATCCTTGTTTGTTATTGGGTAGATATGGCTGATTTCAGGGCGTGGCAGGAGAAATCTCCGTTTGTCCATTGGCTGAATGAAGAAAACAGAATGCAGGGCAATGTGGGTTTTTGGATAGAGTGCCACCTTATTTCCTTGAATAAATTTGAAACAAATTTTTCTTCCACCGATCCTGTTGGTGCGGCGGCCCTTGCGAAAAAAGATATGGGTGAACCCATTAAGGAACATGCTTATTGGGGCGCAATGCGTGATCGCATACCATCATCACAAACCGATGACTTCAAGGCATCTGAGGCGACCTTCAACGGACCAAAAGGGGATACCAAAGGGCGACGGATTAACCTCCGTGCGCCGGATAATTTGTGTGTTATAAGGTCTGGCCAGAATTGGACATTATGCAAAGATGCGGAACGTCAAGCCTATTTAAACCGTGTCCACCCGGCCTTGAAAGAAGGTATGGATTATCTGCGGGATAACCCGCAGGAAAGCGGCTGTTTGAGTTGCCGCCTAGTAACTGAAACGGATCAGAATAATAATGAGGTTCAAAGCAGCTTTGGTCTGGCTTACTTTCAGTCCATGAAATATCTGGAAGACTGGTCACAAAACCACCCTTCTCACCTTAAAATATTCCAGAACTTTCACGAGCTTGTTGCGCAATTTAACTTTGAAATAGATTTACGTCTTTGGCATGAAGTGGCCGTTCTGGATAAAGATAATTCTGAATTTATTTATATAAATTGCCACAATAAGACGGGAATATTGTCTTTCAAGGGCATAGTATGAAGAATGATTTAGATGCTTCTGTCTTGGTTTTGAAGTGATAGCAAAGAAGGGTCCAATTACAGGCTGGGTCGGTGAGCCAGTAAATAACGCCGGGGCGGGCGGGGCTTGGGAAAAACGACGGGATGGACTCACCGTCTCACGCTGGTTCGGCGCGGGGTTAAAATGATCAATGATGTTGATTATCATTTGTGCTGGCCAGACGCCGTTTCGCACTCTTTTTGATGACCTGAAAGACATTGGCCCGAAATATAGGGAATTAAATATCCATTTGATTGGTGGTGCCTATGAGGCGGGGGAGCTGGATGCGAAAAGAGTAATTAATCAGGCAAGCCACCTTGCAGCCGTTATTTGATTTGGGATCAGTTAATTTCATACTATTGTGTACCCTATTTAACATAGGGTTTGGGGAGCTTTAGCGAATAATATGGTTATGACAAGATTATGCCATATGGATGCCAACAGATCATAGAAGAATTACAAATAACTGTTTATTATTTTACGGGTTCCGGCGTTATTTCTTCCGGGCATAGCTCGATTATATTTATGTTGGTTTCCTGAATGACGTTTTTGAATTTTTGTGAAACGATCCGATCCGTTACAAAAGTATCAATTTGAGAGATATGTCCAATTCGTACCGGCGCTGTGCGGGTAAGTTTGGTACTGTCCGCCGCCAGTATCACATGGTGGGCGTTCTGAATTATTTTCTGTAACACCTGAACTTCTCTGAAATCGAAATCCAGCAGGCTCCCATCCTCGTCAATGGCAGATACGCTGATAATGGCATAATCGACCTTGAACTGGTTAAGGGAATCGGATGCGGACTCCCCGACAATGCCACCGTCAGACGAACGCACTACACCGCTGGCTATGATCACTTCAAATTTCGGATGGACACGTAAAATATTTGCCACATTAATGTTGTTGGTAATGATCAGGAGGTTGTTATGGCCTTCCAACGCCGTTGCCACTGCTTCCGTTGTTGTGCCGATGGTCAGTAATATAGAGCTTTTTTCCGGAATAAGGCTGGCGACCTTTTGGGCAATTTTATTTTTTTCATCAGCCGAAATCTGGCGCCTTACTTCATGTTCCATATTTGTCGTGCCGGAGTAGGGAATGGCCCCCCCATGTGTGCGTTGTATGAGGCGTTTCTCGCATAATTCATTTAAATTTTTACGGATAGTTTGCTGGGTAACAGAAAAATGTGACGCTAGTTCTTTTACCGTTGCTTTTCGTTTGTTGCGCACAATGGTTAATATTTCTTCGTGTCGGTCTGTTAATAACATGGCTCTTCTTTTTCTATTTCGGTTTTATTTCGATATAAGTTCTTTACGGCCTAAGAGAAAATATAACATAAAAGGTAACGCTAATATAACATAAAAGATAAGTAGAATTATATATTTATACAGAATAGTCGGATCAAAGTGTGGTTATTAGAGTTTAAATCTTTGCTTTATATTCAAAAATACTAATTTGACTTTCTTTTTTCTTTCGCTTAGTTTTCGATTCGAACATCATATGAAACAAAAACAAAATTGAAAAGAAAAAAGTAAATTGGAAGATTTATCCGATATTTTTATTATTGGTGGCGGCATAAATGGCTGTGGTATTGCGTGTGATGCGGCGGGCCGGGGGCTGAAAGTTACTCTGTGTGAGCAGGGAGACCTTGCCCGGGGCACGTCATCTTCCAGCTCAAAACTTATTCACGGGGGACTTCGTTATCTTGAATATTTTGAGTTCCGTCTCGTCCGAAAGGCACTAAAGGAGCGAGAGACACTTTTACGGATCGCCCCCCATATCGTTCATCCAATGAGGTTCCTTCTGCCTCATCATAAGGGCCTCAGGCCCGCATGGTTCATTCGCCTGGGACTATTCTTTTATGACCATCTGGGCGGGCGGAAACTATTATCCGGCACCAAGACGGTTGATTTGCGAAACAGCCTTTATGGCGAGGCGTTGCGGGATGACTATCGCATGGCTTTTGAATATTCAGATTGCGTCGTTGATGATGCAAGGCTGGTTATTTTAAATGCCATGGCGGCCCGGGACAGGGGGGCGCATATTTATAGTCGGTGCAAAGTGCTTTCCGCACGCCGGGAAGAACACTTCTGGACGATAGAGGTTCAGGATGTGGTTACGGGAGCAAAGAGGGCGCTAAGGGCTAAATTCCTGATTAATGCGGCAGGCCCGTGGGTCTCTGACATTATTGAAAATATAATTCAGGTGGAAAATCAAGAAACGAAAAAGGGGCCGTCCAAACCTAAAGTACGTTTGGTAAAGGGTAGTCACATTGTTGTTCCGCGCATTTATAACCATGATCGGGCCTATACCTTTCAGGCGGAAGATGGACGGGTTGTTTTTGCGGTTCCTTACCAAAATGATTTTACCCTCATCGGCACGACTGACGTGGATTATGAAGGCGATTTGGACAGGGTACAGATTTCGCCTGAGGAGATTACGTATCTCTGTGATTTGGCCGGAGAATATTTTAAACGGCCCCTGACCCCCAAGGATGTGGTTTGGCAATATGCAGGCGTACGCCCTCTTTTTGATGATGGCATCAGCCCGGCTCAGGCGGCAACCCGTGATTATATATTAAATCTTGAAGACACTTTGGATGGCCAGCCCGCCTTATTGAATGTCATTGGCGGAAAAATCACCACCTACCGGGTTCTGGCAGAGGATGTGCTTGAGAAAATAAAGCATCATTTCCCCGGGATGAAGGGCAAATGGACGTCCGCTCAGACCTTGCCCGGGGGTGATATGGCGGGGGGCTCCGTTGGGGCAGAAACGGCGAGATTACAAATTAAATATCCAGATTTGGCAACAAAATATCTGGAACGCCTTGCACTAAGCTATGGAAGTCTGGCGGATTGTGTCTTGAAGGAAAATCAAAAAACAGACGCGTTGGGCCAGTGTTTTGGCGGCGATTTATATGCGACAGAAGTTATTTATCTCATGGAAAATGAATGGGCATTGACGGCGGAAGATATTTTGTGGCGCAGAAGCAAGCTCGGGCTGCATTTTAGTGAAGCCGAAACCACCGTACTGGATTTATGGATGAATGATTATCGTAAATCCGACAGTGATCACAAGAAAATATATAATTTACAGGGTGTGCAATGATGGGTATTTATCGACCATTCCGGTTTTTCTGCCGTCTCATAATGATTGGGCTATTAGCAGGCTTATTGGCTAATTCAGCTCTGTCTTACGGCGGCAATCGGGATGATCAGAAAATAATCATCGCCCACAGAGGGGCCAGCGGGTACTTGCCGGAACATACGATTGCGGCCAAGGCGATGGCCTATGCCATGGGGGCGGATTATCTGGAGCAGGATCTTGTGATGACCCGGGATGACAGGGTCATTGTTCTTCACGACCATCATCTGGATCAGGTCACAGATGTCCGGGATGTTTTTCCGGATCGCGCGCGCAAGGACGGTAAATATTATGTCATTGATTTCACCCTAGCCGAGCTTGAAAAGCTTTCCGTAATTGAACGGTTCAAAATATCTGGCGGCCAACGTGTGCCTGTCTTTAAAGATCGTTTTCCTTTGGGAAAATCAAAGTTTAGAATCCATACATTTGAAGAAGAAATCGAGCTGGTTCAGGGGTTGAACAAATCTACTGGGAGAAATGTCGGTATATATCCTGAAATAAAAAGTGCCGCTTTCCACCGTCAGGAAGGCAAGGATATTTCACGGGCTGTCCTGAAAATTCTCAAAGCCTATGGCTATGCGAAAAAGTCAGACAAAGTTTATCTTCAGTCTTTTGAACCCCCGGAATTAAAGCGCATTCATGATGATTTGCTGCCTGAATTGGGAATGGACATAAAGCTGGTTCAACTTTTATGGCCAGCGGACGACAGTGAATGGGTCAAAAAGAAAGGCAGCATAAAAGGGATCGCCCAATATGCGGATGGCATCGGGCCGAAAATGTCGATGATTGTCCGGAAGGATTCCACTGTGGGCAATATTCAGACAACCGGGCTGGTATCCCGTGCCCATAGGGCCGGGCTGGTGGTTCACCCCTATACTTTTCGTATGGAAAGTAGCGAAATTCCGGCCTATGCGAAAAATTACACAGACCTATTAAATATCTTTTTATTCCAGATTGGTGTTGACGGTGTCTTCACCGACTTCACCGATAAAACGGTGAATTTCCTGAAAACACACCGCAAGTAATAGCTTGAAAATATAAGGAAGACGGGCAATATGATTGGATTTTTAAAACCGGCGGCACACCGTGAACAGCTTCTTGAGGGTGAAGCGAAGCACGCCTATACCCGTTTGCGCTGGCAGGTTTTTATTGGAATTTTTGTTGGCTATGCGGGCTATTACCTGGTCCGTAAGAACTTCAGCCTTGCCATGCCTCACCTGATTGAGGAAGGCTATTCAAAGGCGGAATTAGGCTTTGCCCTTTCCGGTGTCTCTATCGCTTACGGCCTGTCAAAATTTTTCATGGGCAGTGTCTCTGACCGGAGCAATGCGCGGATTTTTATGTCCCTAGGGCTCATGATGTCGGCCTTTGTCCTGATTGTCATGGGAACGGTGCCGCTGGCAACCAGCTCGGTCGGGGCCATGTTTACGCTTTTGCTCCTGAACGGCTGGTTTCAGGGCATGGGTTGGCCGCCCAGCGGTCGGGTGATGGTTCATTGGTTCTCGACAAATGAGCGGGGGACCAAAATGGCCCTGTGGAATGTCGCCCATAACGTGGGCGGCGGTCTTGTGGGGCCGATCGCCATTCTGGGCATGGCCATTTTTGCGGACTGGCATTCGATCCTGTATTTTCATGGCATGCTGGCGCTTGTTGTCGCGATTTTTATCTTTCTCATGGTACGGGATACGCCACAGTCACAGGGACTGCCCAGCATTGAGAAACATCATAATGATTATCCGAAATCATTTGCCTATAGCACGGACCATGAAACCGAATTTTCCGCAAAAGAAATTTTCTTTAAATATGTGCTGAACAACAAGCTTTTATGGATGATCGCAGTTGCCAATGCGTTTGTCTATCTGGTGAGATACGGGGTTCTTGACTGGGCCCCAACCTATCTTAGTGAAGTGAAGGATTTTTCCTTTGATGGCAGCAGCTGGGCCTATGCCATGTATGAATGGGCGGGCATACCCGGAACACTTATTTGCGGCTGGTTATCGGATGCGGTCTTTAAGGGGCACCGGGCCCCCGCCGCGATAATTTATATGCTGCTGACCATGGTTTTTGTGATTGTCTATTGGCTTAATCCTGCCGGAAACCCCGGCATAGATGTTGCCATGCTGATCGGTATTGGCTTTTTCATATATGGGCCGGTGATGTTAATCGGCCTTCATGCCCTTGACCTTGCGCCCAAGAAAGCCGCCGGAACAGCAGCCGGTTTTACTGGTCTTTTCGGCTATGTGGGCGGGGCCATGACGGCAAATATAGTGATCGGGATAGTGGTTGATAAATGGGGTTGGGATGCAGGCTTTGGCATGATCGTGGCGGCCTGCATTTTCTCCATCCTGTTACTCGCCATGACTTGGAAAGCTGAAAAAAATACTGTTGCCGCACCGGTGCCTGAGGGGGTCATTTAAATGAAATCAGTTTTTGAGGATATTCCAGAAATTGCCAATGGCAGGCCATTCATTATGTCCGGCGGGAAGAATATCTCTCTTGCCGGAACAGAGAAAAATATTGGAAACCAGATAGCAGAAAGGATGAAATTAATGTGACTTCCTCAAGATGACATGTCGTTGCTATCGCCGTGTTGTGATCTAGATGGATCAGGCGTTTTTGATCTGAAATTTTAGCTTAACATATTGGCTGGTTTGTGAGGACCAAACCGGCCGCTGAACGGTGTTCTTAGACGCCGTTTGAATCCATAATTGACTATTAAACCCTATGCGATATGCCGTTTGTTTTGAACATTCATGTGAAAATAAACTGGAAATATATCACTTGGGTGCATGGGAAATATCAACCTATAAGGGAAATTTGAATGTTTATAGAAAAGAAAATTTTAGGCTCCACGGCGCTGTCGACAGCGTTGATTGGTGCCGTTATTCTGGGGTCTTCAGGAAATGCCTTTGCTGAGGGTGAAGCAGCTGCAGATGAAGGTATACGTACTCTGGATGAAATTGTTGTGACAGCTAGTCGCAGGTCGGAAAGTTTGCAGACAGTTGCGATAACGGTTGAGGCCATGAGTGGCTCAAAGATCAAAGAGATGGGCATCGACAGTTTTGATGATTATATCTCTTTGCTGCCGGGTGTAAGTGGCGATGGCCAGGGACCGGGCAAAAAAGATATTTATATGCGCGGCATAAACTCTGGCCGTACAGCGGTCCGACTGGCCGGTATTGGTGGTGAGCCTGGGGTAGCCGTATATCTCGATGAAGCACCAATCTCGACCGCAGGACGTAATGTCGACTTATACGCGGTCGACTTGCAACGGATCGAAGTATTGAAGGGCCCCCAGGGCACTTTGTTTGGATCCAGTTCCCAGGCGGGTACCGTCCGTCTTATCACCAATAAACCGCTAATGAATGAATTTCAGGCGGGCGGCGTTTTGGGTGCATCGACGACACGCAGCGGCGGTGTGAGCACCAAGCTTGAAGCTTATGTCAATATTCCGGCCATAGAAGATAAACTTGCGTTTCGTGTGGCGGGTTATAACACCACGGAAGCGGGCTATATCGACAATGTCTTTGACACGATTTCCCTTCCGGGGGATCATCCGGGATTGGGCGGGGTAGTCCCGGACAATATCCAGTCAGCCAATAATGGTGCCTTTACCGAGGATGATTACAATGAAGCAACCTACCGCGGTATAAGGGTTAGTGCGCTTTGGCAAGTGAATGACGATTGGGATGTTCTGCTTCAACACACAAATCAGAGACTTGATACAAAGGGTGAGTTTGAATTCAACCCGGCAAAAAGCACGGACGGCGACCTGAATGTATCCACATTCTCGCCCAACGAAGCAGATGACAGGTTTGACCTGACACAATGGACCGTGAATGGCATGGTCGGCGGACTGGAAGTGATCTATAACGGTTCCTATGCGGATCGTACATTTCAGGGCAAGACCGATTATACACAATATATTACGTTCGGTCCGAGTTCTGCCTATTATACCTGTAGCCCTGATAAGTCTCAATGTTTCAGCCCGGTATCCACTACGCTTGAATATTCTCAAACATCACGATTTGTTCAGGAGGTGCGTTTTGCCACAAATTCCGAAAATCGTTTGAGGGCAATTGGCGGGGTTTACTATGATGATAATCAGCTCAATTTCTTGACTGACTTCTTTTGGGATGGTGCCGTTAATGCCGGTTTTGCACGAAACTTTGCAATCCCCAATAACTTTACCAATACAGGCGGCGAAGCACGCCCGGCTGGTGTACTGTTCTTCAACGATTACCAGTTCGACCGTGAGGAAATATCAGTTTTTGGTGAGGTTGCCTATGATATTACCGATAGCCTGACGGCGACTTTTGGTGCGCGTCGCTATAGTATCAAGATTGCATTGAATGGGTCTTCGAGCTTTGGGTCGCGCATTCCAGGGACAGGGCCAGGCGCTAATGGCGGTAAAGATGTGGGGGCAGGTCTTGCGGGAATATCGCCGAAAACACAGACGGATACCATTTTCAAGGCCAACCTGTCTTGGCAGATTAATGATGATGCCATGGTGTATTTCACCTTCTCACAAGGGTTCCGCAGTGGTGGCTTTAACCGTGATGTTAACAAGCCCGGTGTTGCCCCATCCTTTGACACTGATAATGTGAATAATTATGAGTTTGGTTGGAAAAGCACTTGGCTGGAAAATACCCTGCGTTTCAACGGTGCCATATACCATGTTGATTTTACGGATCTTCAGCAAGGTGTGCTTGATTTCTCTATCTCCAATACCACCTTTTTCTCCAATGTGGGTGACGCTAAAATTGACGGCGGCGAATTCCAGATTGAATGGGCGGCAACGGATAATTTAAATCTTTTCGGATCATTTTCTTATATTGATTCGCGCATAACCGATCTTCCCGTGACACTGATCAATATCGCACCTATAGGGTCCGCTCTTCCGCTGTCTCCCACAGCAGAGGGAAATTTTGGCGCACGTTACCATAAGGATATTGGTGATTATTCCACATTCGCTCAGGGTGTATTCAAGTTTACCGGAGAACGTTTCAGCAGTCTGGTTATCAAAAACCGTGAGACGTTACCCGGCTATACCCAGCTTGATCTGTCTGCCGGTATTGGCAAGGATAATTGGCAGGCGACATTCTTCATTGATAATGCCTTTGACACGCTTGGCCTGTTGAGTTCCGCCAGTGAAGAAAGTGTTTTGAGGTTCATACCAACACGGCCACGTACGATTGGTTTTAGACTTTCTTTTGATTATTAAGAATTTTAAACCATACTGAAACATGGAAGGGCCGGTGCTTCATCGCACTGGCCCTTCTTCCTTGAATGCTCCCTATAAGTCATGCTAGAAATACCATAAAAATTGCAAGGACATACATTTGACCGAAAAATCTGGAAATTCAGTGCTGGACAATATGCTTCATCAGGGCCAGCTGTTGATACAGCGGGGAAGTTTTTCTGAAGCCTCTGCCCTTTTCGACAAATTATTATCGGATAATCCGGGTCATATTGAAGGGCTTTATAGTCTGGCTGTTTGCCTACGCAAGCAGAAAAAATATCCGCAAGCCCTGACGACTATTGAACAGGTGCTGGCAAGTGAGGCGGATCATGGCCGTGCCAATCAGGAACAGGGTTATATCTATCAGGCCCTGAGCCAACCCGCACAAGCGATCGCGGCTCTTGAAAAAGCGGTTGAGTTGAACCCGGCCCTTTTTGGCAGTTGGGAGGCCTTGATCAAGGAACCCAGCTATGCAAAGCGTCAGGAGGCACAGCAGCATCTGGCCTGGCTGTCTAGCCTGCCGCCTGAACTGGTGTCCGTTGCCAGCCTCATCAATCAGAAGAAATTATATCAGGCGGAACAGCTTTGCCGTAATTTTTTGAAGGGCCACCCTCGCAACACGGAAGCCATGCGCTTGCTGGCAGAACTGGGGTCCAAATTTCATATCCTCGATGACGCTGAATTTTTATTGGCAAGCTGCCTTGAGTTTGACCCTGATTTCAGACGCGCACGACTGGATTACGTTCATATTTTACAAAAGAGGCAAAAATTTCACAAAGCCCTGGAACAGGCGCAAATACTGCTGAGAACGGACCCCGATAATACAGACTTCCAAAGCTGTCTGGGTAATGCCCTGCAGGCCACGGGAGATTTTGAGGCGGCCATTGGCACTTTTGAGAATATCCTGAAAATAACGCCGGGTAACCATCAGATTCAACTGATGCAGGGCCATGCCCTGAAAACCGTGGGGCGTGTTGATGATGCCGTTGCAGCTTATCAGGGCAGCTATCGGATTAAACCGGATTATGGTGATGCCTTCTGGAGTTTGGCAAACTTGAAAACCTATCGCTTTTCACCTGAAGAACGCCAGCAGATGCGCGACCGGGAAGCGAACCCGTCCACATCTATAGACGATAAAATACATCTGTGTTTTGCGCTGGGTAAGGATCTTGAAGACAGCGAAGAATTTGAAGAGGCTTTTTCTTATTATTCGCGCGGGAATGCCCTGAGAAATGATCAGGATAGATTTGACAGAAAATCAGTAGATGCAGGGCTTGATGCGCAGAAAGAGAAATTTGATGCGGCATTCTTCAAAAGCCGTGCTGGGGCTGGTTGTCCGGCGCCGGATCCCATATTTATTGTGGGGCTTCCCCGGGCGGGATCAACGCTGCTAGAGCAAATTCTTGCCTCACACTCACAGATTGACGGCACCATGGAACTGGCTAATATTATTGGTATGTCTCATCGGTTGAATGGCCGAAAAATACGTCAGGATAACCCACGTTACCCGGGAATTTTGAATGAAATATCGTCTGATGACCTGAGGAAAATGGGTGAGAATTATATGGAGGACACTCAATACCACCGTCAGGGCGCGACCTTTTTTATTGACAAAATGCCCAATAATTTCCGCCATATTGCCCTCATCCACCTGATATTGCCCAACGCCAAAATCATTGATGCCAGACGCCATCCCCTGTCCTGTTGTTTCAGCGGTTTCAAGCAGTTGTTTGGAGAGGGGCAGCAGTTTTCCTATAACCTTGAGGATATCGGTCATTATTACCGGCGTTATGTGGAGGTCATGAACCATTGGGACAGGGAGCTTCCGGGCCGGATATTGCGGGTGCAATATGAGGATGTGGTTGCGGATCTGGAGGTTCAGGTCCGGCGGATTCTGGACTATTGTGGCCTTCCTTTTGAGCAGGCTTGCCTTGATTTTTACAAAACAAAACGCGCGGTGCGCACCCCGAGTTCCGAACAGGTTCGCCAACCCATTTATAAATCAGGTACGGAACAATGGCAAAATTTTGAGCCTTATCTTGATCCCCTCAAAAAGGCTCTCGGCCCGGCATTAACAAACTATCGGTAAAATAAAAAGAGCCTGCTTCTTTGGAAAGATTTGCGGCTATATTCGGCATTGCCATGTTGCGTCATTTTTCTCCTTATGTGCTGGATCAGCTTCACATTTTTGATTTTATGGGTACACTATCTAATTGATAGCCAAGCCACCCGTTTAGGAAAAAGCATATGTTGCCCTTTTATTGTAGCTGGATGACCGAAGACCTGCGTATTTTCGCGGATTCAGTCCATAAATTCATTGATCAGGAAATAGAGCCCCATTACGTGGAATGGGAGCGCAAAAAATGGATGCCGCGTGAGGTCTGGAACAAGCTCGGCGCGGCGGGCCTGCTCTGCGTTGATATTTCAGAGGACTATGGCGGCTGTGGTGTTGGTTTTGAATTTTCGGCCCTGATTGCGGATATTTTTTACCGCCGGGGTGTTGGCGCGGTTGCGGGCGGCGGTATCGGGGTTCATTCGGGCATTGTGGCCCATTATATTCTGAATATGGGCCGTGAGGCGCAAAAGGCGTCCTACCTGCCTAAAATGGCAACCGGGGAATATGTGGGGGCCATCGGCATGACCGAACCTGGCGCGGGTAGTGACCTGAAAAACATCAAGACGTCGGCCAAAAAAACCGATGGCGGTTATCTGATTAATGGCAGCAAGATTTTCATCTCCAACGGCCAACATTGCGATATTATCATTCTGGCCTGCAAAACAGACCCGGCGGCAGGGGCGCGGGGTGTGTCATTATTCCTTGTTGAGACAGATACAAAAGGGTTCGTTCGCGGAAGCAAACTGGAAAAACTTGGCATGCATTGTCAGGATACGTCAGAATTATTTTTTGAGGATATGTTCGTGCCTGATGAGGCCCTGCTGGGGCCGCTGAACGGTGGTTTCATCGCCATGATGCAGGAGCTCCCCCGGGAGAGAATGTTACTGGCCGTTGGCGCGCAGGCGGCCTGTGAGGGGATGCTGGATATTACGCTTGAGTATGTCAAGGAACGCAACGCTTTTGGCAAGCGCATCGCGGATTTTCAGAATACCCGCTTCAAGCTGGCCGAACTGGCAACAAAAATCCGGGTGCAGAAAGCCTTTGTTGATCAAGGCATTCTTCTGTTGGCAGAGGGCAAATTGGATGCGGCGACGGCCTCAATGGCCAAGCTCCATACGACGGAGTTGCAGGGTGTTGTGGCCGATGAATGTTTGCAATTATTTGGCGGCTATGGCTATATGACTGAATATCGAATTGCCCGTGAATATGCTGATGCCCGTGCCCAGCGCATTTATGGCGGCACGTCGGAAATCATGAAGGAAATTATCAGCCGTGAGCTGATTAAATAATCCGTTTAAGAGGTTTGGTTATGGCGGCACTTTCTTCCCTGAAAATACTGGATTTTTCGACCCTGTTGCCGGGGCCGTTCGGCACCCTGATGCTGGCGGACCTCGGGGCGCAGGTGTTAAGGGTAGAGGCTCCAGGCCGCCTGGAGCTTACCCGGGAAATGGGGGAAAAGGACGGCGATAGTGCCTATCTTCACCGTTATCTTAACCGGTCTAAAAAATCTCTCGGTCTGGATTTGAAAAAACCGGAGGCCGTCCGGATTATAAAACGGCTGGTGATGGATTATGACATTGTGGTTGAGCAATTCCGTCCCGGCGTCATGGATAAATTTGGACTGGGGTATGATGACCTTAAAGCCGTCAATCCCCGGCTGATATATTGTTCCCTGACCGGTTATGGTCAGACCGGCCCTTACCGCGACCGGGCAGGACATGACAATAATTATCTGGCTCTTGCCGGTATTCAGGACCATAGCCGCAGGCGGGGGCATGCCCCGGTTCCGGCCGGTATTCAGATTGCCGATCTTGCGGGTGGTTCCCTGCATCTGGTCGCGGGCTTGCTGGCGGCGGTAATTCAGCGTACGGATACGGGGCAGGGCCAATATATTGACATCAGCATGACCGATGCCGCCTTTACCCTGAATGCCATTCCGGTATCCAGCTATCTGGGGGCCGGGGTCGAAACTGGCCCGGAGCAGGAATTGTTAAACGGCGGCCAGTTCTATGATTATTATGAGACCAGTGACGGGCGGTATTTCTCCGTTGGCGGGCTGGAGCCTAAATTCAAGCGGGCGTTATGCGCGGCATTGGAAAGACCGGACCTTGTGGAAACGGCTTTTTCTACTGACCCTGAGCAACAACAGGATTTTAAACGCGCGATAGCGGCAAGTTTCAAAAGCATGAACTACGCAGAATGTCTGGCGCTATTCAAGGCGGTGGATGCCTGTGTGGAGCCTGTTCTCACCTTGGGTGAGGCCTGTCAGAATGAACAGTTGCTCAGCCGTAATATGGTGGTTGAAGTGGACGGCATTAAACAGGTCGGATGCGCGATCAAGATGTCAGAAAGCCCCCAAGAACTCAAATTCAAGGGCTGTGCATTGGGCGAACATAATGACCTGTTGATGACGGAATTTGGCTATACGGAGGACGAGATGCGGGAATTTAAAGAGGCCGGGACGTTTGGGCGTTAACGCCGCCTATTTTAACAAATAACTTTTGGGCAATGTCCAGAAATTATCTTTATTATGTATGAGCGGGCGTTGTGAGCTGCCGGGTTTGGCTTTTTCCCTAATGGTCACGGCGATGTCAGATAATACCCCCCGGTGTGTCCGGTAATAGCTATGGCCGGTAAAGCCGCTGACGCCTTTAACATTGATAAAGTTAACATTCTTCACATTGGCAAAAATCTTTCGATCTTCGTCACTTAGGTTGTCGTCATCCATTCGTCCGAACCGTGTGCCGGACATTAATAATTGTGACAGGCTGAGCGCGCTATCGCCTTTGTTCATATAGACGGTGATCTGGCCAAAGGCGGTGCCAAATTTTTCCGCGATCAAACGCTGTTCAACTATACCAAAGTCCATATCTGGTGCCGCCAGAAAAAGATTGGAAATTTTAAATATTTTTTTTGGATCAAGACCAGCGGCGCGCGTTTCAATCACTAATTCCCGCATGGCGGTGGTAATGATGTCGGTGCCTCTGCTGTGGGCAATGATATGGATGCTTTCCAGTCCCTTGGCCCGGCTTAACATACGCAACAGCTCTTTCAGGTGGAAAATTGTGAAGTCGCCTGATTCCCGGTCTTTAAAATAGCCGAAAAGCCCGCCGTTTGCCGCTGGCCAAGTATAAAACAGCGGCACGGCACTGCGTCCGCTAAAATGCCACAGGTCGGCAAGGGCAAGTCCGGCATCGGCAAATTTATTGTTAAACCCGTGAATAAACAGGATCACTTCCTTACGGCGGGAAAGGGCCAGTTCCTCTTTCAGTAAGGTCTGAAAATCCTGTTCGGCGGCGGCATAGTCGGATGCACCCGGTTCCAGCGTGATAAACTTGCCCTTTTGCATGCCAAAAGGCATTGGCGTATTGGGAAATTTAATCAGTTCAACCGTCTTTGTGATTTCCAGCTTGATTGTCTTTTTTCGTTTTATGGTCTGGCTGGCCTTCAGGAGTTCCGGCCATGTGATATCCTTGCCAAATTTTACTGAAATTTTACCAACCACCATGGACCTTGATCGTTTGGCTTTATAAACAAGATTACCCTTTTTATCCTGTTCCGCCACCCGGTCGGTAATGTAAATGAAATCAGATATGGGGCTGCGCTGTTCAAGCGGAATATCCGCGGCAGGGTAGCCGCCGCCGGAATATATATTCGGTGTGGGAACAAGGGGGTGGCCTGAGCTGCAGGCGGAAAGAAGTAATATAGACAATAAAAGCACAAAAAACCGGTGGGGGTATTTTATGCTTTTATGCATGTCTATGACTATAAGATTACTTATCTGGTTTAGCTGGACGATTTGTTGCCGCCAAATTTTACAAAAAACATACCCAGCGCCAGCCCGAAAATAATATGCAGTATTAATGTCATTACCGGGGCCATCGGGCCAATATTCAGCGCGAACAGGCCAGCCCCGCTCATGGGCATGGGACCAACCATCATAAGGAACCAGGCGGCTACGCCCAGGCTCATGCCTTTTTTGACTTGACTGTTTCCCGGTAAAATCCCGTTAAAGATCGAAAAGGCACCGCCCCAGACCACGGTCCCAATCATGAAATGCATTGCCCATCCGATAGCCATCGTCGGGGCTATGCCCATCTTTTGTGCCACCATATTGGCGATCATATGTACGGGGTCCAGTTCCGGCATGATGCCCATCATTTTTTTTATGACCATGAGTATGGTTAACACGATCGTTGCCGCGAAGCCCGCCGCGATGGCCTTTATGATATGTGAGAGGTTAAAAGACATTTTCTTTCCTTTATATATTGTATGATATTTCATTAGATACAGTTCCGTGCCAAAAGGTTACAAAAAGAAAAGGCCTTGCGTCCTCTCATGGGGGTGATTAAGCTGATAGATACGTATGTAAAATATGGATCGCCTGTGGATGATCAGATAAATATAGTGGCAGACTTAATTGCCGGAAAAAAAGGGGCCTTTGAGGGGATAATCCGTCAATATGGCGCGCGCCTTTTGCTCAAAGCCACACAAATGTTGGGGAACGCCCCGGATGCCGAGGAATGTGTTCAGGAATGTTACCTTCAGGTTCACCGCAATATTTCATCGTTCCGGGGGGAGGCTAATCTTTATAGCTGGATGTATAGAATATTGGTCAATGCCTGCCTGAAAAAGATGAAAGCGCGCGCAGTGAATAACAGCACATCCATTGAATCATTATTACCGGATTTTGATGAGAATAATTGCCGTATTGAACCAAATTGGCCCTCTATCCCTTCCGCAGAGGAAATTTTGAGGCGAAATCATACCAAGCGGCAGGTTTTGGCGGCTATTCATTCCCTGCCAGATTCTTATCGGGATATATTGTATCTGCGTGATATTGAGGGCTATAACACGGCGGAAGTGGCGCAAATGTTTTCTTTATCCGAGGGGGCAATCAAAGTCCGCCTGCACCGGGCGCGTTCGGCCTTAAAGAAAATCCTCGAACCTGTGTTTTTGGAAGGATTGGAACAATGATCATTCGCAGACAAAAATCCCAAATAGAGAAATGGCTTCTGAAAATGCCGCTGATGATTTCATGCCGGGATTTTGAGAATTTCATCATTCAGTATCTTGAGGATGAACTGCCCTGGAATAAACGCTTTATTATCAATACTCACCTTAAGGTATGTAAAGAATGCCGTGATTATCTGGATGCCTACAGGCTCTCAATGGCGGCAACTAAAGGGGCCTTGGCGCAGGAAGAATTGCCCGAAGTTCCCGAAGACTTGGTTAAAGCTATTTTAGCCGCCACACAAAATGGTAAAAATGATTAATTTACGTAACCTTTTGCTTTGTGGTAGTCTCTAACCTGCTAACCAAGTTTTCGACATATCGAAACGATGCCCAATAATGTCGGGTATAGTGAATCACACTTTAATCAGGGTCTGAAAAGGCCGGGAGAATATTTATGGATGCCGCATCTCATGCATTAATAATGGCCAGTTTTCAGGTTTTATCGACCTTCTTTATTGTCGCCACCGGGTTGATTGTGCTGATCATTATTATAATTTTTATTATTGATGTGACACAAACCAAGGATGCCGTGCGCCGGAATTATCCGGTGTTAGGACGGTTCAGGTATCTTTTCTCCACATTGGGCGAGTTTTTCCGTCAGTATTTCTTCGCCATGGACCGGGAGGAAATGCCCTTTAATCGGGCTGAGCGGGAATGGGTTGAGCGGGCGGCCAAGGGCCATGATAATACCATTGCCTTTGGCTCTACAAAGAATTTGACCCCGGCGGGTTCTGTCATATTCGTTAATTGCCCTTTTCCCACATTGCAGGCGGACGCGGTGGAAATGCAGGCTCTGCAAATTGGCCCCTATTGTGAGACACCCTATGATGCGCCGTCATTTTTTAATATTTCCGGCATGAGCTATGGGGCCTTGTCCACACCGGCTGTTCGGGCCTTGTCCCGTGCGGCAAAACGGGCGGGGTGCTGGATGAATACGGGCGAGGGCGGACTGTCGCCCTATCATCTGGAGGGCGGATGCGACATTGTGATGCAGGTTGGCACCGCTAAATACGGGCTGCGGGATCATCAGGGCAAACTGTCTGACGAGAAATTAAAACAGGTGGCGGCCCACGCGCAGGTCAGGATGTTTGAGCTGAAAATGAGTCAAGGGGCAAAGCCCGGCAAGGGTGGTATCCTGCCCGGCATTAAGGTCACGGCGCAAATTGCCAAAATTCGCGGCATTCCTGAAGGACAGGATTCCATTTCTCCGAACCGTCATCCGGAGATCAATAATGTGGGGGATATGCTGGATATGATGGAACATATCCGCCGGGTTACGGGCAAGCCGGTGGGCTTTAAGGCGGTGATCGGCGGGCCCGAATGGATTGCGGAAATGTGCGCGGAAATACATCTGCGCGGCATTGAACGGGCCCCGGATTTCATTACCATCGACAGCGGCGACGGCGGTAGTGGGGCCGCGCCCATGCCACTGATGGATAATGTGGGGCTGGTGATCAAGGAATCTTTGCCCATGGTGTCTGACGTGCTTCATAAATATGGTTTGAGAGATCGTATTCGGCTGATTTCTTCCGGTAAGTTAATCACACCGTCCGAGGTGGCCTGGGCCTTGGCGGCGGGGGCTGACTTTGTCACATCCGCACGGGGTTTTATGTTTTCACTGGGCTGTATTCAGGCTTTGAAATGCAATAAAAATACCTGCCCGACAGGCATTACTACCCATAATCTCCGCCTGCAAAAAGGCCTGAACCCCGAAGACAAGGCGGTCAAGGCTGCCAGCTATTGTAAAAATATAATCCATGAGGTCCAAACCATATCCCACTCATGCGGCGTCAGCCGTCCCCGTTTGTTGGGGCGCAGGCATGTGCGCGTTGTACAGGGAACCGGCATGTCCGTGCCTATGGATGTGCTGTACCCGCGCCCTGATATTTTGCCCGAGTATCAGGAATTTACCAAAGAAATGACGCCAGAAGAAGAAAATAGCGGGCATCGTGCCTGAAAATAAGGAAAACCATATGAACAAAGTTACAAAAGCATCAGACCTGTTTGTACGCGCATTGGAAGCAGAGGGCGTTGAATATATATTTGCGGTTCCGGGTGAGGAAAACCTGGATATGGTTGAGTCCCTGCGCACCTCAACGATCAGGCTTATCCTGACCCGCCATGAGCAGGGGGCGGGTTTCATGGCCGCCACCTACGGGCGTCTGACGGGCAAGGCCGGGGTCTGTATGGCGACCCTCGGGCCGGGGGCGACCAATCTTGCCACACCTGCGGCCTATGCCCAGTTGGGCGGTATGCCCCTGATTATGATTACGGGCCAAAAACCAATCATGAAATCCAAACAGGGCCAGTTTCAGATTGTGGATATTGTCAGCCTTTTTGATCCGATCTGTAAAATGTCGAAACAGATCGTTCACGGTAATTCTATTCCGTCTTTGGTGCGCGAGGCCTTTCGTATGGCAGAGGAAGAACGGCCGGGCGCGGTCTTGCTTGAACTGCCGGAGGACATTGCCGAGGAAAAGACAGACGAGCCGGTACTGCCGCCCCATCCGCGTTATTATGCGGTGGCTGGTGACCGGGTTCTTGATCAGGCGGCAGACCTGATCAAGGCCGCAAAATTGCCCTTGATTTTAATTGGTGCCGGGGCAAACCGCAAAGATGCCCGGGACAAGCTCAGTGACTTTATCCATACCACCGGCATACCCTTTTTCAATACCCAAATGGGCAAAGGGGTGGTGGATGAACGGTCCGACCTTTTCCTTGGTACGGCGGCCTTGTCATCGGGGGATTATCTGCATTGTGCCATTGACCGGGCGGATCTGATTATCAATATCGGCCATGATGTGGTTGAAAAGCCGCCGTTCTTTATGGAGAAAGGCGGCAAAAAGGTCATTCATGTTAATTATAAATCGGCGCAGGTCGATCAGGTTTATTTCCCCCAAATTGAAGTTGTCGGTGATCTGGCCCGTTCCATGGAGTGCCTTCAGGAAAAGCTGGGCGGCGTAGTGACATTTGACAAATCCTATTTTGAAAAAGTACGTGGTGAAGTGGAAAGCCATACCACAGAGGGTATTGATGACCCGCGTTTTCCTATTTTCCCCCAACGCTTCGTTGCCGACACGCGAAAAGTCATGGGCGATAAGGATATTATCGCGCTGGATAACGGCATCTATAAAATCTGGTTTGCCCGCAATTACAAGGCCTATCAGCCCAACACGGTTTTGCTGGATAATGCGCTGGCGACCATGGGGGCGGGCTTGTCCTCGGCCATGATGGCGGCTATGCTCTATCCGAAACGGCGGGTGATGGCCATCTGCGGCGACGGCGGGTTTATGATGAACAGTCAGGAAATGGAAACGGCGGTGCGGCTTGGCCTTAATCTGGTGGTTATGGTGCTCAATGACAACGCGTACGGTATGATAAGATGGAAACAGGCGGGCGGTGGTTTTCCGGATTGGGGACTTGAGTTCGGCAATCCGGACTTTGTAAAATATGCCGACAGTTACGGGGCCACCGGACACCGGATTACAGCCACGGATGATTTGGTTCCGACCCTTGAAGCGGCGTTCGCGGCAGGCGGGGTTCATCTGGTTGAGATTCCGGTTGATTATTCGGAAAATCAGAAAGTCCTGATTGATGATTTGGCGAAAAAGGTATGTTTGATATGACACAGGGGCAAAAAACACTAGACGTCTTCAATCCCTTTGATCACAGCCTGATTGGCACCGTGCCGCTCAGGGATTGGGCTGAAATAGACGGTTATCTGGAGGATGCCCATAATTTATACCGCAACCGCCAAAATTGGCTCCCGGCTTATGAGCGTATTGAGATACTGAAAAAAACAGCCAAAATTATGGAAGGCCGCTTTGAGGAGCTGGCCTTCCAGATTGCCAATGAAGGCGGCAAGCCTCTGAAAGACGCCCGGGTGGAAGTCACGCGGGCCATTGATGGTGTCGGCATCTGTATCAAGGAATTATCCCATATGGGCGGTCAGGAAATCCCCATGGACCTTACCGCTGCCGGGGCCGGACATCTGGCCTTCACCATGCGGGAACCTATTGGCCCCGTGGTGGCCATATCGGCCTTTAACCATCCTCTGAACCTGATCGTTCATCAGGTTGCGCCGGCGGTGGCCGTGGGCTGCCCGGTGCTTGTCAAGCCGGCGGGCGATACGCCGCTGTCCTGTAAGGCCTTTGTCGATATTCTATATGAGGCCGGATTGCCGGAGGAATGGTGCCGTTTTGCCGCCTGTGATATTGCCACGGCGGAGCGTATGATCACGGATCCCAGAACGGCATTTTTTAGTTTCATTGGCTCTGGCAAAGTAGGCTGGATGTTGCGCTCAAAATTGGCGCCGGGCACGCGCTGCGCCCTGGAGCATGGCGGCGTGGCCCCGGTGATTGTCGATGACAGTGCCGATTTGACCATGATGATCCCCAGTTTGCTTAAGGGGGCCTTTTACCATTCCGGGCAGGTCTGCGTTTCCGTACAGCGTATTTTTGCCCCCCGTCATCAGGCTCAGGACATCGCACAGGCCCTTGCCGATGGGGCGTCACAGCTTGTCGTGGGCAATGCCATTTTGGAAGAGACTGATTGCGGGCCGTTAATCCGCCCTGCCGAAGTGGACAGGGTGTCTGAATGGGTGGATGAGGCCGTGTTCGGCGGAGCGGAATTGCTCACCGGCGGTAAAAAATTGTCGGAGGCGACCTATGCGCCAACGGTTCTGCTCAATCCGGCGGAAAATGCCCGGGTGACCCGCGCGGAAATCTTTGGCCCGGTGGCGTGCGTATATGGCTATGACAGCATGGATGAGGCCATTGAAAAGGCCAATGGTCTGCCTTTTGCGTTTCAGGCATCGGTATTTACCCAAAATCTGGACCGGGCCATGAAGGCCATACGGGAGCTTGATGCCACGGCGGTGATGGTCAATGACCATACGGCCTTTCGGGTGGATTGGATGCCCTTTGCGGGCCGCCGTCAATCGGGATATAATACCGGGGGCATTGGCTATACAATGCATGACATGACCCAGGATAAAATGGCCGTTATAAAATTATAATCCTGTAAATCTGGCCCTAGAATCAAGTCCTAAAATTATGTAAGGTCGTCCCACAGTTCCTTGACCTTGTTAAAGAAACCTGATGATTCCGGGCTGACATTATCGCCGCATTCGTTGGCAAAGGCTCTGAGCAGCTCTTTTTGCTTTTTGGTCATATTGACCGGGGTTTCGACCGTGGTCTGGATAACCATATCACCGAACTGTGTGGAATGGAGAACCGGCATACCCTTGCCGCGCAGGCGGTATTGCTTGCCGGTTTGGTTGCCCGCACTGATTTTAACTTTGGCTTTCTTACCGTTCACGGTTGGCACATTAATCTCACCGCCCAGCGCCGCTGTGGTCAGCGCAATGGGGACTTCACAGAAGATGGTCGCGCCGTCCCGCTGGAATATGGGGTGATATTCGATGGAAATAAAGATGTAAAGATCGCCGCTGGGGCCATTCTTCGCGCCGCTTTCGCCTTCGCCCTGAAGCCGGATGCGGGTGCCGTCCTCTACCCCGGCAGGGATTTTGACCGACAGAGATTTATTCTTTTGCTTTTGTCCGGTGCCATGACAGTCCTGGCAAGGGTCGGAGATAACCTGTCCCTGTCCCTGACATCTGGGGCAGGTGCGTTCCACGGTGAAGAAACCCTGTTGGGTTCTGACCTTGCCGATGCCGCCGCATCCGCCGCAGGTTTCCGGTTTAGAGCCTTCACAGGAACCGGAGCCCTCACAACAACTACAGGTGATCGTGGTCGGGATGGTAATCTTTTCTTCCTTGCCGGTGAAGGCATCTTCCAGCGTGATGGTCAGATTATAGCGCAGGTCCGCGCCCCGGCTTGGGCCGCCGCGCTGTTGGCTGCGCCCGCCGCCCATGCCAAACAGGTCTTCAAAAATATCGGAAAAACTATTGTCAAAGCCGCCGCCCATACCGCCGCCGCCCATACCGCCATTTTCAAAGGCCGCATGGCCATATTGATCATAGGCCGCCCGTTTCTGGCCGTCCTTTAAAATATCATAGGCTTCGCTGATTTCCTTGAATTTGGCCTCGGCGGCGGCATCGCCCGGATTGCGGTCCGGGTGATATTGCATGGCCTTCTTGCGGTAGGATTTTTTCAAATCCGCCTCAGATGCGCCGCGCTCTACTTCAAGTATTTCGTAATAACAGATCTTTGCCATGATACTTCCGGTATTCTACCCCACATGTCTATGCCGTCCTGCACAGGGCAGAACGGCATTAAGTCATGTGTATGTGTGATGATAATATAATTTAATCATGAGATGAAATTATTTCTTATCGTCATCAACTTCTTCAAAGTCAGCGTCAACCACATCATCGTCGGCTGCGGTGGTGGCTTCTTCAGCCCCCTCTGCGCCGGCACCGGCGTCTGCGGCCTGATCCTTATAGACCGCCTCGCCAAGTTTCATGGACGCCTGTTGCAGGGTTTCAAGGGCTGCCTTAATGGCGGCGACATCTTCGCCCTCGGCGGCTGTCTTGACCGCCTTGACCGCATCCTCGATGGCGGTTTTATCTGCCGCATCAATTTTGTCACCATGCTCTTTCAACTGGCTTTCCGCAGAATGGGCCGCACCTTCGGCCTGATTGCGGGTTTCCACCAGTTCCCGGCGTTTCTTGTCTTCTTCGGCATTAGCTTCGGCGTCTTTGACCATTTTCTCAATGTCATCGTCGCTGAGACCGCCGGAAGCCTGAATGCGGATCTGCTGTTCCTTGCCCGTGCCTTTATCCTTGGCAGACACATTGACGATGCCGTTGGCATCAATGTCAAAGGTAACCTCTACCTGCGGGACACCGCGCGGGGCCGCTGGAATACCCACCAGATCAAACTGGCCGAGCATTTTGTTATCGGCGGCCATTTCACGCTCACCCTGAAAGACCCGGATGGTCACGGCAGACTGGTTGTCTTCTGCTGTGGAGAAAGTCTGGGACTTTTTGGTTGGGATCGTTGTATTGCGATCAATGAGCCGGGTGAAAACACCGCCCAATGTTTCGATACCCAGTGACAGCGGGGTCACATCCAGCAACAATACATCTTTCACATCACCCTGAAGCACACCGGCCTGAATAGCGGCGCCCATGGCGACCACTTCGTCCGGGTTAACGCCCTTATGAGGCTCGCGACCAAAGAAATCCTTGACCACTTCGGTGATTTTAGGCATGCGGGTCATACCGCCAACCATGACAACTTCGTCAATTTCACCCGCCGTCAGGCCCGCATCTTTCAAAGCAGCCTTACAGGGGGCAATGGTCCGCTGAACAAAATCCTTCACCAGTTCTTCGAACTTGGCGCGGGTCAGTTTCAGGGTCAAATGCTTTGGTCCGGAGGCATCGGCCGTGATGAAGGGCAGATTGATTTCAGTCTGCTGGGCACTAGATAGCTCAATCTTGGCCTTTTCAGCGGCTTCTTTCAACCGTTGAAGCGCCATATTGTCTGCTTTCAGGTCAATGCCCTGGTCTTTCTTGAATTCATCGGCCAGATATTCCACCAGACGCATGTCAAAGTCTTCACCGCCAAGGAAGGTATCGCCGTTGGTGGATTTTACTTCAAAAACGCCGTCGCCGATTTCAAGAATGGACACGTCGAACGTTCCGCCGCCAAGGTCAAACACGGCGATGGTCTTGCCGTCTTCCTTGTCCATACCGTATGCCAGTGCGGCAGCGGTTGGCTCATTGATGATCCGCAGAACCTCAAGGCCGGCAATCTTGCCCGCATCCTTGGTGGCCTGACGCTGGGCATCATTAAAGTAGGCCGGGACCGTGATGACGGCCTGATCCACACTTTCGCCCAGATAATCTTCGGCGGTTTCTTTCATTTTCTGCAAAATAAAGGCAGACACCTGACTGGGGCTGTATTCTTCGCCCTGTGCCTCAACCCATGCATCGCCATTGTCGGCTTTGATGATCTTGTAAGGCACCATTTCGATGTCTTTTTGTGTTGCCTTGTCATCAAATGTCCGGCCAATAAGCCGTTTGATGGCAAACAATGTGTTTTCCGCATTGGTCACTGCCTGACGTTTCGCCGGTTGTCCAACCAGCTTTTCACCGTCCGAAGTGAAGGCAACCATAGAAGGCGTTGTTCTGCCGCCTTCTGCGTTTTCGATTACTTTTGGCTTTGCGCCGTCCATGATTGAGATACACGAATTCGTCGTACCCAAGTCAATTCCGATAACTTTACCCATACTATCCTCTTGTCCTTATCTAAGAGCCCATTCCCAGCCAGTATGGCCTGAGTTCGTGGCTCGTCGTTTTACTAACAGTTCATGGAGGTTATATAAGCCCATTTTTTAGCACTGCAAGGGTTAAAGACAAGTTTTCTGTATTTTTACCTGTCATGTTGCCTTAAAAAAGTCTTACGCTATATTTACTATTTTGATATTGATAAAATCATGAGATTACAGGGCTTAAAAAGAAGGTGAAAATCAATAATGTCAGATAATAAATCGGAAAAACTATTTATTCGGAAAATATGGGACTTTGTCAAAGAACCCGTGATTGTTGTTGCGGTGTTTATGACGATCCATAGCTTTGCCTACGCCCAATATGAAATATGGCCTTCTGAAAGCATGGTGCCGACACTGGAAATCGGTGACCGGATAATTGTCAATAAATATGCTTATGGTTATTCCCGCTATAGCTTTCCTTTCGGTATGGGCGGGTTTGATGGCCGGATAATGGGAGCTTTGCCCAAAAGAGGTGATGTGGTTGTCTTTGCCGATCCGGAAGGCACGGGACGGGCGTTGATCAAACGCGTTATGGGATTGCCCGGTGATGAAATACAGGTCATTCGGGGGCGTCTGGTCATAAATGGTAAAATGCTTCCGCGTCACCAGGATAAAAGCTATCGTTACCGCGCACCAAGAGGACGGATGGTTTCCGTCAGAGAATTTAAGGAAAAAAATCCGGAAGGGCGCGCCTATCAAATCGTGGAAAGAACAGATTCTGGCCGTCTTGACAATACCCCTGTGTATAAGGTTCCGGAGGGGCATTTTTTTGCTATGGGGGATAACCGTGATAATTCCGCCGACAGCCGTATTTTGTCAAAAGTTGGCTATGTGCCTGTCGAGAATCTGATTGGCCGTGCAGAGGTCATTGTAATGTCATTATATGACTGTGATGACGGCAAGGAAATCACATGCACGTTCGGTCTGCCGTTATCAAGATTTTTCAAGAAAATTATGTAGAGGATTATTACGTGAATAAGATCATGAAATTATGTGTTTTTGTCGCAGTACTGGTGGGGTCTGTGCAATTTGCTAATGCTGATGAAGGCGGGCTATCGGTCACGGACGTCTGGGCGCGGCCTGTGATATTGTTAAACCGGCCCGGCACCGCTTATTTTACCGTAACGAACAAGTCTGATAAATCAGATGTTTTGGCCAAGGTATCGTCTACTCTTGCTGAGCGGGTAGAGATTCATTTAAGCACGAATGAAGGTGGGGTCATGAAAATGCAGCAGGTCGGCCACATCAATATTCCGCCAAATGGCACGGTGAGCGCAAAGCCCGGCGGTTATCACCTGATGCTTTTTGGCCTAAAAAAGAAACTGGCTGTTGGTGACCTGTTGCCGTTAAGGCTAAGGTTTCTTCATGCCGGAGATGTCAATGTCATGGCCAAGGTCATGAAGATGCCCATGAAAATGGATCACGGTAAAATGATGCAGGGTATGGGCAAACATTAGCAAATAATAATATCTATAAAATTTAATGATTAGTTAAGAGTTTCATAAGCCCTTCTCCCTTAGGGTGGCGTTACACACAAAAAGGAAAAGGCATATGAGAATATTCACCATCGTTATAATAGCATTGACCCTGACATCATGCGGGGTACCTATCATTCCGGGTATATAGGCTTAAAGTATGTAATTGGGGCAGAGAAAATCAGTTTTTGTAAAGCTCTCACAGCACTTCTGTTTTGCCGGGCAGGGGGTGGGTGGCCAGAAAATGGTCATCCCCCTGTGACCAGCGGCTTGTGGCCACGGAAAAAACATGAGCCATATTCTGCGGCGTCAGGATGTCATCAGGTATGCCTTGATCAATCAGACGGCCTTCATGGAGCAGGATAAGACGGTCGCAATAGCGTGCCGCAAGGCTCAGGTCATGGAGGACCACCATCACCGCCCCGCCCGCCTTGGCCTGTTGTCTCAGGATGTGCATTACCTGTAATTGATGGTAGGGGTCAAGGGAGGCCACCGGCTCATCGGCCAGAATATAGGGCGCGCCCGTGGCAATGGTTCGGGCCATCAATACCCGCGCCCGCTCGCCGCCGGACAGGGTGGTCACCAGCCGTCCTTTCAGGTGGGCGCTGTCCGTCATCAGCAGGGCATTTTCCACGGCAGCTTCATCCTCAGGCCGGGGTTTCTGCCACGGGGTCAGATGGGGAATGCGGCCCAATGCCACGATACGTTCCACGCTTAACGGCCAATAGACAGGCGACCCCTGTGCTGCATAGGCGATCATTCTGGCTCGCTCTTTTGGCGGCAGGGTGATCAGGTTGCCCCCGTCAAGCTCTATGGTCCCCGATGCCGGATGCACCAGCCCCAATATGGATTTCAGCAGACTGCTTTTCCCGGCCCCATTAGGCCCGATCAGGCCGACAACCTCGCCCGGCATAAGGGTGCCGGACACATCCTTCAGGATCTGAGATCCTTCCAATGTCAGGCTGATATTCTTGATGATCAGGCCGGTCATCTCATATCCTTTCGGGTGTGGAAGACGATATAGAGGAAGCTGGGCGCACCGATAAGGGCCGTGACCACCCCAAGCTGAAGCGGCGAGCTTGCCAGCGGCGTGCGGGTAATCACATCGGCAAGGGTCAGCAACAAGGCCCCGATCACAGCGCTGGGCAACAGGATCGCCCCCGGTTCCCGGCTGATCAATGCGCGGGCGATATGGGGGACCACCAGCCCGACAAATCCGATACTGCCGCAAACAGACACAGCGGCCCCGACACTGATGGCGGTGCCAATGACAATGCGCAGTTTGAGCCACATCAGGTTGATACCCATGGTCTGGGCCGTGTCCTCGCCCACACTAATGGCGTTCAGGCCCTGTCCCACCCCGATCATCATGGCCCAGCCGATCAGAATGAAGGGCAGGGCCAGCAGCAGGTCAGTCATGGTGCGGTTCTCCAGCGACCCCAGCATCCACATGATCATATCCTGCAATGTCATGGGATTGTCGGCCAGATTCACCACCAGTGAAATAAGGGCGGTGGCCAGAGAGCTAATCCCGATTCCCACAAGGATCAGCATCAAAACACTGCTGTCGCGGGCGGAAACCAGAAGCAGTAACAATGTTGCCAGCAAGGCCCCGGTCATGGCAAAGGCGGGTACGGCCAGAGACCAGACCCCGGCCAGCCCCAGATGAATGGCGATAACCGCGCCGAGGGCAGAACTGGACGAAACCCCGATCACACCCGGATCGGCCAGCGGATTACGCAAAACCCCTTGCAGAGCCGCGCCGGTCAGGCCGAGGGTGGCGCCCACCAGCATGCCCAGCAATACCCGGGGCAGGCGCAATTCAAACAGGATGATGGCGCGGGGATCATTGGCCGGGGCCGACAGGGCGGCCCACAGATCCGCCGGCCCCAAAGACACCCGTCCGAAACTGAGCGAGAATATCCCGGTAAGCAGGAGGGCCAGCAGGCAAAGCAGTTGCATGAGCATGCTTTTAGTCATTTTTCGGCACCTCCTCATGGATACGCTCGGCGGCATCGACCAGAAACAGCCCGTTGCACGACAGATAGCGTCCGGGCAGATAAATGGTCGGGATGTCTTCCATCATTTTATAGAGGCGGCCATGGCGGCTGATGCTCCATTCTGACTGACTATTAAGATTGGTGTCAAAGAAGCTGGCGATAAAAACATCCGGCGGGTCAATGATCAGGTCTTCCAGCGGCAGAGACTGCCAGCCGACGATATTTCGTGCGGCGGCATAGGAGGACAGGCCAGCCAGTTGAATGATCTCATCGACGAAAGTTCCGGTGCCGGCGGTGAACCCGCTGGGGGTGATATAGGCCGCTTTAAGGGGGCTTTTGGGAATGCTGTGCAAGGCTTCAAGGCGGGTGCGGTAATCCTCAATCAGGGCTTCGGCCCGCGTTGCCTGATCAAAGCTCTCTCCGGCGCGGCGCACATTGCCGATGACAATTTCCGGGTCGCTGCCGTATCTGGGTATGATCAGCTTTGTTCCGACCCGGTTGATTATTTTCTCCATACGCGCTGTAACCCGCCAGCTTTGCACGGCCAGATCAGGCTTCATCTGCACGATTTCCGCCATGCTGCTGTGGAATTTGGGCAGGCCTTGGGCCCGGTCCCGATAAAAGGAATGGCCCTGATCCGCATCCATGGACAGGGCCATGATCTGATCCCGGTCGGCGAGGGCCAGCACATATTGATCGGCGCAATAATCCAGCGAGACTATTTATTTTCGGCTTATCCATTTCTGCGGCGCGCACCATGATGGGCAGAAGAATCAAGGCTATGGCTGCCCATAAAATCTTTTTGATGTGATCTTCCTTCGCCATAAACAACCCAATAGTAACCCGGTTACGGGCAGTTAAAAATATACGGAGGATAATCGGAAAAGACTTTCGATAACCAGCGCACGAGGTTATCGCCGGCACGGAAAGACCGCTCTGTACGGTTGTTCCGACCGTCAGATGGGCGATAAGATGGCAGGTCTCCTGGCTTGTGAATTTTGCCTTTGCTGCTCTGCCTTCCCGGTTTCCCAGTGGTCTGTGAGCATGGCCTCCACATACAGTTACGGACATAGCCATGGCCTTGATCCAAACGGGCGGATCGCACCATGTTCCCTTTTCACCCTGACGTTAACATCAGGGAACCATCAGGTAAGATTCTCTATAGCATATGTGATGAAAGATCAATAGAGAGCATCACCCCGCCTTGGCCATAATATCCTTGAGGGCGATGCCATCTTCATCGGCGAGGGCGGCTGTGCGCATCTCAACCACACCCGGCGCGGTAAGCTTTCCTTGATCTATGCGGGTCATAATCATGTTGAAATTGCCCATGCCGCGCGCGTGGGTTTCGCCGTATCCCTTGATCAGCCGTTGACAGCGGATAACCTCCACCGCCAGATCATAATCCGTGGCTATGGTGCGTCTGACCCGATCCAGCCATGCGGTGATTTCCTTATGTTCCATGGCATAACGCAGGCTTTTACGCCTTATGGATTTCAGGGATGCCAGAAAATACAGCATCAGGAAAGATGAAACCTTGGTGGTGTCTGACAGTCGGGGGCCGGTGAACTTCTCAAAGAAACGGGTTAGGAAAGCAGACTTCTGTACGCGCTTGGCCATCCGGGTGGGCATGGTGCCAACGATTTCTTCCAGACGCGGATGCATATATTCGGTCATATGGACGATCTGGTTATCTTTGGCGCGAACCTCGGCGCGGTATTTGGTTACTCTTTTGGACCGGGTTTTTATATCCGCCACCTTGATCACATCGTCAAAAGCCATCCACAGGGCCAGATAACGGGCCAGCTCACGGGTCAGATCACAGGGTTCCCTGTCTTGTGCCGCGAAATGTTCAAGGGTTGTGATATATTCTGCCGCATAGTCAATATCCTGAAAATCCAACAGTTTTCTGACTCCCGCATAGGCGAATTGCCGTG
>JAADFR010000006.1:0-10908 GCA_013152755.1 Alphaproteobacteria bacterium
CATATCAAGTTTGATCTTGCCGCTTTCCAGAACCGCAACATCAAGCACATCATTGATCAGCTCAAGCAGATGATGACCTGCAGTCATAATATCATTGCTATAGGACACATATTGAGGATTCAAGTCACCGAACACCTGCATTTTCATAGCCTCGGCAAAGCCGATAATGGCATTAAGCGGCGTTCTGAGCTCATGGCTCATGGCCGCCAGAAATTCACTTTTGGCCCCCAAAGCAACTTCGGATTCCGCCGAGGCCATGTCGAGCTGAATATTCTTGTTGGTGAGTTCCTCAAGCGTATGTTCCAGCGATTTTTGAACGGCAATGGTTTCCAGACGCGCCTTGTCGCCTTGTAATTCACCGTGACATCCATCCCGGCACCACGGTATCCCATGAATTCACCAGTTGAAGAATCAAATATCGGCACACCACTCAAATGATTATAAACCAGTTCCTCATCCGCATTTTCAATCAGAAAAAGCTGATCCCGAAAAGGTTTCATACCGTCAAGAAAGCTCTCACAATTTACCGTCTGTCCGTCTATTTCCGTCTTAAGCTTCCCAAAATCCTCAAAACGCTTGCCGTTCAATAACATGACCGGCATGCCCGTAATCGCCATCAGGCGATCCGAAACAAAGGTGATGTTATAATCACGGTCAATTTCCCAATACCAGTCCGATGTTGCCCGGGCAAAGTCACGGAACCTCTGCTGCATCAACCTTTCATGGCCGAGCGTCTGCATGTTATCCGTATAGTCCACATAGGTTCCACCGACCGCAATCACCCGGCCCGCATCATCACAAACCGGGAAATGCCGGGAGCGATATTGCCGGGGGCTACCCTGAATTTTTATGGTTTCTTCAACGAAAACATTCTGACGGGTCAATTGGACTTCATTCAAAATAGCCGTCAGACTGGCAGGCAGAGGGCTATCTGCGCCGCCCTGTGCTTCTTTATCGCCCACATATTCACAATTGGACACCAGATTTCTGTAGCCTTCATTCACATAGGCCAATTCACCCGAAATGGTTGATATATATAAGGGAACCGTGTCATCAAAGCTCATATGACCTATAAGCTCATGAATTTTATCCAATGTGGTCGCAGGTTTGTTGTTTGATTTTTTTACACCGTTCGCAGAAATACGCTGAACCAGTTCCAGCGGAATGATTGTCTGGTTCTTTAATTTTGGCACCAGCCTCTTTCCGGCATCTTTAGCACCTGCTAAATATTGGTCGGTTCTGCCAAACATGTTATACGGCGTCCTTCATGGTCAATATAGCGTTTTGATACCCCAGATCCCGTTGCCAGTGCCTAACGGCAACTTTGGCATTGTTGACTTTAATATCATCATACAAGGATAAAATTGAATTGACCAGCCCGGTCGTTCGTGCCCGCCCCCCTGTACGGGATTGTACAACCAGCAAAAAGATCGAGGCAAAAATATCCCGGTCAATATCCAGTGACTTGGCAATGATGGCCAGGCTTTCCCCCGTCCGTTCCCGAATCGCCCGCCAAATAATGTCAACATCAAGGCCCGTCAGTTCCGACAGTCCGGCAACAAACAGATTAATCTTTTCCTGACGCAGGCACCCGCGCAGAAAAACAATATCCAATTCACCTTTGCCAGCCAATTCCTTGGCAAGTCTAAGGGCCGTTCTCATGATACCATCTGTAGCCCCGTGATTCTGAATAGCCGTTTTTGTTGCCATTTCAAGGGCATCATCCATCTGGGTATTATCCACATTAAACTCTATGATGATCTTGCGACGCAAGGCGGCGGATACCCACCAGTACATCTGATAGGCCAGTTCCGCAGGAAGGTCATGCCGACTTAACAAAGGCTCCTGAAACCGATCCAGATTTCTGGATTCTGCCACCAGATATTTCATGGAAAGTTCTGAAATCTCAGCATTCTCATTATTTACCAGAGCCTCAACCACATCCTCACTGCCCAATTCTATGAGCTCGCTGCTGACGTCTTCGCTCACATGAAAACGAATGGCTATGGCCATGCGGTGCGCATCTGTGCGATTGCGAATAATTTCAATCAGCTGCTCATCTTTCAAAACGCCGCTTTTGGTCAGCATGGGCTCAGCTATTTCAATGGATTGATCGGCCAGTTTAGCTGCGAGTTCCGGGGATACATCATCAATTGTGGACAGCCGTTTGCTTAACTCCTTACGCACGGATTTTTCCACTGAATTAATAAGTTTGAGCAGCACATCATTCATCAAGGCACGTTCATGCTCATTGAGCCGCCCTTCCGGAGACAGGAACAAATCAGATATATTTTCCACCAGTTCATTTCGGGATGTCACAGACTTTTCCTGTGCCAACCGCAACAAATCCTTGGCGGTCATCTTGGTTTTTAGCGTCCCCATGTTGCTCAATCTACCCTTTGTTTATTATTATTAATGAGACAGACAGAAATTACCCTGCCATGTTTGACGCCCCTTTTATAGACATAGTTTATTAACAAAGACTAAAAATATGCATAAAATATTACCCCCAAAACCTTGTGTGGCCTAGAGTTTACAGATAATAAAGGTTCGGGTTTTTCAACTTTCACGGGCCTGCTGTACCAGAAAAGACACCATACTGCGAAGTTTTGCCGGCTTTACCGGTTTTTCCAATAGAGGAAAGCCGCTATCCCGTACCTGCTCCAGCTTTTCACCGCCTGCGCCTGTCATAATGATCGCGGGTATGGTTTTTGCGACTTTTTCCTGTATTGCCTTAACGGCTTCGATACCGCTGGAATCCTTTAACTGCATATCAGATATGATTAAATCAGGGGTAAAGTCTTCGCTATCCAGAAAGGCCATCACCTCGCCGCAAGTATTAAAATCAACCACTATATGTCCCCAATGGCGCATAATGGCAATAATACTCTCAAGCGAGACCCCCTCATTATTCAGGATGATTGTCCGCGCACTCACATCGCCGGGCAATATGTGAATATTCGCTGTTTCCGGTAAAATTTTGCTGAGATTGCCCAGAGGAACTTTAATTGAAAAAACTGAACCAACGCCCATTTCTGACCGCAGGCTGATTTTATGGTCAAGCAAGTCACATAGGCCTTTTACGATCGACAGACCCAGCCCAAGGCCCTGTGTCGCCTGCTCACCGCCGTCGTTAATCTGGTAAAATTCCTGAAAAATATCATTCTTTTTGCTCTGTGCTATGCCAACACCGCTGTCCGATACATGAATGATGACATGCCCGTTTTCAATATCGCAGGATATAAAAACATACCCCTGTTCCGTATAACGCACCGCATTGCTGACAAGATTACGTAATATCCGACATAACATTTCTTTATCACTATAAATCACCTGTGGGCAACAGGGCTTGGCTTCCAGATTCAACCCTTTTTCCCGGGCCTGTTCGGCAAACTCCTGAATAATCTCGGCCAAAATTTCATCAAGGGTAAAATGTGACCTGTTTGGCACCATCACCCCCGCCTCAATTTTAGAAATATCCAGAAGCGACCCCAACAAACTCCGCAAAGATTCAGATGTTTGGCCAATTTTCTTGGTTAATATTGATATTTCAGCCGGGTTTTTTTCATGTTGCAAAGCCTCTACGAAAAATCCCATGGCATGGAGAGGTTGGCGAAGATCGTGACTGGCTGCCGCCAGAAAGCGTGATTTGGCCTCATTATTACCGTCCGCAATATCACGGGCCGCATCCGCCTTGCTTTTTTCCTGCCTTAGATTTTCTATCAGTTTCTTGTTTTCCTGAACCAAAACAATACTCTTTAAAACACTTTTTTGGGCCACAAAACTGATGATTAAATTGACGATCAGAAACAGCAGCATCAATATCCCGATTACGACAAATATTTCCTGTTGCATAAGGATAGAACGGACAGCAAAGGGAAGAATGCACATAATACTGTAAGCAAAAAACGCGGGTCTATAGACAGACAGATTTGGCACGGCTCCCGCAACCAAACCGCATAACAGAGTAGTCACCAGTATCAGAAGAAACGGGTCCGGCACCATCGGAATAAGCAATCCCAACGACCCCCAGGCACTGCCCCCCAGAAAAGCCAGTATAACAAGAAAACGCGCATGATATTTTACGTTATCAACGGTAATACCCACTTGTTTCAAACTGTTATAGTGCCATAGTCTGACGCTGTTTACGGTAACGAGGGATACGAGCAATACCCATTGAATCCATACTTCCACTTTGCCCATTAGCACCAGAAAAATGATCAGGGCAACCAGCATAGTCAACCCCACCATCAGGGGGATCTGTTTAACAATTATTTTTATCTGTTCGACAAAAATATACTGGGTTTTTGATGTTTTATCCATGAAATGCCATTGAGGTTGCACCCAGCCTCTAATAGGGTGAGACCAGCCCCTCCTGCAAGGCGGCAAAGGCGGCCTCGGTCCGGTTGGTGACATTTAAAATCTGAAAAATTGCCGAAATATGCACTCTGACGGTGTTATCCGCAATGCCGAGTGTTCTGGCTATTTCCTTATTGGCCTTGCCTTGTGAAATAAGCTGTAGAATCTCGTTCTGCCGCGCTGTCAGGGTGACTTTCGTCTGCTTTTGTCCATTCGCTGCATTTAAAATATTATCAGGCACATATCTACCGCCTTTAAGGATGAGTTGCAGCGCCTGAATCATGATCTCACTACTGAGTGTTTTCGGGATATACCCCATGACCCCCTGTTCAAGAGCCTTTTTGATCAGGTTACGGTCCTCGGACCCGGACAGAAATACGATCGGTGCGCCGGGGTCAAGTTCACGAAAATCCTTCAGGCCTTCCATTCCGGAAATTACAGGCAGATCAACATCTAGCAAAATCAGGTCAAACCCTTCACTTTCCCGGATTATTTTATAGGCCTCGGTGCAAGTACCACATTCACTTATGTCCACATCATCACCAAGTTGTTTCAAAACGAACTTTAACCCGTCCCGGAACAATATGTGGTCATCCACTAGCAAAATTTTCATTAACGACCCCTCGACCCTCTTTTATACTATCTAGAAATGTAAAACATAACTGATTACACTCTTAAATACGCGTTGTAATCACAAAAAATCCACCCCAAAGTCATAATATTGATAATATTTTGTATCACAATCTTTGGCATAGTACAAATATACTATGTATTAATACCATTTGTCTTATTTACGCAAGTCCAGAAATTACATAGTATGCTCATGCTTTAGTAACCGCGTTTGTAAATCTGCCTGAAAAAAAACAACACGGTGAAACGGAGAAAGGGATGTTTCACAAAAATCTGTTGGGGGTCAGATTGAGTAAAACATCCCTTCGCATGCCTGAAGTATATTCAAGCAATTTCTTATATTAATGATTCTTTCTAGATAATCAACCACTGATACCGCGAAAAACAGAAAAATTTGTTTTTCAATAATATCAGGGTTTGCTCATAATAAAGGTGGGTGGTGCGGACGGCGGGACTTGAACCCGCAAGCCCATAAGGGCGCAAGATTTTAAGTCTTGTGCGTATACCAATTTCGCCACGTCCGCACATTAGTCTCCCTCGAAAAATTGAGTGATAGGGGTATTGCATATTCTCCCACTAAAATAAATACAGAAATTTCAGTTTAGAGCATTTATTTCTATAATGCCGCCTCACCGTCAAACCATTCCCGGCCCGACGCGCTGATTTTAAGCTTTAGCATATCCACGGCAGCATCAAGCTCCGCGGCCACCTGTGAACGAAAAACAAAACTCGCGCCAAATTTCTTATTGCGGAAAAAAGGATAACTGCCCAGACTCACATGGGGGAATTCCTGTTCTACCTCCACCAGCATCTTGGCGAACTGGCTTTCACCTTCAAAAACATGGATTGCTCTGGACAGCATCTTATCCCCGCCGAAAATCCTTTGTTCAAGATCAAGCAACATACTTTGCATGACCACAGGAATTCCCGCCATGACAAAGACATTTTCCATCTGAAAGCCGGGCGCGGTGCTGACCGGGTTTTTAATCAGGCTGGCCCCTTCCGGGATCATGGTCATCCGCAGGCGGGCATCGGATATTTTCTCTATTCCGTAATGCTTTTTCAACAAAGCCAGCGATTCTGCACTTTGCACGAACGGCACGCCAAAGGCTTTTGCCACATTCTCCGCCGTAATGTCATCATGGGTCGGGCCGATGCCGCCGGTGGTAAAGACATAATCATAACCATGACGTAAATCATTCACCGTATCCTGTATCACCTGCCCCACATCAGGAATGACCCGAACCTCTCTCATCTGAACCCCCATACGGTTCAGCCATAGGGACAGATGGGTCAAATTGGCATCCTTTGTCCGCCCGGATAATATCTCATCCCCGATGATAATCATGCTGGCGGTAACGGTCTTAACTTCAGTCATTAATAATGCTTCTTGTTTGCTTTCAGGGCTGTTTCTCACTATACCCTGCTTCATGAAATTTGAACATAACCTTATACGCGGCAGGTTGATAAAACGTTATAAGCGTTTTCTGGCCGACGTCCAATTGGATAATGGTGAAATGGTAACTGCCCATTGCGCCAATTCCGGGTCCATGTTGGGGCTAAAGGACGCGGACAATCTGGTCTGGCTATCGCCCCAAACCAACCCTAAGGCCAAGCTGCGCTATAAATGGGAACTGGTGGAGGTGGAAGGCTGCCTTGTGGGCATCAATACCGCCCATCCCAACAGGCTGGTACAGGACGCGATTCAGGACGGTACCATTAGCGAGCTTGAGGGCTATCAAAATTTGCGCAGGGAAATGAAATACGGCCAGAACAGCCGTATCGATATCTTCCTGTCTGGCGGCGCAATGGGTGAGGCTGATTGTTATGTAGAGGTCAAAAGCGTCACCCTGTCCCGCACAAAAACCATCGCCGAATTCCCCGACTCCGTCACCGCGCGCGGCACCAAGCACCTCAATGAGCTGTCTCAAATGGTCGCCGACGGACATCGCGCTATGATGGTGTATCTGATTCAGCGGGATGACTGCGCGGAATTTCGCATTGCCGATGACCTTGACCCCACCTATAAAGCGGCATTGGACAGCGCCCTTCATAACGGGGTAGAGGCAGTTTGTTACGGTTGTAATTTATCCCCCAAAGAGATTATAGTAGAGGCGCGAATCCCCATTCGCCTATAATGGATAAGAGCATGAAATATATCAAAGCAAGTGATACGGATGCCACATCGGGCAATGCCATAAAATTATATGACCCCGCCGATTATGAGGGGATGCGCCGCGCCGGACGGCTGGCGGCGGAAACGCTGGATATGATCACGGAATATGTCCAGCCCGGTGTCACCACCGATGAGCTGGACCGGCTCTGTGCTGACTTTGTTACTGCCCGTAACGCCATCAGTGCGCCGCTCAATTACCGGGGCTTTCCCAAATCCATCTGCACCTCGATCAATCATGTGGTCTGTCACGGCATTCCGGGGCCGAAAAAGCTTAAAAAAGGTGATATTGTCAATATTGATGTGACGGTCATTCTGGATGGCTGGTACGGGGACAGCAGCCGCATGTATTTCGCCGGGCCAGCGTCCATCAAAGCGAAACGGCTGGTTGACATTACCTATGAATGTCTCATGCGCGGTATTGCCGTCGTCCGGCCCGGAGCCACGGTTGGCGATATTGGTCATGCCATTCAGACTTATGCCGAGGCGGAACGTTGCGGCGTGGTGGAGGTCTTTTGTGGGCACGGATTGGGCCGGGTATTCCATGACGCGCCCAATATCATGCATTACGGCAAGCCGGGCGAAGGACCGGAACTGAAAGAAGGCATGTTTTTCACCATTGAGCCGATGATCAATTTGGGCCGGCCGGACGTAAAAGTCCTGAATGATGGCTGGACCGCCGTCACCCGTGACAAGTCGCTGTCCGCCCAGTTCGAGCATAGCATGGCCGTAACCAAAGACGGGGTTGAGGTCTTTACCAAATCGCCCCGGGGGTTCCATCACCCCCCCTATTCATAAACCCGCGCAGGGGGCATATTTTGACTTCAGACAAACCACATTACGCGGGCCACCGCCAAAGACTGAAAGACCGCTTTCGTAGCGGCGGCACCCAAGCCCTCGCCGATTATGAACTGCTGGAACTCCTGCTTTATACCGCCATTCCAAGGCGTGATGTAAAACCGCTGGCCAAAGACTTAATTGCCCGTTTCGGCAGCTATGCCGAGGTTATAACGGCACCGCCCGGCCAGTTAATGGAAGTCTCCGGGGTGGGTGATACGGTGGTTACCGCCCTGAAACTGGTTGAGGCATCTGCGCAAAAACTGGCCCAGGGCCTAATCATGGATAAACCAGTGCTGTCCAACTGGCAGGCGCTGATTGACTATTGTCAGATAAAGATGGGTCATCAAAAGACCGAACAATTCCGCATCCTGTTTCTGGATCGGCAAAACCGTCTGATTGCCGATGAGAAACAACAGCAAGGCACCATTGACCATACCCCCGTTTACCCGCGCGAGGTGATCAAACGCGCCCTTGAGCTTCATTCCACGGCCATCATTCTGGTCCATAATCACCCCAGCGGCGACCCGACCCCCAGCCGCGATGATGTGGACATGACCAAACGGATTGAGGAAGCCGGCAAACAATTGGGCGTCCTGCTCCATGATCATCTGATCATCTCAAAAAGCGGCCAGACCAGCCTGAAAACCCTTGGCCTGATCTGACATAAGGCCTGAATGTTTCAAAATGGGATTTTTCAGCCTGAAAAGATAAAATTGTCAAAAAACTTTACACTTCCAGCCTTTTTGATTTTTATAGTTAACAGTCCGTTAACCTTTATTTCCCCCGCCTTTGGCCATTTGGCACGGCGCTTGCTTATATCCATAGTAACGAGTTAACAAAGTGTTAAGGATTGATATAATGCAAAATTTAGCTTCAGGCAAATTGGCCTTTGGCATACTGACATTAATGATAGTCGGAATTGCCGTTGGTTTCGCCAATCAGGAACCTCTGGTTGTTAATGACTTCCTCTATAACGTTGGGCTATGGGACTATCTCAATTAGTATCTTTTCCCGATCTGTAATAGGTGCCAAGCAACAGGTCACACACGGGGTAGGTGATGTTGAAATTATAGTCATTCATTAAATCCCGATCATGATGCAACGTATGATGCCGCCGCAGAAATCCCATAAAAGGCAGGTTCGACGTCCAGGCATCCTCGGACACATGATAGAGAAAATGCATGACCTCATAATTCAGAAAATAAAGGGTTACGCTGAAGACAAACAGCCAGGCCACATTGCCGCCAAAAAGAAAATAACTTAATATCCCCAGCGGGGTCGCAATGCCGCCAAAGAAGAACAACAGCATCTCCGGCGGGAATAACACCGCGTTAAAATCCTTCTCTTCATCAAATTCCATAAATTCATGGGTGAAGAAAGAATGATGTTGTACTGCGTGGCGCTGAAAAATTTCTTCCAAATAACGGGTTTTCTTATGCATGGGGCCTTTATGGGCCAAAAACTCAACAAAATTTGCCAGAAAAAGCGCCAATGGAATGGTCAACCACTCCCATGTCTGAACATTTTCCAGATTATACAGGCTGACCGCGATCACAATAAGGGTCACCGTAACAGTTGTTGCTAGGTGACGGCGGCCACTATATCGCTCTGAAATATATTTTTCCCGAAAATATATCCGGTAATTTTTTACGGCTTCTTCATTCATTTTTTTCTCCTCCCCATAATCATGTTACATATGCAAAGACTATAGCCCCCCGTCCCTTCTGTCCATCTTTTCCATATAGTGCCTTGTCCCCACAGCCATTCTCTGATAAAGCCTGCGACAGAGAAATCTTTTATACAGGTGTTGCCATGATTCCACGTTATTCCCGCGAAGTAATGACCTCCATTTGGGAGCCACAATCAAAATTTCAGATCTGGTTCGAGATCGAGGCCCATGCCTGTGATGCCCTTGCGGAACTGGGCGTTATTCCTAAGGAAAGTGCCAAAATCATCTGGGAAAAGGGTAATTTCGATATTGAGCGCATTGATGAGATTGAACGCGAGGTCAAGCATGATGTCATCGCCTTTCTGACCTCGCTCGCCGAATATATCGGCCCTGAGGCCCGGTTTGTTCATCAGGGCATGACGTCCTCCGATGTTCTGGACACCTGCTTTAATGTACAACTGGTCAAGGCCGCCGATATATTGATCGATGATGTGGAAAAACTGCTCAGCGTTCTGAAACGCCGGGCATACGAACATAAGCTGGATGTTTGCATTGGCCGGAGCCACGGCATCCATGCGGAGCCGGTGACCTTTGGCCTTAAAATGGCCGAGGCTTACGCTGAATTTGACCGTAACCTGACCCGGCTGAAAAATGCCCGCAGCGAGATTGCCACCTGCGCCATTTCCGGCGCGGTCGGCACATTCGCCAATATTGACCCACGCGTTGAGGAACATGTGGCCAAGGCCATGGGGCTTGAGGTTGAACCCGTCTCCACGCAAGTCATCCCCCGCGACCGCCATGCCATGTTCTTTGTCACATTGGGCGTTGTGGCAAGCTCCATCGAGCGGCTGGCCACAGAAATCCGCCACCTGCAACGGACCGAGGTTCTGGAAGTGGAAGAATTTTTCTCAAAGGGCCAAAAAGGTTCCTCCGCCATGCCCCACAAGCGCAACCCGATCCTGACCGAGAATCTGACAGGCCTCGCCCGTCTGGTACGCGGCATGGCCCTGCCTGCCATGGAGAATGTGGCCCTGTGGCATGAACGGGACATCTCCCACAGCTCTGTGGAGCGCATGATTGGCCCTGACGCCACCGTGACACTGGATTTTGCCCTCACCCGTCTGACCGGGGTTATGGACAAGCTGGTGGTCTATCCGGAAAATATGCAGGCCAATATGGACAAGCTGGGCGGTTTGCATAATTCGCAGCGGATATTGCTCGCCCTCACCCAGGCCGG
>JAADFR010000006.1:10981-13298 GCA_013152755.1 Alphaproteobacteria bacterium
CTGAAAGCCGACCCGGACGTTTCCGCCAAGCTGTCAGATGCGGAAATCGACGACAAATTCGACATGGGCTATCACACCAAACATGTGGACACCATCTTTAAACGGGTATTTAAAGAATAGGCCTTAGTCGCATATAGCTGATAGTCCACCGCATAGGCTTTCCCTTGGTCAAATACGTCCGCTAGGGTGATACGATAAATATCACCAGCGGAGTATACCATGATGACCTTCAAAAAACGTACCCTCGGCCTTGCGGCAATAGGCCTGTTGGCCACCACCTGCACCTCTGCCACCGCAGAAGATTATACTGACAAAACAACAGAGGGTAAAAAGCAGGAAAAGATAGTCGAGCAAGCCCTTGAAACCACTCAGGAAGCTCTGGAACAGGTCCATGAAAAACTCCTTGAACTGGCGCTGGATGGAGAAACTATCCAAATTGAAATCACCAAATCCGTTGAACATGCGCTGAAAGAAGCTGAGCTTGACCTGAAAGAGGTTGAAATCGACATTGATGAAAAAGAAATCATACGCGATGTTCAAAATAGCGTACGCATCGCCCTGAAAGACGCCGAAGCGGACCTCAAAAAAATGGAACGTGAGCTAAAGCAATTCGACGGAGAGAAACTCCGTGACGATATGGATAACATGCGCCGTGGGCTGGAAGAAGCCGTCAAGAATAAACTTCTCACCCAGACCGAGATGGAACGCATGATTACCCTTCTGGAAGACAGTCACGTGGAGGCTCTGCGCCATGCCCATGAATCCCTCAAAGAAATTCGAAAATCCCTCAAAGAAATCCGCGAAGAAGCCAAACGGAATGAAAATCTGTAATGCCTTCGCTCGTTACTGCCATTGGTTCTCCCGCCTGAAATCTGTCCACAGGTCAGACGGATTATCCAGCCCCCGGGCATATAGATGACCGTGATAGACGGCAGCGGCAATGGTTGACGGGACATGGCAATCGCCGATGCGGGTAACAGACTTCACTCCCCGGCCCACGAATTCATCCTGTCGCGCCATGACCTGATCAAACAAGCTGTCATGGGACAGGCGCGACGTAACGGGCAGGAAGCAATCGCCCTCTATCCCTGTTTCGGCCCCCGTATAGATACATTTCAAGGTGAATTTTCCTGCTGTGACCGCTGTTACAGTCTGGCCGCAAATTATAGGGATGTCCCGGCGTATCAGGTCCGCCTGAATTTTATGCTGTTCCAGCGTATTTTCCGTCCATGAGGCTACTTTAACCGCCGGGGTGACAAAAGTCACCTCGCCGCCCCTGTCATGGATCATTTGGGCCAGCGCACTGGCCATATAATAGTGATCATCATCAAAGATAATAACCCGTCCCTCTGGCATCACCCCGTCCATGATCTGTTCCGGACTGAAAACAGGCGTATCATTGATGGGGATGGGAAAGTGATTTTCCCGGCCCACGCCATCCGTGCGCCATGTGGCCCCGGTGGCCATCACCACATGGGGAAAGCCAAAATCCAGTATATCCTGCGCCCCAAGCGCACTCTCCAGATAGATATTCACATTGGCTTTCTGATTGAGCATATGGCGGCGATGGTCCACAACCCGGCGCCATTCTCCAAAACCGGGCAGATTGACCTCCCGGTTAAGCCGCCCCCCGGTTTTGGCGGCTTTCTCGGCCACCACCACCTCATAGCCCCGGTTACTCAACGCCAGTGCCGCCTCTAGCCCCGCCGGACCTGCGCCGATGATCAGGATTTTATCTTCACTGCCTGCCGCCTCTATGTGTTCCGGGTGCCAGCCCTTGCGCCATTCCTCGCCCATGGTTGGGTTTTGGGTGCAGCGGATCGGCACGCTGAGCATATCGCCGCTGGTACAGATGTTACAGCCGATACATTCCCGGATTTCATCAGCACGGCCCTGCTTGATCTTGTTGGGTAAAAACGGGTCGGCAATAGAAGGCCGCGCGGCCCCGATTAAATCCAGAACCCCGCGCCGGATTTGTGACACCATGGCGTCAGGGTTGGTAAAACGGCCCACGCCAACCACGGGTTTGTTGGTGATTTTCTTGACAAAATCAATATAAGGTTCCTGATGCCCCTCTGCCCCGAAGCGGGACGTCAGGCTATCATTGCTCCAGTCCGAGATATTCACATCCCACAGATCCGGCAAGTCGGCCAGCATACGCACCACCTCCCGCCCCTCATCCGCGCACCGGATGCCCGCCGCGCCCATAAGCTCATCAACGCCGAAGCGGAAAGCCACCGCCGCTTTGTCCCCGGCAATTTCCTTTGTATCTTCCAGAACTTCCCGGATCAGTCGCACCCGGTTGGTGAGCTTATGG
>JAADFR010000007.1:0-2041 GCA_013152755.1 Alphaproteobacteria bacterium
ATGCCTTCACATGCACCGCCCCCTCGGACAGGGAATAGGCGGTATGGAGATGCAAATGTATGAAGGTGGATGTCATTATTCAGTACCAAAAATACGTATTATTTACCGCAAAAGAACTGCGGATATACAGGACAGAATACCCTACCGTCAGATACCCCACGCGGCAAGTTTTTTAATTAATGAGGAATCTAAAATTTCATAGTACTTAGTGTACCTTCTTTAAAGGACCATCGCCAATCACCGCAGATATACGTTGAGTTAGCCGTATGTACAGGTCTTCCGAGTTTTCCCAAAAAATGTGGTTATATTGACGAGTATCAAAGTGTACATCGTCAATGGCATCCTTATGACAAGTGAAGATCACCGGAATATTTAATCCATGTGCAAAACCAGCTTCATAATAGACACCTCCTCTGGCACCGGTCTCACCTTGTGTGAAATCAGCAATAAGGAAGCGTGAACGCTTGATTTCAGCAATAATTTCATCATCTATTTTGTTATTATGCTCCTTCTGATCAATGCGCAGCGGTTCATAACCAGCCTCTCTAATGGCGGGCACAATACCTTTCTCGTAACCGTCTTTCATTGATTCATCAAACCACATGGCAACAAATACCTGCTTTAAGTCTATGGGTGTTTTTTCCAAACCAGACAGATAGGCATATCCATCAGGAGTGATAAGATATTCGTAATAATCCTCTTTGTTTTTGTAAGGCCCCTGACCTTGCGCACCACTTTCAGAAACTTTATTTTGGATAAGGTCTCTTTGGGTAAGAAAATGCATGAGGTAAATAACATCATCGCTTTCGACGGATCCAGACCATGCTTTCATATTTGAAAAGATTTCGTCTTCCATCCAACTATTGGCTTCTTCATTTAAATATCGTTTTGAAAAACAAAAATGCTTTCCAATTGCCGATGTTTGGTTTCGGATATTTGCCAGTAGCCTGTCCCCACGCTCTGGTACAGTTAGGGGATGTGATTTTTCAACATCATGAATAGTATCGCTCGTGATTTCCGGACACTCAACACCGAGACGCCGTTGGTTTACCAACCACGTCGTAAGTTGCACGCGAAGAATATCATCTTTATGTTGCACAATTGCTTTTGCAGAGCCGCTAATAAAATAACGACCACCTGTTCGTGGAGATTCTACATCAGAACCATCCCGCCCGGTCCATTTAATTATGGCAAATGTTTTCCATATTGGACAAATATCTTGCGTCACTGCGTCTCTTTTTTTTAAATGAAGGCTTTAAATAATATAATTGTATCTTGTATGATTAATATCAAAGCCAGCTGTCCCTGTCCATCCGGCTATGAAGAACACGTATAATGTCTATGGTCCTGCCTGTAATTTTGTAAAAAACAAGATAACGCAAGAAGTCTTTTATGGGCACATAGCGAACAGCTGAAAGTTCAGGTTTGTGACTGTCATGCAACACCCCCATATGGGGCATTTCGCATAGCATCTCATAGGTTTCCTGCGCCCGGTCATATAACCTCAAGGCCACGTCCAGATTATCCCCGGCAATGACATGGGCGTGACGATCCAGATCAGCTTCCGCTTGCGGTCTGATCCGGTAATCATATTCACTCATTTGGACATTGATCGTGTGAGCGTATCTTTTTTATTCGCCCAATAGTCACTTTTTGGGGCCACACTTTCGCCGCCGTTCAATCCCTCCATCAAAAGATTGTCCAATTGTACCGCGCGCCTGTGATTGCGCACCAAAGTCGCCACAAAATCACTGGCACTCGAATAGCCACCAGATTCAATGGAATCATCAATCCAGTGCCTTAATTCTGGGGCCAAAGATATTGTTAATCGTTCCGTCGCCATTTGATATTCTCCAATGTTGCCAAACTTCATAATAATTCATAACTATTATGAAGTCAACTTAGGGCCGGAATCTGTTTATCTATTCCAACACCCCGTTATGCAACGATACGCAACGGTCCATTTTTCGGGCGAGGTCTATGTTATGGGTGGCGATCATCGCGGAGATTCCTTCTTCGCGGGACAGGCGGAGCAATTCAT
>JAADFR010000007.1:2096-20939 GCA_013152755.1 Alphaproteobacteria bacterium
ATTTTGGGTTTGCCCACCAAGGCGCGGGCGATGGCAACCCGTTGTTGTTCACCGCCAGACAGTTCAGACGGGCGATGGTCAAGGCGTTTGCCCATGCCCATTTTTTCCAGCATTTCAGCAGCGCGGGTGCGGGCTTTGGCCTTGCTGACCCCGGCGATAATTTGCGGCAGGATCACATTCTCGATCGCGCTGAATTCCGGGAGCAGGTGATGGAATTGATAGATAAAGCCCACGTCATGGCGGCGGATGCGGGTGCGTTTATTGTCGGACAGGGTGCTGCACGCCCGGCCATCTATGGTCACTTCGCCCGTACTCATTCCGTCCAGCAAACCCGCAATCTGAAGCAGGGTTGTCTTGCCGGACCCAGATGCGCCGACCAAGGTCACGACCTCACCCTTATTCAGGGTAAAATTCACCCCCTGCAGGATATGCAAGTCTTTGCCGCCCTGAATGAAATGACGGTGAATGTCGCGCAGTTCCAGAATTATATCGCTCATCGGATCCCCCTATTCATAGCGCAATGATTGAACAGGATCGACCTTTGCCGCCCGCCAAGCCGGTAGCAGGGTCGCAAGAAAGCTTAACCCCAAGGCCACAATCACCACAATCATGACCTCCTTCCCCTCAACGATGGCGGGGACTTCGGATAGGAAACGTACCTCCCCCTCCCACAGGCTAAGGCCCGTCATTCGTTCGATAAAGTCCAATATGGGTTGCACATTATAGGCAATGGCCAGCCCCAGCATGGTGCCAAGGAAGGTGCCAAGGACGCCGATACAGGCCCCGACCATAAAGAAAATCCGCATGATGGAGCTGCTGGATACGCCCATGGTGCGCAGGATGGCCACATCGCGGGTTTTATTCTTGACCATCATAATCATGGTCGAAATGATATTGAATACCGCCACCAATATAATGAACGACAGGATGATAAACATCACATTACGTTCCACTTGCAGCGCATTGAAAAAGCTGCTGTTCAGCACACGCCAGTCAATGAGCCGTCCGCCATTTTCAAACTGGCGGGTGGCCTGATCGACCACCGGAAACATCTCTGTTGTCATATCGGGATGAGTCAGGATGATCTCCAGCGCGCCCACCTGATCGCCGTATTGGAAATAGGACTGGGCCTGGGCCAGCGGCATGAAAAAATAATTGGTGTCATAATTATATTCACCGACCTCAAACACCGCCCCGATCTTATAGCTGGCGATGCGGGGCATGGTGCCAAAGGGCGTGATCCGTCCGCGCGGCGTCACCAACGTCACCAGATCGCCAACGGTCAGATTATATTTTTCCGCCAGCCGGATGCCGATAATAATATCATTCTCCCCCGCGCCGAAATTAGTCAATGTACCCTGCCTTATATTGTCGGAAACCAAGGTCATTTGTTTCAGGTCGGCGGCCCGCACCCCGCGCACCAGAGCCGGGACACTGTTGCTGCCAAAAGTGGCCAGCGCATTCCCCTCAATAATCGGCAGAACCTTGACCACATTATTGATTTTCTTCAGGCGCGTGACCGCATCGTCATAATCGCTCATCTTACCGCCCAGAGGCTGATAAAGCATATGGCCGTTAAAGCCGATGACCTTGCTGAGCAGTTCCTCACGAAAGCCGTTCATCACCGACATGGTCACGATCAGCACCATGACCCCGATGGCGATACCCAACAAAGAAAACAGCGCAACCAGAGTGACAAAGCCCTCGTTGCTCCTGATTTTCAAATAGCGAAAGGCCACCATCCGTTCATGGGCATTGAACATATCCTATGCCCCCAGCTTTGCGAGCGCATCATCTAGGGACATTTCCTCGCGGTCGCCCGTAGCCCGGCATTTTAGCTCAACCACACCATTTTTCAGGCCCCGCGGCCCGACGATCAACTGCCACGGCAGGCCCGCCAGATCCATATCGGCAAACTTGCCCCCGGCGCCCATATCCCGGTCATCATACAAGACCTCTACCCCCGCGTTACGCAGGCTGAGGTATATATCATCACAGGTGGCCGTACAGGCGGCATCCCCGACCCGCAAATTGAGCAGGCCGACCTTATAAGGGGCCACGGCTTCGGGCCAGATAATGCCGTTGTCATCATGATTTGCCTCAATCAATGCGCCAACAAGGCGGGAAACACCGATGCCATATGATCCCATCTCCACCGGAATGAGTTTGCCATCCGGCCCGGCGACCTTGGCATTCATACTCTCCGAATATTTGGTGCCAAAGAAGAAAATATGGCCGACCTCTATGCCCTTTGCGGTGCGCAGATCAGCGGCATCTACCGGGCAATTATCCGGGTCGTGCTTTTCCTCCTCCATGGCATAAAGGCTTTGCAGTTTTTCGATGGTTTCCGGCGCGATGTCCCCGGTCAGGCTGGCCAGTTCAAAATCCTCGATAGCCTTGTCATAATAAAGCGTGCTTTCGCCGGTATCGGCCAAAATCTGAAATTCATGGCTCAGGTCGCCGCCGATGGCCCCGGTATCGGCCCGCACGGGTATCGCCACCAGCCCCAACCGGGCAAAGGTCCGCAGATACGCCACATACATCTTATCATAGGACACGCGCCCCGCATCCGCATCAATATCAAAGCTGTAATTGTCTTTCATAAGGAATTCACGGCCCCGCATGATGCCAAAACGCGGGCGAACCTCATCCCGGAATTTCCACTGGATATGATAGAGATTCAACGGCAGGTCTTTATAGGATTTCACATCCCCCCGGAACAGGTCGGTGACCATTTCCTCATTGGTGGGGCCATAAAGCATATCACGCCCGTGACGGTCGGTAATGCGTAGCATTTCCTTACCATAAGCCTCATAGCGGCCACTTTCCTGCCACAGATCAGCGGACTGGATGGTGGGCATCAGGATTTCCTGCGCCCCGGCCCGGTCCTGTTCCTCGCGCACGATCTGTTCAATCTTGTGCAACACCCTTAGCCCCAGCGGCAGCCAGATATATATCCCGGCGCTGGTTTGCCGGATCAACCCGGCGCGCAACATCAAACGATGGGACGTGACCTGCGCCTCGGCAGGGTTTTCTTTAAGGGTCGGCATGAAGGCAGACGATAGACGCATAGTAATAACCTTTAATAAAAACAGATACTTCTGTATTTATAAACGCCTGATCGGCGTAATGCCAGAACAGTTTTACCCCAGCTAAATAAAATCCACAATAAAGACGGCCCGCAACAGGCCGCCTTTATGTTTCAAGCAATACATGAATATATTACCTGCGCCTTCTGCGAGCAATAACGAACCCGGCCAAGCCAAGTCCGAACAGGGCCAATGGCGCAGGCTCTGGAATATTACTTAGGCGTTGCCGGGTAAAGAGGTAATTTCCAACAACAATATCACCATAATTGTTAATACCCATAAATACACTACGTGCATTAATTGGTGAAAAAGGATGATTACTATTAACCAGATCAAGAAGGTTATACATCGTCCCATTTTCCCATAAATAAGGCGTTAGACCACCGCTAGGGCTATCTGTATAGCCAATAGCCTGCCCATTATCATTTATATCAATCCCTCTGCTGCTGCTTCGTTCGTTTTGGGGCAACAGGGTACCCAAGTCAAACATGCCATTCACAGAATCCCAAAGGAATGCATGGCTAACCTCAAAAGCCCTACCTGTAGATGTGTATTTCCTGACCAGAGAATTTCCAGTTACCACACCGGAATTATTGATTGATTGTCCATAACTACTTTCACCACCAAGGGTCCCCAGATCGGTCATTCCATTGTTGCTATCCCATACAAAGGCATGCTGAACAATACTGCTGTTTATTTCTGACACACCTGTAACTTGACCATTATTATTTATTCCTCTCCCGGAGCTATTTGATCCCCCTAGGGTTCCAATATCTGTCAAGCCGTTCTCATCTCCAACGAAAGCACGCCGGGTGAAACTACTGTCTATCTCTGAATAGCCTGTCACTTGACCGCTATCATTGATACCCTGTCCGACACTGGATGCGCCACCCAAGGTGCCTAAATCGGTGAGTATATTGGTGCCCTCGTCCTTGACAACCCCGTGTTGGGGCGTATATCCGCTTACTGCTGAGCTTCCTACCATTCGACCATTGTTATTAATGGCATATCCACGGCTATTCGTGCCACCAAGAGTACCTAACACAGTAAGGTCGGAATAAAACAAGTCTGTAAACAGACCTGTTGCAGCATATGAATCAGAATCAAATGTATTTGTAATACTTGGCGTGACAAATGCTTTGTCTAGGCTTGAGTTTCCCGCAGGTATATATCCCGTTATCTGCCGGGCATCGTTAATATCCGTACCAACAACCTGTGCATTAAATGCGGAACCGGGCGGGGCCCTCAAAATAGTCACGTCATATACTGGTACCGCATAGGCATTTGTTACAACCATGACAAAGGCCGCAACAAATACAAAAATAATTTTAATTTCTTTTAGAGCTTTATACGTCATTACACTTTTCCTCCTAATATGTGATGATACGCATATAAGAGCTCAATAAGATATAACCGTAAAATGAATTCAAACTTATTCAAACTTATTCAAACAAAATTAACCATAACTATGAAAAAAAGCCCCTAAAACAGGCCAATGTGTAAAATATTCCGACACATTTATAGTTAATTTTAGGGTCTTTTTTTTCTACTTCAAAGAAGGCTCAAAGAGAATCACGCCAGACACCATAAATTTTTACGGCAAATTCCGGCTTTTCAGGCAAAATTCATTCAGCATCTGACGATTCTGTGCCGCCAGAGGTTTGCCATCAAGGGTTACCTTGCCCTCTTTGATAACGATTTGTCCCAGAGATATATGGCCTTCCAAACCGGGATGATCCGCGAACTGTTCAAGCGGCCTGTCCCCCAACCTGTTCTCTTTGGCCACATCGAGAATCAGCGGGAAGGAAATCTTGTCTTTCAGGCCAAAATCCACCGCCGAGGGTAAATCCGCCGGTTTTACCGCCCGGCCCCGCACATCAACACCCGCCTTATAGGCCACATCATCGGACGGGATATGTTCCGTCAGGACACGGCAATCTTCGCGCGACACAAAAACCTTTGTTTCTGCCGAAACGCTTGAAAATATTAAGATTTTGTTAATAATTAATGTTGCAAAAATACATCGCCACATGTTGTTCGCTCCTGCTATCCCTTTAAATACAGCGTTTCTTCACTATCCCACATGTGTGTGTTTTTTGCAACAGATGAGGATAAATTGATAAATATGTCATTTTTATTAATGACAGATCAAGTTCGCGCGGCTATGGTCTCAATCGAACGTGAGGCCCAAGTCTAGGGAGGGAAAACCTCTACACCGCGTCGGAAAAATTAAAAATAATATTCGGCTAATAAAAATAAATTATTTAATTAAAAAAAAGCAAGACTGTAACGGTCTTGCTTTTTTTTGGTCTGTGCGCAAAAGGTCAATAACCCGCCGCCTGACCGTCTTTTCGCATTTCGGATGCCGCTTTATAGACGCCCTGCTTTTCGTCCCACAGAATCATCTGATAGCCGCCGTAACCGCCCTTGCCCACCTTGACCCTATGACCGCGTTTACGCAGGTCGGCGACCACACTGTCCTCAACACCTGATTCCACATTCAACACGCCGCCGTCCGTCATAATTTCGCCCGTAGGCTGGCTTGAGCCATCATGACGGTAACGGGCCACATCCCCGGCCTCCTGCACATTCATGCCGAAATCTATGATGTTGGTGATGATCTGGGCATGACCCTGTGGCTGCATGCCGCCGCCCATCAGGCCAAAGCTCATCAGCGGTTTGCCGTCCTTCATGACGAAAGCCGGAATGATAGTATGGAACGGCCTTTTGCCCGGGGCATAGACATTGGGGTGGCCTTTTTTCAAGCTGAACAACTGCCCCCGGTCCTGTAACATAAAGCCAAGGCCATCAGGCACAAGGCCGGAGCCCATGCCCCGGTAATTGCTCTGAATCAGGCTGACCATCATGCCGTCCTTATCGGCCACGCTCATATATATAGTGTCGCCGTTTTTCAGCACATCGGGATCAGGATATTTCACTTCACGGATAACGCTGTCCATATGAATCAGGGCCCGGCGCTCGGCGGCATATTCCTTTGACAGCAGATGCGCGATAGGGGCCTTGTAAAAATCCGGGTCCGCATAGAATCTGGCCCGGTCCTCAAAGGCCAGTTTCTTGGCCTCCGCATGAACATGCAGGTAATCGGCGCTATTATGGCCCATGGCGGCCAGATCGAACCCTTCCAGTATATTCAGCTGTTCCAGTGCGGCAATCCCCTGCCCGTTCGGCGGCAGTTCAAAAACGTCATACCCCCGGTAATTAACCGATTGCGGCTCAACCCATTCACTGTGATGGGCGGCAAGGTCTTCTTTACGCAGGTACCCCCCAATGCGCCGCATATAGCCATCAATGGTGTCTGCAATGGGCCCGTTGTAAAAGGCATCTCGCCCACCGTCCGCAATCAGGCTCAATGTTCTGGCTAGATCAGGGTTTTTAAAAACCTGTCCTTCTATGGGGGCCTTCCCACCAGGATAATAGGTTTGGAAGAAATTTGCCATATCCTCCACCCCGTTCTTCGGGTCAAGATAACGGCTACCAGCCACCTTCATATAATAGGCGATCAACTGGCTGATTGGGAAACCCTCGCGCGCGTAGGCAATAGCGGGGGCCAGATTTTCCTTCATGGACAGCCGGCCGAATTTACCATGAAGCGCGAACCAGCCATCCACCGTCCCCGGCACAGATACCGGAAGAATCCCAAAAGGCGGAATATCGCCGCGTCCCCGTTTCTGTAATTCAGCCGCAAGATCATCATAACCCATGCCCATGGGCGAACGGCCCGACCCGTTCAGGCCGTAAAGCTTTTTTGATTTCGGGTCCCAGACAATGGCAAATATATCGCCGCCAATGCCGCTGCCGGTGGGTTCCATAAGGCCAATGGCCGCGTTGGCCGCAATGGCTGCATCCACCGCCGTGCCGCCTTTTTTAAGAATATCCAAGGCAATCTGGGTTACCAGAGGGATGCTGGTGGCGGCCATGCCGTTTCGGGCGATAACCTGAGAACGGGTAGCAAACGGCGCCCCCACATTGCGGTCCCCGCGATTGGACTGTGGCCAGTCATCCCCCGCCGTCACATCATCAATGGTCGTCATGAAAAGCCCCATAACAATTAAAAAACTTAAAATATGCCCCATGGCATCCTCCCGGAATTTATTTACGGCCATCCAGAATGAACTGGCGCACATCTTTGGCCAGCTTTTCAAAAGAAGGATGATGGAGATACATCATATGCCCGGCCTCAAAATAATCCATGGTGATCCTTTTCGGGTCCATGCCATATTGGGCCATGGTATATTCGGTGCCGAAAAAGGGCGTTGCCATGTCAAAATAACCATTGGCCACATAAACGCGCAGGTCTTTGTTCTGGCGCATGCCCCGGGCCACATAATTACCCAGTGCCGGATAGCCCCCGGTCCAGTTTTTCCCCTGTTTCCAGTTCCAGTTCCGGCCCGGTTTAAAGCTCAATACCTCATAGCGTTCATCCCGCACCACATTAAGATCACGGGCGAAATAGTCATTGATCGCAGCAGTATAGGCGGCGCTGATACCATAACCGGACGGGTCGGCCTCAAAAGATTCGCCCGCATCATCTTCCTCGGTCCCAGTATAGCGACCATCCAGACGGCCCACAACTTTGCCCTGATCCCGGAGCAGTTCCTTCATAAAACGAAATTCATTCACCCGAAGGCGGGCATGGCGCAGATATTGCTGACTTAATCCGGTATAAAGACTGAGCTTTTTCGTGATAGTCGCGCGTTCGGCATCGGTCATACGATTGCCTTTGAGCAAAGCCACGGAATAGTCATTTATGGCAAATTTTCTGGCCTCATCCACGAAGGATTCCAAAGTGCGGCCCTGCTTGTCCACCTTGCCGTGATACCAGGCCACAGCGGCAAAGGTGGGCAGAAAACTCACATAGGGATCATCATTGGCCGAGGCCCCGTCCGTGGTTTGAAAATCCAGAATAGACGATACCAGAATAAGGCCATTCAGCGCCATACTGTTATAACCCTGTTGCAATTCCTTGACCAAGGCCGCCGTCCGGGTGGTGCCATAGCTTTCCCCACCCACATATTTCGGCGAATTCCAGCGTTTGTTTTTGGTCACATAAATCTGAATAAATTTGGCCACCGACTTTGCGTCTTCATTCAAGCCCCAGAAATCCTTGCCCTTACCCTTGCCAATCACGCGGGAATAGCCGGTGCCGACCGGATCAATGAACACAAGGTCCGTCACATCAAGCAGGCTCAACGGGTTATCGGTAACGTCATAAGGCGCGGCCCCGGCATTCTGCGCATCGCTTGGCACATCAATGCGTTTAGGTCCGAAAACCCCCATATGAAGCCACAAAGACGCCGACCCCGGCCCGCCGTTGAACATAAATGTCACCGGACGTTTCGCGGCGTCTTTCATACCGTCTTTGGTATAGGCGATGGAGAAAATACTGGCAACCGCCTCGCCTTTGTCATTCTTCAGGTGTGTATCCGCCGCCGTGACCGTATATTTCACGGTCTGGCCGTTGAATTTACCTGTATGATGAGTAACAGACTTTTGAATTTCCGGAATTTTTGCTTCTGGTTCTTTCTTCTTTTCTTCGGCAGCAAAAGATTGCCCCGTCGAGAGAATAAAAAAACCAATCACAGTAATAATTTTAAGTGTATATTTCATGCTATATCCCCGCATTTATAAGTTTATATTTGTCAACACCTTCTACCCAATCGTCATAGTGGCAAAATAGGTGGCATAAAGCAAGAAATCCAATGTATAGTTCCCACGGATAATAACGGCCTCTTATCAGGCCACAAAGAAAAAAAAGGAAATACAGAATGATAAAAGTTTTATTAGCTACCATTCTTCTTGCCACCGCATCGCTATCAACATATGCCAGTTCAAAGGACGAAGCTGAGATCACACAAATCATTATGGACCTTAAAACCGGATGGGAACAGGGCAACGGCGCTCCCTTCCGCGAACATATACTTGACTTCAAAGGGTTTCGCAGCATTGAAAGCGGCGGTCAGAACACACCATTGGATGACCTGATTACACACCATGTAGAGCCGGAAAAAACGGCACTGGAATATTTAACAATTGATATTGCAAATATAGAAATCCATCTGGAAAAGGACTTTGCCTGGGCCATCACGGACCAGCGTGTGAAGGGCAAGGTAAGAAAAAACGGCAAGACATTTGATAAGGGCGGTTATCAGACTTTTCTGTTTCGGCACATAGGTGATAGCTGGAAAGTAGTTCACAGCCATTCTTCCTCACGGGACTATAACCCCAAGAGGCACGGACCCATGAAATCCACCAGAAAATAAATATTGGCCCTAATTTCTGCCACTTTTCATCCTTATGAGCTAATCCCATGGTTGAAAAGGGTGATCAGAACCGATGATGCAAAACTTGATGCAGTATGAGCCGGCAATCCTGTTAATGGGTGCCAGCATGTGCCTGTTCATGGCGTTATATTTTTTTGTGGATAATAAAAACAAGAAATCGCCCAAGGGATTTCTGGCCGGGTTCATGCTGGTTTACGGGCTGACATTCATTGACAGTTTTATGGAAACGTCCGGTTTCCTCTATAAATACCCCAATCTGACAGGGGTATTACTTCCGACCTTTTTTCTGCTTGGGCCCTTCATCTATTTCTATATCAGGGATATGTGCGATACCCGGGCCTATATTCTGGATAAAAAGCGCTACAAACACTTTATCCTACCCGTCCTGTCCATTCTGCTGATGGCCACATATTATGCCTTCCCCGAGGAGCTGAAGCTATCTCTGTTGGTCAAGGAAGATGACATACCGGAAAGTGGGTTTTTTATAATCGGTATTCTGGGAGCTGTGCTGACACAGATCCTATTACCGGTTCAGATATTATACTATCTGATCAAGTCATACGGCATTTTGCGGCAATATTTCTCTACCTTAAAACAGTTTTTTGCCAATATTGATGATCATCGGATGGATTGGCTCAGGCTGTTGATCCTGATGCTGTCAGTTCAATGGATTTTATATGCCATTAAAGAGTGGATGGGCTGGCCCGGACAATGGGCTGATGCCATCAACTTTTCCACAAATTTTATTGATGTGGGTATTATATATTTCCTGAGCTTTAAAGGTCTGCGTCAAGCCGCGATTCTTCAGGATGAACTTGCCAACAACCAAGCCCTTGAACCAAAAGAATCTGATGGAAAAACCCGACAAAAATATGCCAAATCCGCCCTGAGCAATGAGGATTCGGAACGCATACTCGGTAAATTGCACAAGGCCCTGGAAACAGACGCGCTCTATAATGACAGCATGCTGTCCCTGCGCAGCCTGAGCGACCATACAAAAATTTCAACCAATTATATTTCTCAAGTGATTAATCAAAAATTGAACTGTAATTTCTTTGATTTTGTCAATAAATTCCGGATTGAAGCGGCCATGAAGCAACTCACCAACAAGGAGCGGAAAATTCCAGTACTGGAGATTGCCCATAATGTGGGATTCAACTCAAAATCCACCTTTAACACCGCCTTTAAACGACATACCGGCCTGACACCCACAGAATATCGCAAACAACAATAATCAGCCCAAATCTGGCCTCATTTTCCCGATTCTGACATATTCCTGACATAGTCTATGACTTTGCCATAATTATGTCTTTTTTCTTTATTTTCAATTGGTTATAATAAGTACGAACCAATAGGCAAGGCCTGAAAACAGGTCATCCCCTATCGGTTCGGACGAATTTTCCATCTCACATTTCTATATATGTTTCCGGGTGAGGGATAAACCCGATCCGATGTTGTTGAACATTCGGAACATTTAACAGTTGAATTTAAACTTCAACGCTAAAAGGAAACAGAAAAATGACTATCTTATCCAAAAAAACCCTGTTGGCCAGCGTGGCCTCTACCGTAATCATAACCGCCGCTACGTTCAATGCCTATGCCGGTGATGACAATGCCCCCTTTAACGGCGGTTATATCGGCGGCGCATTGACGTTGGATAAATATAACAGCGGTGCTACCGTCACCCCGGCCATTACCACAACATTGAATGGTAAAAAGAAAGTCGGCGGCGGAATTTACGGCGGCTTCGGTGCCCAGATGGACCAGATTTATTTTGGTCTTGAAGGCGGTTTTTACCTCAACCGTAATCCCGCACCTACCCTGTCTTTTGGCACAACCAACACGGGCCTGAAAGCGAAAAATACGCTGGACCTGTCCGGTCGGGTTGGTTTTGTTGCAGACCGGGCCTTATTCTATGGCCTGGGTGGTTTTACCTCAACCAAGTTTGACACCTTTGGCCTGACCACCAATGCAAGCAAACGCCTGAGCGGCTTTCGTTACGGCGGCGGTATTGAATTTGCGATAACCCCGAAAATCAGTCTGCGGGCTGAATATACCCGGGCCAACTACAAAAAATGGTCTGTGGCAAGTGGTACGGATAATATTACGTTCGATCCCAATGATAACCGCTTCCTGCTCGGGGCAACTCTACGCTTCTAATATCTTCTAGCCTTGGCAGGGGTGATGACTATATTTCACCTCTGCCGTTTTTTTACAGTTTACTAATCAAGCCGTCAAAACCGGCGGCCTTGGCAAAATCCGACGCCGTTCTATTATCATCTGATTTTACGGTCACATCCGCGCCAAATTCCAGCAACATATCAACCACAGGATCATTGCCCAGACTGGCCGCCGTCATGAGAGGGGTATAGCCCCCGGCCTGTATCACATTTGGTTTTGCGCCGGCTTTAAGCAACAGGCTGGCGATGGCCCCCTGCCCGGCGGCACAGGCACTATGAAGTGGCCGCAAGTCCGTCATATTATCCGCATGAATATTCACATTGGCCCCCATCTCCACCAGCAGAGCCGCCGATTCCAGCGATCCGAAAAAACATGCCAGATGCAGGGCGGAAAAACCGTCCCCGCTCAACTGATCTATATCGCTTTCATGGGCCAGAACGCTCGCCAGCTTTTCGTGCATATTCAAGGCCGCCAGATCAAATTTATCCAAATCAGGATTATGGTCCAGCAAAGCCTGTGTCAATTCACTCTTTCCCAGATAGAGGGTAAACAGAATGGCCGATACCCCGTCCGTACTGCGGCTTGACGCCAGAGCCGGGTCCGTGGCCAGTATGGCCCGTAACTTCGCCTCATCGGCCACATCTATGGCCTTAAATAAATCATCCCGTGACATTTTCTTCCCTCCCCTTAATATTGATAGTCAACCATACCCTGACGGGCCAGCTCATCGGCCTTTTCATTGCCCGGATCACCGTTATGGCCCTTGACCCATTTCCATGTAATATCATGGCTTTCCACCTGCTTATCCAACGCCTGCCACAGCGCGGCATTCTTCACCGGCTTGCGGTTGGCGGTGCGCCAGCCGTTTTTCTTCCAGTTGTGAATCCATTTGGTAATGCCGTCCTTCACATAGGTACTGTCCGTATAGAGGGTCACATGACAGGGGCCTTTCAGGGATTTCAGCCCCTCTATGGCGGCGGTCAGTTCCATCTGGTTATTGGTGGTTTCCGCCATACCACCGGTCAGCTCCTTGCTGTGTCCGCCGGACACCAGCCACGCGCCCCAGCCCCCCGGCCCCGGGTTGCCCGAACAGGCCCCATCCGTATAAATTACCACTTCTTTCATAAATCCAGTCCATATTCTGACGGGCTTTTAACCGCCCGGTGAAATTTTAATTTACGGATATATTCTGCCGGGTCTTTGACCTGAACCAAAGCCCCCTCTACCTGATTGAGCCAGTCATACAGCCGGGACAGTAAAAAGCGGAACGCCGCCCCCCGGCACAGGGTCGGCATGGCGGCCATTTCATCGTTTGACAGGGGCCTGACCTCCGCATATCCCTTGAGCAGCCACATGGCCTTGGTCATGTTAAAGGCACCGTCCCCCTCAAAACACCAGGCATTCAGGCAGATAGCCACGTCATAGGCCAGAATATCATTGCAGGCGAAATAATAGTCGATCAACCCGGACAAGGCCCCATCCATGAAAAACACATTATCAGGGAACAGGTCAGCGTGAATAATGCCCTCTGGCAAACCATACGGCCAATTTTCTTTCAGGAAAGACATCTCGTCATGAAGTAATTCTTTCAGTCCCGCCGCCACGTCATCGGCATGGCCCGCGCACTGGCTGACCAAATCCTGCCAGCCTGCGACGGACAGGGCATTTTCCCTCCCGAGGTCAAAATCTGCCGCCGCCAAATGCATGCGGGCCATTTCCTGTCCCAATTGATAACAATGGTCCGGCCCCGGCCTGCTCACCGACAGGCCATTGAGGAAGCTGATTAGGGCTGCTGGACGCCCGCACAAAACCTTCAGAACATTGCCCTTACGGTCCGCAACCGGAGCCGCCGTGTTACAGCCCTTTTTCACCAGATGATCCATCAGCCCCAGAAAAAAGGGCAGATCATCGGGATTCACCCGCTTTTCATAAAGGGTCAGGATATAGGTCGCTTTGGTGGTTTGCAGGATGTAATTGGAATTCTCGACTCCTTCGGCAATGCCCTTGAAGGCCACCACCGTCCCCGCATCATAACTGTTCAGAAACGCCTCAATCTCATCGGCACTCACATGGGTATAGACCGCCATCCTCAGCCCTCCTTCAACAAGACAGAGGGAAACTGGACATTTTCTTCCACCGTCATCACCGTTTCCAGACGCACATCATAGCGCGTTCTAAAGGCTTCAATCACTTCCTCCACCAGAATTTCAGGGGCCGACGCCCCGGCGGAAAGCCCCACATTTCGCACGTCGGACAACCAGCTCCAATCAATATCCCCGGCCCGCTGTATGAGCATGGATTTACAGCCCTGTCGCTTGGCAACCTCCACCAGACGGCGGGAATTTGAACTGTTGGGGGCACCGATGATCAGCACTGCTTCCGCCTTTTCCGCCAAGGCCTTGACTGCCCCCTGCCGGTTAGTGGTGGCATAGCAGATGTCTTCTTTTCTCGGATCCCGTATGCTGGGAAATTTAACCTTCAAAGCCGCAATAATATCGGCGGTATCATCCAGCGACAAAGTGGTCTGGGTGATATAGGCCACATTATCACTATTCTTGAGGTTTAGTTTTTCCACATCCTGCGGCGTTTCCACCAACGTAATCCGGCCCGCCCCTACCTGTCCCATGGTGCCGACCACCTCCGCATGACCCGCATGGCCGATCATGATGATCTCGGCCCCGGATTTTTCATGGCGTTCGGCCTCCCGGTGAACCTTGCTCACCAATGGGCATGTGGCATCCACATAAAGCATCTTGCGCCTGTTTGCTTCCTCGGGCACGGATTTTGGTACGCCATGAGCGGAAAAAACCACCGGCACATCATCTGGCACATCATCCAGCTCATCGACAAATATTGCCCCGCGCTGACGAAGCCCTTCCACCACGAATTTGTTGTGGACGATCTCATGACGCACATAAACCGGCGCGCCGTATTTCTCCAGCGCCATTTCAACGATTTGAATAGCCCGGTCAACACCCGCACAGAACCCTCTGGGGTTGGCGATATATACTGTCATGTCACTGGTAGTCATGGAAAATTACCGTCCTGCGTCCATCATACCCATACAGGTTACACATAACACGTAAGCATTATTGGGGTCATTCAACTGAGCAAAAATGGATAATCTATCCAAAATCTGCGCAGCCAGAATATCCTGCGGGCTTGTGGTGCGCGCAAACAGAATTTTTCCAAGCGTGGCATTACGTTCCATAATCTCGGTCAGCAATTTTGCTTCCCAGGGGATAGGGTCTTCCCAATAGGCAAGCCGGTAATCCGTAAGCCCGGCTCTTTTGGCCGTCGCGGCCACCGCATCTTCAAAGGTGCCCAGACTATCCACCAGACCGAGTTCCAACGCCTTGTTCCCGGTCCAGACCCGGCCCTGAGCAATTTCATTAACCTGTTCCACGGTCATATTGCGGCCCTCTGCCACGATATTCAGGAAACGGTCATAGCCATTTTCGATATTGCTCTGAATTATGACCTTGACCTTTTCGGGCAATGGCTTGCTAATTCCGGCAAAAGACAGGGGCGTTGTACCAACCCCGTCCGTCGTAATGCCGATGGCGGCCAGCGTTCCTTCAATATTGGGAATGGCCCCAAAAATACCGATAGACCCGGTAATGGTGGTGGGCGAAGCCCAAATCTCATCAGCCTGTGCCGAAATCCAGTAACCGCCGGAGGCCGCAAGCGACCCCATAGACACCACAACCGGCTTGCCCGCCTTTTTCAATTGCAGGACTTCCTGACGAATAAGTTCCGAGGCAAAGGCACTGCCCCCCGGACTGTTCACCCGCAAGATAACCGCTTTGACGTTATTATTCAGCCGGGCTTCGCGCAGATGCCGGGAAACGGTGTCCCCGCCGGCCACGCCTTGTGGCTGCTGCCCATCCATGATCGTACCGTTGGCATAAACCACCGCGATCAGGTCTTTTGGCGGCAAGATGGCCGGCGTTTTAACCGTCAGGTAATTATTATAGCCAATGAATTTATCTTTCAGACCGGATATGGTGGTCCCCAGCTGCGCCGCCAGATAAACCCGCCATTCTTCACGGGTTTTCAGACCATCAACCAGTTTATATTTCAGAGCAAACGCCCCAAGATCACCCTTTACCGATTCAAGGCCAACATCTACATTGTCAAAACCTGCGACAAATTCCGCCTCGTCCAGATTACGCCCCTTGGCAATACTATTGGTAAATTCCCCCCACAGGTCACCCATTAATGCCAGACTAGCCTCCTTGGCCGCCGGGGACATGTCACTGCGGATAAACGGCTCCATAGCAGACTTGTATTTACCGACCCGGAACAATTGAACCTCTGCCTTGATTTTATCCAGAAAACCTTTGTAATAGCTCTGATATGACCCATAGCCATAAAGCTCCACCGCGCCGTACGGGTTTAAATAAATTTCATCCGCATAGGAAGAAATCAGATAAGCCGCCTGACCATAGCTGTTGCCATACGTGACAATTTTCTTGCCGGACTTGCGAAAGCGGGCCATGGCATCACCGATATAATGGAGCGTGGCGGGCAAAGCCCCTGCCAGATGATTGGTATCCAAAATCATCATCTTAATATTATTATCTGTCGCCGCCAAATCCATGGCCTTAACCACATCCCGCAGAATGGTCTGGCGTTTGATTTTGCCGCCAGTAAGCGCCGCTGCTGGCGACTGATCATAAATTTTCTGTTCCTGTATGGCCCCGTCCAATGACACCACAAGCGCTCCGTCCGTAGGAACCGTGATGCTTTCCTCCTTGAACAGGGAAACAATGATAAACAGCACCAACATGAGAAATAACAGTGTTCCAACTGCCGACTGGAATTTTCTGAAATATACCCAAAACCCTTTAAGTATGCTGAGAATAAAAGAAAAAAATGATTTTATAATGGTCATGAATGCTGACTTTCTGAAATTATTTAATTGATTTTGTGCATTTATCGCAGAAATACCGGCCATGATCAATGCCTTATGCTTTTGCGGCTCTATCTGCCGTTGACTCTCCGGTCTATCCGGCTATTATGGCGGCCATGCTGACAGACCCTGCGGGAGAGACTGTTTAACAGCGCCGAAGGAGCAACCGCCCCGGAAACTCTCAGGCACCAAGGACCGCAGGATAATACGGCACTCTGGAAAGCGGATTTTCATTAATCCCACCGACGGGGTAAGCTTTATATTTGGGACGGCCTACGGACTGAACCAAAACCGCGCTCAAGTAGCCGCAAGGCGGTAGCGCATTATATAAAGTCAAATCTCTCAGGTATCCATGACAGAGGGGGCACCGATGGCACGGGTTTGCGTGCTAAAAGTGCTTGCTCTGGAGAAATATATGAGTGCCGATAACAGTAACCTTCTGAAAACACCCCTCTATAATCTACATGAGGAACTTGGCGGCAAAATGGTACCCTTTGCGGGCTATCTCATGCCGGTGCAATATCCTCTGGGGGTGATGGGGGAGCATAAACATACCCGTGCTGCCGCCGGGCTTTTTGATGTCTCCCACATGGGACAGGTGGTCATTTGTGGCCCCGATGCCGATCACTGGATCGAAAGTCTGGTCCCCGGCAATATCATTGATCTGAAAGAAAACCACATCCGTTACAGCATGTTCACCAATGAACGCGGCGGCATCATGGACGACCTGATGATCACCAAGCGGCAGGATGATCTGTTTCTGGTGGTTAATGCGGCCTGCAAGGCGGCGGACATCGCCCATATGCGCGCCCACCTACCGGATGGCTTCACCCTGACTGAGCTGAATGACCGCGCCCTTGTCGCCCTGCAGGGGCCAAAGGCGGCGGCGGTTCTGGCCCGCTTTGCCCAAAACTCTGATATTCGGGCCGATGAAATGGATTTCATGACCTACGCAGAGGTTACCATTTGCGGGGCGGACTGTTACATCAGCCGTTCCGGCTATACCGGTGAAGATGGCCATGAAATCTCCATCCCCGCCCATAAGGCCGAAGACGTCTGCCGCGCCCTGCTGGCCGAGGATGAGGTGGAAGCCATCGGCCTTGGCGCCCGGGACAGCCTGCGCTTAGAGGCCGGATTATGCCTTTACGGCCATGACCTGACCGAGGAAACAACCCCGGTTGAGGCCGCGCTGCTCTGGTCCATCGGCAAACGGCGGCGCGCAGAAGGCGGCTTTCCCGGTGACAAGATCATTCTGGATCAGATCATCCATAAAAATTACGCCCAAAAACGTGTGGGCATCCTGCCCGATGGCCGCGCCCCGGCCCGGGAAGGGACGGAAATCCTGAACAAGGACGGCGCGCAGATTGGCACCATCACCAGCGGTGGTTTCGGCCCCACATTCGGCGGCCCGGTCGCCATGGGCTATGTAAAAACAGAATATGCCACCCCGGAAACGGAAGTCTTTCTATCTGTGCGCGGCAAATCATTACCGGCCCATGTGGCCAAAACCCCCTTCGTACCTCAACGCTACTATCGTAAGAACGCATAAGGATTACATATTATGACAACCTATTTTTCAGAAGAACATGAATGGATCACCGTAGAAGATGGCGTCGGCACTGTCGGCATCACCGATTATGCCCAGAATGCGCTGGGTGATATTGTTTTTGTGGAATTGCCTGAAGTGGGCAATAGCTATGACAAGGGTGATGAAATTGCCGTTGTAGAATCCGTCAAGGCAGCCAGTGAAATCTATACCCCGGTTAGCGGTGACGTGACCGCCATTAATGACGCCCTCGAAGATGAACCGGCGCTGGTCAACAGCCTTGCCCAAAGTGATGGCTGGTTTTATCAGGTCAAGCTCAGTGATACGGATGAGCTGGACGACCTCATGGATGAGAGTGGCTATAAAGAATTTGTCGCGGGGCTGGAATAGAATGCGCTATTTACCCCTTGGCCCGTCTGACCGCTCGGAAATGCTGGCGAAAATTGGCGTGGATCATATTGACGACCTGTTCCGGGATGTGCCGGAAGGCGCGCTGCTGAAGCAGCCCGTTGACCTGCCGCGCCACGCGTCCGAAATGGATGTGGAACGGCAAATGACCGCCTTTGCGGACAAGAATATCCCCGCAGGCTCCGTACCGTTCTTTTGCGGCGCGGGGGCTTACCGCCATTACGTGCCCAGCACAGTGGACTATATGATTCAGCGCGGCGAGTTCCTGACCGCCTATACCCCTTACCAGCCGGAAATTTCCCAAGGCACGCTGCAAACCCTGTTTGAATTTCAGACCCAAGTGGCCCAGATTACAGGTATGGAGGTGTCCAATGCCTCCATGTATGATGGCTCCACAGCCTG
>JAADFR010000008.1 GCA_013152755.1 Alphaproteobacteria bacterium
GCTGTCCCAGGCGGCGGATGGGAATGGTGCGGATATAGGCCTTGCCCCGGTCCGTATCGAAGAAATCCGCATTCATCTCGGTCTTGAAATAGCCCGGCGCGATGCTGTTGACCCGGATGTTATAGCGCATCATTTCCGATGCCATACAATGGGTCATATGGATGACCGCCGCCTTTGAGGTGGCATAGCTGGTCTGCAATGTTTGAAAGGCCATGCCGAGCAGGGATGAGATATTGATCACAACGCCGCCCTTGTCCGCCGCCACCAGCCTTTTACAGCCTTCCTGCGCCACCTGCATAACGCCTTTCAGGTTGGTATCCATGGTGAAGTCCCAGCTGTCGTCGTCTATGTCCAGAAAGGCTTTGGAATCGGCGACCCCGGCGTTATTGAGAATTATGTCCACCAGCCCCATTTGCTTTTCGGCCATGTCATAGGCGGCGCGGATGCTGCCCAGATCGGTCACATCCATGGTTACGGCCATGACCTCGCCGCCATCCTCGGTAATCTCCCGGACCAGCTGGTCCAGCTTGTCCCGCCTGCGGGCCGCAACGACCACTTTGGCCCCGGCCTTGGCCAAGGTTTTGGCAAAATGATGACCAAGGCCGCTGGAGGCTCCGGTGACGAGGGCGATTTTGCCGCTCAGGCTAAAAAGATCAGTCATTGGCATATTCCTTATTTTTCATCCCGCAGGGGCGGGGTCAGATAGGGCAGGGTGAAACCGGGTTTGTTCTGGGCTTCGCGGATTTCCATGCGGGCAATGCTACGCAGGTGAACCTCATCCGGCCCATCGGCAAAGCGTAACGCGCGGCCCCATGTCCAGATGTCAGCCAGCGGCGTGTCCGGCGAAATGCCCATGGCGCCAAAGACCTGCATGGCCCGGTCGGCGATGGTGGTCTGCATTTTCGGGATGATGGCCTTGATCATGGAGATTTCTTTACGCGCCCCCTTGGCCCCGGCCTTGTCAATCATATCGGCAGTTTTCAGGACGAACAGGCGCGCCTGATCAATTTCCATGCGGGACCGCGCAATCCATTCGCTAACCGCGCCGTGCTGGTGCAGATATTTGCCAAAGGCCTTGCGCTCCTGCGCCCGTTCCACCATCAGGTCGAGGGCAAGCTCGGACTGCCCGATGGAGCGCATGCAATGATGGATGCGGCCCGGGCCAAGCCGTGCCTGCGCCATCATAAAACCTTCGCCTTCCCCGCCCAGAAGATTGCTGGCGGGAACTCTTACATCGCGGAAGGTGATTTCACAATGACCCTCGGGAGAATGGTGGCTCATGATGGGGATATTGCGCTCTATGGTCACGCCCGGCGTATCCATGGGGATGATGATCATGCTTTGCTGGCGGTGGCGGTCCGCATTATCCGGATCGGTCTTGCCCATGAGAATCATCACCCGGCAATTGGGATGGGCGGCGTTTGAGATAAACCATTTGCGGCCATTGATCACATAATCATCGCCGTCCCGCTGGATCAGGGTCTGAATATTGGTGGCGTCAGAGGAGGAAACATCCGGTTCGGTCATGGCAAAGGCGGAGCGTATTTTACCGTCCAGCAGGGGGTTTAACCATTGTTCTTTCTGGGCCTCGGTGCCGAACATATGGAATATTTCCATATTACCTGTGTCGGGGGCGTTGCAGTTAAAGACTTCCGGCGCCCAGATGACCCGGCCCATAATTTCGGCCAGCGGGGCATATTCAAGGTTGGTCAGCTGGGTGCCGCTCTCCCCCTCTTTCAGATGGGGCAGAAACAGATTCCACAGCCCCTCGGATCGGGCGAGGGCTTTTAAGTCCTCCATAAAGGATACTGGGAAAATCCCGGCCTTGATCTCCTCATGGTGGGCGCGGATGCGCGGCACGATGTGATCTTCCATAAAGGCGGACAGGCGGCGGCAGAGGTCTTGAACTTTCGGGCTGTGATCAAAATCCATGATTTTTCTCCTGGGTTAGCTATAGGTGATGGCATCGGACCGGTCGGGTCGGTCCAGATGCGGAATATTGTTAAAGCTGGACAGGTGAAATCTGTCCCGGCCCGGATAGATATGGCTGAAGCTGGCGTTTTTAATTTGCAGGTTTAGGTCGATTATTTTTTGAGCCTCAAGGCCAAGGATATGTCCGATGGCCATGGATATGGCCCCGCCGGAACTGACCACCAGACTGATGCCGTCCGATTGCCGCCGAATATGAGCAAGGGCATCGGCCACCCGACCCGTGAAATCCGCCCAGCTTTCCGGCAGATCACCCGTTAATTTGTCCTGTGACCATAACATCAAGGCCTGTTTCAACCGGTGGTAAAAAACTCGCCGATCACCATTTTTTGCGGCTTCGTCCTCTGTGGGATGCTGGGCCATATAGGCCTTGTAAAGGGCGGCGAAATCATATTCGTTGAGGCCATTGTGAATGTCATAGGGGGTGTTCGTGTGATCCAGAATAGCATCCGCCGTTTGCTTATGGCGAAGCTGGCTACCAGTGAAGATATGGTCAAATTTTATGGCGCGCTCGGTAAAATATTGGCCCAGATACTGGGATTGCAGGCGGCCAAGGTCCGACAATTTATCGTAATTGTCGGAATGAAACGAAGCCTGCCCATGTCGTATCAGATATATCTCAGCCATATGCACCCTTTGTATTTAAGGGCAGTATAGGATTTATCTTATTATTTTTGAAATTTATTATATGTATAGTATAGTATTGATTTGATAAATAGTAGAGGCAAGTATCATGCGCCTGAATCAGGTTGATTTAAATCTGTTTATCGTCTTTGAGACAATTTATGCCGAGCGGAACCTGACCCGGGCCGCCGATATTTTATGCCTGAGTCAGCCGGCAGTCAGCAACGCGCTTGCCCGTCTGCGCCGGACCTTTGATGATCCGCTGTTCATTCGGGCCAATAAGTCGATGGTGCCGACCCCGGCAGCGGAAAATATCATTGGCCGGGTGCGGGAGGCCCTGCAATTGATGACCAGCAGTCTGACGGAGGAAGGTATTTTCCAACCGGATCGGGCCGACAAGACCTTTCGCATCAATATGTCCGATTTGATTGCCGCCATGATTCTGCCGCCGCTGGAGGAAATGGTCAGCCGCCGGGCACCGGGCCTGAATTTTGAAAGCTATCATATCCCAAGGGCCGATCTGTTGCGGGAATTATCCGGCGGCACCATGGATTTCGCCATAGATGTGCCGATGTTTAATGATCCGCAACTGTGTCATGCGCCGCTGTTGAAGGAACGGTACGTCTGTATGCTGGGCCGGGATCATCCTTTTAAAGGCGATAAGCTGACGCTGGAGGATTATCTGGGCTTTGATCATATCCATGTGTCCAGCCGCCGCAGCGGTCCCGGTCATGTGGAAATCGCCCTGAATCGCCTCGGCCATCGGCGGCATATTCAGCTCAGGCTTCAGCATTATCTGGTGGCACCTCTGGTGGCTCTGCGGTCTGATCTGGCTCTGACGGCCCCCCTGCGTTCGGTCAGCCAATATGACGCCCGTCTTATGGAACTGCCTTTTGAGCTGGCGGATTTGGAACTGCATCTTTATTGGCATAAAAGCCGCTCTGAGGATCAGGCCAACAGCTGGATGCGGGACAGGATCATGGATGTCACCGCTGAATATCTTTAACCCCCTCACAAAGCTTTGATGTGTATGTGACCCTGTCATCTCGTAAACTGTTCTCAACAGGAGCAGATGATGACAGCGGCATATATCCGGCAGGGGAAAAAACAGCTTATCTTTTTGATGATATTCTGGGGGACTATCTCAGCGGCCTTTGCGGGGGATGTGCCCCAAAGCTGGCGCTTTGAATGGCAGCGCACGGATTTTAGAAAAACCACCATTGATTTCAAAGAAATTATTGAAGGCGGGCCGCGCAGGGATGGCATCCCGCCCATTGACAAGCCTCAATTCAAGGCGGTCTGGGAAATCAAGGGCATGGGCAAGAAGGAACCTGTGATCAGTCTGAATATCAAGGGCGATGTAAGGGCCTATCCGGTGCGCATACTGATGTATCATGAGATCGTCAATGACACGGTGGGCGGGGTGCCGGTGGCGATCACCTATTGCCCGCTGTGCAATGCGGCGCTGGTTTTTGAGCGGACATTTGAGGGGAATGTGCTGGATTTTGGCACCACAGGCAAGCTACGCCAGTCGGACATGGTCATGTATGACCGCCAGAGCCAAAGCTGGTGGCAACAGTTTACGGGCGAGGGGATTGTAGGCAAATATGCCGGAAAGACATTAAAGGCCATCCCGTCCCGCATGGAATCTTTTACCCTGTTCCGCACGCGCCATCCTAAAGGCCGGGTTCTGGTGCCCAATAATGACAGGATGCGCCGTTACGGCAAGACCCCCTATATGAAATATGACACATCGCGCTGGCCCTTCTTATTCGATGGCAATTATGATGGTCCGCCAAAGCCCCTGTCCCGTGTGGTGGCGGTGGGAAGTGAAGCCTGGCCCCTGTCCTTGATCCGCAAACATAAGATCGTCCGTTCCGGTGATCTGGTTATCAGCTGGCAGAAGGGGCAGAATTCGGCGCTTGATTCCCGCAATATCCGGCGCGGGCGGGATGTTGGCAATATCACCGTGACCCGGGACGGGGCGGATGTGGTCCATCATATTCCGTTTGCTTTTGCCTTCAAGGCTTTTTATCCTGACGGGGTGATCCATATGAAAGTGAAGGATAAGTCCCCGGATGTTGCTGGAAAATGAAGCTGCCCTGCGCCTGATATTTTTTATCGGCGTACTGGTTATTGTCGCCTTGTGGGAGGCCATTAGGCCTAAACGCCCGCGTCATATTACCCGCGCTGTACGCTGGACACGCAACCTGTTGCTTGTCCTCATCAACAGCGTCCTTGTGCGCCTGATTGTGCCCATTACCGCGACAGGAGCCGCTATCTTTGCGGTGCAGAACGGAATTGGGCTGTTTAATCAGTTGTCATTGCCCTTTGTGGTTACGGTTATTCTGTCGGTTCTGTTGCTAGATTTGCTGATTTATGGTCAGCATGTGGTTTTTCATTATGTGCCGATGCTCTGGCGATTGCATAAAATTCACCATATCGATCAGGAAATTGATGTGACCACCGGCCTGCGGTTTCATCCTCTTGAAATCATTCTGTCCATCGGGGTTAAATGCGCCGGGGTTATCGCTCTGGGCGTGCCGGTGGCGGCGGTGGTTATTTTCGAGATTCTCCTGAACGGTATGGCCATGTTTAACCATGGCAATATTCGCCTGCCGAAAGCACTGGATAAAATCCTGCGCCTGTTTGTCGTAACGCCGGATATGCACCGGGTTCACCATTCAGTTATCCCGCAGGAGTTTAACAGCAATTTCGGCTTTAACATGCCGTGGTGGGACAGGATATTCGGTACTTACCGCGCGCAACCAGGCAAAGGCCACGACCAAATGGAAATTGGCCTTGTGGATTATCGGGATGATCATAAGACCGGATTATGGGCCTTGATGATCATTCCATTTTTACGCCAGAAAAAAGATGGCGTTTAAGCCAGTTTCTGGCCTATGGTTTCCAGAATTTCCATAACATCATGGGAGGCATTTTCAGCCCTTTTTACGGCCTCAATAGCCCCTTTAATATTGCCATCAGCATATTGCCGGGCGGCTTCGATGCCGCTGGCATGGACATCATGATGGGGGCCGCTTAACGCCTGCCATTCGGGAAGGGAGGTAAATCTCGGGTCATTCTGCTTGTCGTACCATTTGCCAAGGCGGCAGCTGTGATGGTCGGCAAGTTCCGCAGGGTTAAGTGTCGTGCGACCCACAAGCATTTGGGATAATTTGCGCATCCAGATCATATGATCTGATTTCGCGGCCTGTATAATGGCTGTCTTGCCGCCGCGCGGCACCATATCGTTGACGCTTTCCAGAATGGGCGCTTCGGTTTTTTCAAGAATGTCAATCACTTCATTGACTTTTTCCACATTTGTCGCGCTCATGCGGGCAATGGTGATGACGCCGCTGGAGACTTCCTGAGAGGCTTCGGCCTGTTGGCTCAGGATACCGTTAATTTCCTGCATACGATTGTTGACAATATCCACCTGATCGGCGATTCCGGCCATTTCCTGGGTTGATGTATTGATAACATCCTTGCCTTTGGTAACCTTTTCACTGCCCTCATGCATGACCGTAATTATGCCGCTCATTTCAGTGCGCAGATTATTAATACGATTTCGGATATTTTCCGTCGCGGTGGCCGTCTGATTGGCCAGATTTTTGACCTCATTGGCGACTACGGCAAATCCCTTGCCTGCATCCCCGGCCCGGGCGGCCTCGATGGTGGCATTGAGGGCAAGCAGGTTGGTTTGTTTGGCAATATCTTCAATATCTTTGACGATCTTGCCAATTTCTTCAGAGGCGGCAGATAAGTTATTTACCTTCTGGGCCGACTGTTCAACGGAATCCGCAATCTCATCCATGGTGGTTTGGGCCATTCTGGCTGAATTAAGGCCGGTGGCGGCACTTTCAGCCACATGGTAAATTTCGCTAGTCGCGCCGCTGGCACTTTCGGAAATACTGCCCACGGAGGCGGCAAGTTCTTCGACGGCGGCGGCAATGGATTGGGTCTGGTTATCAACTTCGCTGATGTCCCGGATCATTTCGGCAACACCGGAGACACTTTTGCTGGCAGTGACGGACATATCAACCGTCCGGCGCAGGTTGCGGTCAACACGGGCAACATTCTTGTCTGAGATTTGTTTGATCAGGGCTGTATATTTACACGCCCCTTCGTTAATTTTCTGAAATTCCCCATTAAGTAAATACTGTAAATTTTCCTCGATTTGCTCAAGTTGTAGTTCGTGTGACATATGATACTCTCTACCTATTAACGTTACTGAAAAACTTGGGTAGGATAATAGGGGGAGAGGTCTTAATAGTTTGATAAAATTTATCTAAATTTCTTCTATGGGTTGTTTTGATCTCAGGATCGTTCGGGCGTTTAAAATAATTGCTAAATTCCATATGGTTAGGCCGAAAATTAGAAATTCTGGAATATAGCGTCCAAATCCTAACAGGCCAAAGACGGCAAAAATAAAGGCAAAGGCATCCCGCTTCAGGCAATAATTGCAAAAATTAAAGATTTTCAACAGGACGGGCCTGCCCACATAATGAGTCCGGATGGTGTTGGCCAAAATATCAAATCGCCCGCCGCCCGGGCCGAAATAGAGAAGCGATGTCATCAGCAGAACCCCCATCAGGGCGAGCAGGACCACATAGATCCCGAGAATCAGATAGGCATCGCCATATGTGCTCCATAAGGCATAGCTCAGGGCGGCCATAAAAAGTATATTGGTGATCATATCTATGGTCGTATCAAGTTTCGCCCCGTTCAGGCTGGCCTGAAATTTAGCCCGGGCAATCTCGCCGTCTATACCGTCGGCTACAGACACCACATGGAATAAGATGCAGCCCCACAATATTCCGCTTTCGCCGCCCATAAGCAGGACGTAAGTCATTAAACCCGCCAGCAAAGCTGTCAGAGCGGTAAAATAGGCCGGATGTATGGGATAATCGGCAAAAAATTTACTGAATAAAGTGGATACGGGCCGGTTTAGGGTTCTGGAAATAAAGCCGTCTGAGGGCTTGTCCAGCCACTTGAACAGGCGGGTGCGGGCTTCGGCCAGATTTTCCCCCTGTATGGGGAATATATGGAAGGGGTCACCGGCAAATATTTCATCTTCGGAATAGCTGCTTTTCGCCTGTGTTTCAAAATCATCCCGCGCAAAGATATTTTTCCCGCCATATGGGTCTTTCAGGATTTTAGCGCCGGAGGAGAGGAATGTTTCCAACAAAGAATTATGAACCAGAAAACCATCTTTAATATAGAGAATTGTGTCACGGGGGCTGATATTCGCCGCCGCCATGTCCTTGACATATTCCACGGTGGCGGATTTCTCGTTGGCATATTCGACACGGGACTTTTTTGTTGTACCGACAGGATCAAGAATGATGATCTTCTTGATGTCATTGGAGATGCAGTTTTTAACAAGACGGTCCCGGACGCTGATGGCGGAGACGATAAGCTCTCCTTCGGGTGCCGCTGATAAGATCGCAGTCGTTGGTGTAAATATGCCAACTTCTGTTACAGTGTCCTTCATATTATGACTTCTTTAACCTTAACTTTTGCAAGAGAATAAACCTTTCTTCCTTTTGTGCAATGATTAAAAAGGCAAGAAAATAAACTAATATTCCCCCTGTCAGGCCCAGAAAAACACCCAGCACCCCTTGGAGGTTTATGACGGTGGAGAGCAGGGACAGAAAAGCATACAAAGCCCCGGACATGATCACGGGTTTGAATATCGTTCTGTCAAAGGGAAAGATAGTGAAAAAATACCGGGCAAGCATCAGGCGAATGATCTCCATAATGCTATAGGAAATAAGCAAGCTGGCCGCCGCGCCGACGATGCCATATGTCACCGACAAGGCATAACACAGGCTGCCGTGCAGGATCAGAATGGCCACAGATAAAACGGGATTGACCCCCGGTTTTTTATAAAGGAATATCAGCTCGCTCAGGCCGAAACTACCCTGAATCATAATGGCGCTGGTCAGTAGCAACAGGGTCAGATGGGCCTCGTCACCACCCACTTTGAACAGGCCTAGCAAGGCCCCGCCGTAAAAAAACAACAGGGTGATGATCAGGGCCTGAATTGAGAAAATCCAGTAGCTCACCCGGGCCAGTTCCTTGGCGACATTTTTAAGGGGAGCATGCTTCACCGTCTGGGAGATAACTGGCTCCAATATGGGGTCAAAACTTTGGCGGACTTTCTTGACGATGGTCATGATCTGTAGCGCGATACCGTATATGCCCAGGGCCCCCGGCGTGACAATCGCCGCCAGCAAATAGATGTCAATACGCAGGATCAGCACACCGATCAGGTCATAGGCGGCGGTGGGCGCGGAAAAGGTGACCATCTCTTTTATCCGCTGCCCTGTGAGGCCCCGAAAATGGCGAATGTCTTTTTCATAAATCCGGCCAAAGCCATAGAGGGCATAGAGCAGAACGCTGATATTCATGACCCAATAGGCTATGAATAACCCGGTTCCCACCTGTCCCAGAAAAAACAGTCCGGCGGAAAAAAGCAGCAAGACATAAGGCTCCACAAGACTTTTGGCGGTGACTTCATAGCGCATTTTTCGGGCGGCGCGGGTGGCGGTAAGGAATATCTCCGCATAGGCATAGAGGAGGGCGGCGGGCAGGAGGAAGAATATCCCCCGCGCCATATCACCGGGGAACAGCCGATACAGGAAATCTTCCATCATATAGACCGGAATAATAATCGCCCCGCCAATAACAGTACAGATAATCAACGCCGCAATGATCGTGTTATAGACCCCTGTCCGGTCATTATTATGCAGGTCATCATGGATGAAGTGGAACAGGGATCTTTTGAAACCAAACAGGATAATGGCGGTCAGGGTTTCGACCAATGTGACGGCAAACAGATACTGGCCGAATATTTCCTTGCCATATAGCAGGGCGACTACAAACAGAAAGGGCAGGCGCGCGCCGAGCCTGATAACAAAGCCGAATAAATTTGCCGCCGCTCCTTTTAACAGGTCTTGCTGGTTGTTTCGGGCGGTATTGTCTGGCACGTCATCAGGCATAAATATTTTTATCTATTGTTCTTTGCAGGGGACATTATATAGTTCCTAATACAGTTTAATCAAAAAAAATACAGGGATAAAAATGAAAAATACATTATTGGCAACCACCGCCATGATTGCTCTGCTGACTTTAAGCGGATGCGGGGAGGATAAGGCCACTCAAAATAGCACAAATTCATCCGAAACAACGCAGGTTACATCGGAGGTCGCACAGACGGAATCTGACCGGCTGAACGCGAATTTTGAAAAAGTCTTCATGCGCGATGTGATGGACAGCCCGGAATTTCAGACCTATCAGGGGATTAAGAAAGATTACGGCAAATGGGATGTACGGACCGAGGAAAAGGCCGCTTCCGATCATGCCCGGACGATCAATGACCTGAAAGAATTACAGACCAATTATGATTATGACAAATTGGATAAGGCGACAAAGCTCAGCTATGATCTGGCGGTTCGGGCTCTGAAGGAACAGATTGAAGGCTATAAATGGCGGTACCACGGCTATCCCGTCAATCAGATGTTCGGTTGGCAGTCGCGGATTCCGGCGTTCCTGATTAATTTTCACCGGGTGACGTCCCTGTCCGATGCGGAGGCCTATATTTCCCGGCTTGAAGGGGTGAAAGCCACTGTTGATCAACGAATGGCGGCCATGAAACGTAATCAGGACAAGGGTATTTTGCCGCCGAAATTTGTATTTCCTTATGTGATAGATGATGCGAAAAACCTGCTCACCGGGGCGCCGTTCACGGATGGGGATGACAGCACCCTGCTGGCGGATTTTAAAAAGAAGGTGGCGGGGCTGAAACTTGAGGATAAGGCGCAGGCGGACGCGCTGATCGCGCGGGCCACAAGTGCCCTCCTGACCTCTGTCAAACCGGCCTATGAAGGCCTGATAACGTTGGCGGAAAGCCAGCAGGCGGCGGCGACCACCGATGACGGGGCCTGGAGGCTGCCTGACGGCGCGGCCTTTTATAAATATCGCCTGAAGCAGATTACCAGCACCGATATGACCGCCGATGAAATACATCAACTTGGTCTGGATGAGGTGGCGCGGATTCATGGTGAGATGCGCGACATTATGAAGAAGGTCAATTTTAAAGGCTCCTTGCAGGATTTCTTTGAATTTACCCGTACCGACAAGCAATTTTATTACCCGAACACGGAAGAAGGCAGGCAGGCCTATCTGACAAAAGCCGAACAGATTATCAATACCATGAAGGGTCGCCTGGACGAGGTTTTCATCAGCAAACCAAAAGCGGAGCTGATTGTGAAGAGGGTGGAGGCCTTCCGCGAGAAATCTGCGGGCAAGGCTTTTTACAATCGTCCGGCTCCCGATGGTAGCCGCCCCGGCATCTATTATGCCAACCTGTATAAAATGTCCGAAATGCCCACTTATCAGATGGAGGCACTGGCCTATCACGAAGGCATCCCCGGCCACCATATGCAACTGGCGATCATGCAGGAATTAAAAGGCATTCCCAAATTCCGTAAATTTGGCGGCTATACCGCCTATACAGAAGGCTGGGGGCTGTATAGCGAATTTCTGCCCAAGGAAATGGGGTTTTATGCGGACCCCTATTCAGACTTTGGCCGTCTGGCCATGGAACTCTGGCGGGCCTGCCGCCTTGTGGTGGATACGGGGATCCATGACCAGAAATGGACCCGGGAACAGGCCATAGACTATCTGGCCACCAATACCCCGAACCCCAGAGGTGACGTGGTCAAGGCCATTGAACGCTATATCGTTATGCCGGGGCAGGCCACGGCCTATAAAATCGGCATGCTCAAAATTCAATCCCTGCGGGCCAAGGCCAAGGCCGAACTGGGCGATAAATTTGACATACGGCAGTATCACGAAGTTGTCCTGCGGGACGGGGCCTTGCCGCTGTCAACCCTTGAAGATAAAGTCAATGAATGGATTGCCTCAAAGAAATAAACGTGAAATGGGCCGTCATGCCCTACTGACTACCGATGAAATGGCGCGGGCGGATCAGATGACCATCCGCGCCGGAACGCCGGGGGTGGACCTGATGGAGGCGGCGGGCCTGTCCGTGACCCGCCACATCATGCATCGTTATGCGGGGATCAAAACGCTGATACTTTGCGGGCCGGGCAATAATGGCGGCGATGGCTTTGTCATTGCTCGCCACCTGAAAGAAGCCGGATGGTCAATGACCTTGGCTCTGCTCGGGACGCAAGAAAAATTAACCGGGGATGCGGCGGTGATGGCCGGAAGATGGGACGGTGATATTCTGCCCTTGACGCCGGAGGTCATTCAGGATCACGGCCTTGTGGTGGATGCTATATTCGGGGCCGGGCTATGCCGGGACATAGAGGGGCCAGCGGCCAAACTCATTGCAAAGATCAACGGCCTTGACCTTGATGTGGTGGCGGTAGATATGCCGTCCGGCCTGTCGGGGGACAGCGGGCAGATAATGGGGGTTTGTCTCAAGGCCACGTCCACGGTGACTTTTTTCAGGCGCAAGCCAGGCCATCTGCTTTATCCGGGCCGCGATTATTGCGGCACGCTAGAGGTGACGGATATTGGCATTTCAGACCGGGTGCTGACGGATATTCCCCCTCAAACTTATCATAATGATCCGGCGCTTTGGCGGGACCAGTTTCCCCGCCCCACCTTGACTGGTCATAAATATAACCGGGGTCACGGGGCGGTGATCAGCGGGGGATTGGCCCACGGCGGCGCGGCGCGGCTTGCGGCCCGGGCAGCACTCAGAATCGGGGCAGGACTGGTCAGTGTGGTCTGCCCAGAGGCGGCAATTCAGTCCCACGCTGCCCAATTAAACGCTGTCATGATAAAACCTTTTATGGGTAAGGAGGACATTGGGGGCTATTTGAAAGACGACCGGATTGGTCATTGGTGCGTCGGGCCGGGCGGCGGGGTCAACGAGCGCACAAGGGATCATGTTTTACAAATATTGGCCGCTGAACGCGGCTGCGTCATTGATGCGGACGGGTTAAGCGTCTTTGCCGATCAGCCGGACAGGCTGTTCAAAGCTATTGCCAAGTCCGGTCAATGCCCTGTCCTCACCCCACATGCCGGTGAATTCGCTCGCCTGTTCCCGGATGGCACAGGCGGCAAGCTTGCGGCGGCCCGGGCGGCGGCCCGGCGGGCCGGAGCGGTGGTTATTTACAAGGGCCCGGATACAGTGATTGCGGGTCCGGATGGACGGGCGGTGATTAATGATAATGCGCCGCCGACCCTAGCTACGGCGGGGTCGGGCGATGTTCTGGCCGGGCTGTGCCTTGGTCTGATGGCGCAGGGGATGGCGTCTTTTGAGGCGGCCTCGGCGGCGGTGTGGGTTCACGGGGCGGCGGCCACAGCCTTTGGCCCCGGCCTGATTTCAGAGGATATTGAGGGCCAAATCCCCGCCACACTCTCATATATTTCGGAATCCGCCGGATAAGGCATTTTTTCGGTGGAAATTTATTCTTAAATGACTATAAAGACCAACATATATGCAGATTCGGCCATATTTTATGAATAGAATGCGGGTGTGGCGAAATTGGTAGACGCGCTAGATTTAGGTTCTAGTGTCTTATGACGTGGGGGTTCAAGTCCCTTCACCCGCACCATTCTTTTGATGTCTGTCGATATGCGGTTTAACATTAAAACGGGCTTTACGGCCCCTCAGGAAAAGCAGAGTAAACATGCAGGTAACGGAAACAGTCTCAGAAGGTTTGAAGCGCGGATATAAAGTTGTCATTTCCGCAGACGATATTGATGCCAAGATCGATGCAGAAGTGAAAAAAATTCAAGGGCAGATAGGGCAGATTAAAATGCCCGGTTTTCGCCCCGGCAAAGCACCCCTGTCTTTGCTGAAAAAACTGCACGGCAAAAACCTGTTGGGTCAGGTATTGGAAGAAACCATCAACAGCACCTCGCAGGCCGCGCTGGACGAACAGAATGTCCGACCCGCCATGCAGCCAAAGATCGAAGTGGTGTCCTTTGATGAGGGCGCAGACCTTGAATATTCCATTGATGTGGAAATCACCCCGGAATTTGACATCCCTGATCTGGCCAAATTGAAGCTGGAGCGGTTTGTGGTTGAGGCCAGTGATGATCAGGTCATGGAAGCCGTGACTAAAATCGCCGGCCAGCAGAAAAACTTTAAAAAAGCCGCCAAGACATATAAAGCCCAGAACGGCGATGCGGTTCTGATGGATTTCCGGCAAGGTGGACGGCGAAGCCTTTGACGGCGGCGCGGCAGAAGGTCATCAGCTGGAGCTTGGCTCCAACAGCTTTATCCCCGGCTTTGAAGAACAGCTGGTTGGCGTAAAAGCGGGTGATGAGAAAAATGTTGAAGTAACCTTTCCAGAGGATTATCAGGCCAAGAACCTTGCCGGAAAATCAGCAGTTTTTGAAGTGAAAATTCACGAAGTCCAAAAGCCTGCTGACATGGTAATTGATGATGATATGGCCAAGAAATTCGGTCTGGAAAATCTTGATGCCCTGAAAGATCTGGTGAAGAAACAGGTTGAACAGGAGAATCAGGGACTGGCCCGGACCAAGCTGAAACGTTCTCTGCTTGACCTGCTGGCGGATGAAGTTTCTTTTGAGGTTCCCGCAGGCATGGTTGATCTGGAATTTGACCAGATATGGCAACAGTTGAAAATGGACCTGCACCGGGAAGCTCTGGAAGAAAATCCGGAAATTAAACCGGAAGATATTGATGAGCCGGGCGATGATGTGAAAGAAGAATATCGTGCCATCGCCGTGCGCCGGGTTCGTTTGGGCCTGCTTCTGTCCGAAATCGGTCAGAAGAATGAGGTCAGTGTCTCTCAGGAAGAAGTGACCCGTCAGATTTCACAGGAAGCCCAGCGTTATCCGGGTCAGGAAAAAGAGGTTTTTGAATTTTATCAGAAAAACCCGCAGGCTATGGCCCAGATGCGCGCGCCTTTGTTTGAGGAAAAAGTGGTTGATTTCATTCTGGAACTTGCCAATGTCAAGGACAAGAAGGTTTCCCGCGACGAATTGATCGCCGCCATTGAGGCTGAAGAAGCCGAGGATATGGCCAAGAAAGACACCAAGAAAGCGGCCAAGAAAAAACCGGCAGCCAAGAAGGCAGCACCGAAAAAACCGGCGGCAAAGAAAGCGGCGCCCAAGAAGCCTGCCGCTAAAAAAGCCGCCCCGAAAAAAGCACCGGCAAAAAAGACCAAAGCTGAGAAAAAATAATCAGCGGGCCAAAAAGTTAAGGATTTGGTGACGGGCATTGGCTAAGATGCCCGCACTTACTTTAAAAACAGGAAAGCTGATATGAGCGACGTGCGCGATACATTTATGAATACTCTGGTGCCCATGGTGGTGGAGCAAACCAGCCGGGGCGAGCGGTCCTATGACATTTTCTCCCGCCTCCTGAAAGAAAATATTATTTTTCTGACCGGGCAGGTCAATGATCAGGTAGCCGGGCTTATTACCGCACAGCTTTTGTTTCTGGAAGCGGAAAATCCCAAAAAGGATATTGCTTTTTACATTAATTCACCGGGCGGTGTGGTCACGGCGGGCATGGGCATTTATGACACCATGCAATATATCCGCAATAAGGTCAGCACCATCTGTATCGGTCAGGCCTGTTCTATGGGGTCATTGCTTTTGGCGGCAGGTGAAAAGGGACAGCGTTATTCCCTGCCCAATTCCCGCATTATGGTTCATCAACCGTCCGGCGGCGCGCAGGGGCAGGCAACGGATATCGAGATTCAGGCACGTGAAATTCTGGCTCTGCGGGCAAGATTGAATGAGATTTATGCCAAACATACCGGGCAGAAGCTGGCCAAAATTGTTGATGCGCTGGAACGGGATACTTTCATGTCCCCGGAAGAAGCCAAGGCATTCGGCCTGATTGACGAGATTTTTGACAAACGTCCCGGCCCTACAAAAGCAGAAGATAAATAGAATAAACCATGCGATTAATTTGCAAACGATTAATTTGCAAATTAATCATTTTTGTTAATTAATTGTTTCCTAGTTTTTTGCTAAACTACGTCTTGATTAAGCATCATTTTGTGTGGTTTGGGGAAAAACGATAGAAAAATATGACAATCTGGCAAAAAATTCGTTGAGATTTATAGCGTAGTCAGAGTAGCATATAAGGGAACTTTTAGGAATAGATACCTTATGACGAAATCAAAGTCCGGTGAAAGCAAGAATACACTCTATTGCTCATTTTGTGGCAAGAGCCAGCATGAAGTAAAAAAACTCATTGCGGGACCAACCGTTTTTATCTGTGATGAATGTGTTGAGCTTTGTATGGATATTATCCGCGAGGAAAATAAAACCTCCATGGCCAAAACCGGTGACGGGGTTCCCACACCGCTTGATATTCTGCAAACCTTGAATGATTATGTGATCGGTCAGGAACAGGCCAAAAAGGTTCTGTCCGTTGCCGTTCATAACCATTACAAGCGTCTGCAACATTCCACAGAAGGCGATGATGTTGAACTGGCGAAATCTAATATTCTTCTGCTCGGCCCTACGGGGTGCGGCAAGACATTGCTGGCTCAGACTTTGGCCCGTATTCTGGATGTGCCTTTCACCATGGCCGATGCCACCACGCTGACCGAAGCCGGTTATGTGGGCGAGGATGTGGAAAATATCATCCTGAAATTGCTTCAGGCCGCTGAATATAATGTGGAAGATGCCCAGCGCGGTATCGTTTATATTGATGAAGTGGACAAGATCAGCCGCAAGTCTGACAATCCGTCCATCACCCGGGATGTATCCGGGGAAGGCGTACAGCAAGCCCTGCTGAAAATCATGGAAGGCACCGTTGCCAGCGTGCCGCCTCAAGGCGGGCGCAAACATCCACAGCAGGAATTTCTGCAGGTGGATACCACCAATATACTGTTTATTTGCGGCGGCGCTTTTGCTGGCCTTGACAAGATTATCGCCCACCGCCTTGAGGGTAAATCCATTGGCTTCGGTGCTAATGTGGCCCCTGATGATGACCGCAAGGTCGGTGAGATTCTGTCAGATCTGGAACCGGATGATCTGTTGCATTTTGGTCTGATTCCTGAATTTGTTGGCCGTCTGCCGGTTCTGGCAACCCTGATGGATCTGGATGAGGACGCCCTTGTCGAAATTCTCAGCCGACCCAAGAACGCCCTGATCAAGCAGTATCAGCGTCTGTTTTCCATGGAAGAAGTGGACCTTACCTTCACCGACGGCGCGTTGATAGAGATTGCCAAAAAGGCCCTTCTTCGCAAAACTGGTGCCCGGGGATTGCGGTCGATTATGGAAGATATTCTGCTGGATACCATGTTTGAACTGCCCGGTCTTGATGGGGTTGATGAGGTCGTGGTCAATGCGGATGTGGTCAAGGGTAAAACCCAGCCGCTCTATATCTATACCAAAACCAAACAGGGTGAAGCATCTGCGCCTGCGGGTGCCTGATCGCCCTTTTCCCGTCACATCATTTTGGGGGTTTTGAGGCGTAATAACTCAAGGCAGGCCTTGAACTTAGGCGTTTTATGCCTAAATATATGAAGATTACAGTCAACGAATGGACGCCCTGATGAGCATTACATACCCCGTACTTCCCCTAAGAGACATTGTGGTTTTTCCGCATATGATCGTGCCGCTGTTTGTGGGCCGGGAAAAATCGGTCAAGGCACTGGAAGATGTGATGAGCAATGACAAGAAAATTCTTCTTGTCTCGCAAAAAGATGCCAATGATGATGACCCGGCTACGGACGATATTTATTCGGTTGGTACGGTCTCGACGGTTTTGCAGCTCCTGAAACTGCCGGACGGGACAGTAAAGGTTCTGGTGGAAGGCGGCGAGCGGGCGAAGGTCACCCGTTATCTGGATAATGATGATTTTTTTGAAGCCGAAGCAGAGATTGATCAGCCGGTTGTAGAAAAGTCAAAAGAGCTGGAAGCCCTTGTCCGCTCTGTCCTCAAACAGTTTGAGCAATATATCAAGGTCAATAAAAAAATTCCTTCGGAAATACAAAGCACAGTGAGCCAGATTGAAGACCCGGCGAAATTGTCCGATGTGGTGGCGTCTTATCTGTCGCTGACCATATCCTCCAAGCAGGAATTGCTGGAAAATTCCAACCTCATATCGCGCCTGGAAAAAATTTACAGCGTGATGGAAGGTGAGATCGGCGTCATGCAGGTGGAGAAGAAAATTCGCCACCGGGTGAAAAACCAGATGGAAAAAACCCAGCGGGAATACTATCTTAATGAGCAGATGAAAGCCATTCAGAAGGAATTGGGCGAAGGCGATGAGGCCAAGGATGAGATTGGCGAACTTGAAGACAAGATCAAAGCCACCAAGCTCAGTAAGGAAGCCCGTGAAAAATGCCTTGGCGAATTAAAAAAACTTAAATCCATGAGCCCTATGTCCGCTGAGGCTACGGTGGTACGTAACTATCTTGACTGGATGCTGTCAGTGCCGTGGCAGAAAAACAGCCGGACCAAGCTGAATCTGGAACAGGCTGAAAATATCCTTAATGAGGATCATTACGGTCTGGAAAAGGTCAAGGAACGTATTCTGGAATATCTGGCGGTTCAGCAGAGAACCAAAAAAATCAAAGGCCCGATCCTGTGTCTGGTGGGGCCGCCCGGTGTGGGCAAGACGTCACTGGGCAAATCCATCGCCCGGGCCACGGGTCGTAATTTCGTTCGCTTCTCCGTGGGCGGGGTGCGGGATGAGGCCGAGATTCGCGGCCATCGGCGCACCTATATTGGCTCCATGCCCGGCAAGGTTATTCAGAGCATGAAAAAAGCCGGTTCCAGCAATCCCATGTTCCTGCTGGATGAGATTGACAAGATGGGCAATGATTTTAGGGGTGATCCATCATCGGCCCTGCTGGAAGTTCTGGACCCGGAACAGAATAACAAATTCAACGATCATTATCTGGAAGTGGATTATGACCTGTCCAATGTGATGTTCGTGACCACGGCCAATACCCTGAATATGCCGCAACCGCTTCTGGACCGGATGGAGGTTATTAACCTGTCCGGCTATACGGAAGATGAGAAGGTTGAAATTGCCAAACGGCATCTGATCAACAAACAGATGAAAGATCACGGGCTGAAAGCCAGTGAATGGTCAATTTCCGAGGGAGCCCTTCGCGAAGTTATCCGCAGCTATACCCGAGAGGCCGGGGTGCGTAATCTGGAACGTGAAATTGCCAAGCTGATCCGCAAGGCGGTTAAGGAAATCGTGCTGGGCAAGGTAAAATCAGTGAAAATCACCTGCCGTAATCTGGAAAAATACGGCGGCATCAAACGCTTTATCTTTGGTGAGCTGGAAGACAAGGATATGGTTGGGGTTACCACCGGTCTTGCCTGGACCGAGGTCGGCGGCGTTATTTTGCAGATTGAAGCTATTTCATCTCCCGGCAAGGGCAAGGTTACGATTACCGGCAAGCTGGGTGATGTGATGCAGGAATCAATTCAGGCCGCCATGAGCTATGTACGTTCCCGGGCGCTGGAATTTGGTATTCAACCCTCCCTGTTTGACAAGACGGATATTCATATCCATCTGCCCGAAGGGGCGACACCGAAAGACGGCCCGTCTGCCGGGGTTGGCATGATCACCTCTATTGTGTCGGTTCTGACCAATAACCCGGTGCGGCGCGATGTGGCCATGACGGGCGAGATCAGTCTGCGCGGGCGGGTGTTGCCTATTGGCGGATTGAAAGAAAAACTGCTGGCGGCTTTGCGCAGTGGCATTAAGACGGTTTTGATCCCCGAAGAAAATATGAAAGACCTTGCGGATATACCTGATAATGTTATTCGGGGCCTTGATATTTTACCGGTTAGCAAAGTGCATCAGGTTTTAAAAGTTGCTCTGGTGGAATCATTGATACCTCTTGCCCCTGAGGATGTGGAAGCGGCGGTATCTCTGGCCAAGGATAAGTCCGAATCTGAATTTGGCACCACGGTCCGTCATTAGAAAGCGGGTAAACCGGTAACTTTTCCGGGCATTTCTGCCCGTAAAGCACCCTTCTGTATAAGTCGGATGCTTTTTTGTTGGTGAAAATCACAGTGTTTTCAATGTCAAGCAAACTTTATTCAAAAAACCGCAGTTTTGTGAGGTTTTCCCTTTGACGAAATAAAAAACGGCGGCTACACTGCATCCACTTTTAACCAATTCAGTAATACTTTACATAAGGGGAAGATAGTGAATAAAAATGATCTCGTCGCCGCTGTGGCAACTGCCGCCGGTCTTTCAAAAGTTGATGCAGCTTCTGCTGTAGATGGCGTATTCTCATCTATTACCGATGCATTGGCATCTGGCGGTGATGTGCGTCTGGTCGGTTTTGGAACATTTAGCGTTGCACAACGTGCTGCCAGTGAAGGCCGCAACCCGCGCACCGGTGAAAAAATCCAGATTCCTGCGTCCAAACAGCCTAAGTTTAAAGCCGGTAAAGGCCTTAAAGACGCTGTTAACAAGTAATTTGCCTGTTTTTAAAAGACGGTTGGCGGAAAAATCGCCAACCGTCTTTTTTTAGGCTTTACATATCTTCAAACAGTCTGTAGACATGCATCCACAAGATGACGGAAGCATGTTGTTGTTTTAAGAAATGGGGCGATTAGCTCAGTTGGTAGAGCGCTTCGTTTACACCGAAGATGTCGGGAGTTCGAGTCTCTCATCGCCCACCATTATCTTAAATATTACAATGTGTTAACCATATATTTTGTAATATAACGGATTTGATGAAAAGCCCCTTGACTGTGTCAGGTGAATGGCTTAAATCAATCCCACGCCTCAGCGATATTCTCTGGGGGTGTAGCTCAGTTGGTTAGAGCGCTGGCCTGTCACGCCAGAGGTCGCGGGTTCGAGTCCCGTCACTCCCGCCATTTCCCCTTATTTTTTCGTCAATTGTATATTCTTCACATGTAAAGCTTTTTCCCAAAAAAAGCATTGGCATTTTATGTCACTTCGGGCTATTAAATCAGAGAGGGTTAGACGTCACGGTTGGCGTGAATTTCGCCCGTAACAATATTAAATAGAAGGGGTTGGGCACAGATGGATGGATTGCTGCTCGAATATCTTCCAATTCTGATTTTCTTTTTCATTGCAATAATTATGTCTTGCATGTTCATTATGCTCCCCATGATGCTGGTCGAGCAAAAGCCGGACGCGGAGAAATTATCCGCTTATGAATGTGGGTTTGAGGCCTTTGATAGTGCCAGAAAGCCCTTTGATGTGCGCTTTTATCTGGTGGCCATTTTATTCATTATCTTTGATCTTGAGGTAGCCTTCCTGTTTCCCTGGGCAATTTCTCTGGGCAAGATCGGCCTTTTCGGCTTTGTATCCATGATGATTTTCCTGGGCGTGCTGACCATTGGATTCATCTATGAATGGAAGAAGGGGGCTTTGGAGTGGGAGTAGAAATGTCAAAAGGTGAAAATGTGGGAACCCTGCCCGCCGTGGATCAGGATGTTTATTTCAAATCCTTGTCCGATGATCTGTCCGACAAGGGCTTTGTGGTTGCGAACCTTGACGATGTCATTGCCTGGGCCAGAACTGGCTCCCTGTGGTGGATGACATTTGGTCTGGCTTGTTGCGCTGTTGAGATGATGCATTCCAGTATGCCCCGCTATGATGTGGAGCGTATGGGATTTGCCCCCCGTGCGTCCCCGCGTCAGTCCGATGTGATGATCGTGGCGGGAACCCTGACCAATAAAATGGCCCCGGCCATGCGCAAGGTCTATGACCAGATGGCCGAACCCCGTTATGTGATTTCTATGGGTAGCTGCGCCAATGGCGGCGGCTATTACCATTATTCCTATTCGGTGGTGCGCGGCTGTGACCGGATTGTACCGGTGGATATTTATGTTCCGGGTTGTCCGCCGACGGCGGAGGCACTGGTTTACGGTATTTTGCAACTTCAGAAGAAGATTCGCCGTACCGTGGCGTTGGACAGATAAGGAGGGCTATGTGAGTAATCAGGAAACACTGAATGACATGGGCGAGTCCATCGTTCGGGCACTGGAAAATGAAGTCCACGGTTTTGAGATCGTTTTGGGTGAGCTGACGGTTCGGGCGCGGGCGGACAGGATTGTTACGGTTCTGACCACTCTGCGGGACGAGGCTCTGTTTAAATTTGTCCAACTCATTGATATTTGCGGGGTTGATTATCCCGAACGAGCGCGGCGTTTTGACGTTGTTTATCATCTGTTGAGTCTGAAACATAATATCCGGGTGCGCATAAAAATTCTGGCCGATGATGAAACGCCGGTGCCGTCGGTAACGGACGTCTATCTGGCGGCCAACTGGTATGAGCGCGAGGTATGGGACATGTATGGGGTCATGTTTGACGGCCATCCTGACCTGCGCCGTCTGCTTACTGATTATGGTTTTCAGGGCCACCCACAGCGCAAGGACTTCCCCCTTACTGGCTATGTAGAACTGCGCTATAGCGAGGAAGAGCGGCGGGTTGTTTATGAGCCGGTTAAATTGCAACAGGAATTCCGGGATTTTGATTTTATGAGTCCCTGGGAAGGGGCCAAATATATATTGCCCGGTGATGAAAAAGCGGACGGCACGGCTGAATCCGGCGGGCAAGAGAGTTGAGAATATGGCTGAAGTAGATATTAAAAACTATAATATAAACTTTGGGCCACAGCATCCTGCGGCTCACGGGGTTTTGCGGCTCATTCTGGAGCTTGACGGTGAAGTGGTCGAACGCGCCGACCCCCATATCGGTCTGTTGCACCGGGGCACAGAAAAGCTGATCGAGCATAAAACCTATCTTCAGGCGATCCCCTATTTCGACCGGCTGGATTATGTCTCGCCCATGAATCAGGAACATGCCTTCTGTCTGGCCATTGAAAAGTTGTTGGGGCTTGAAGTGCCGGAGCGCGGCCAGTATATTCGCGTGCTTTATTGCGAAATAGGCCGGATCCTCAATCATATTATGAATGTGACCGCCCATGGCATGGATGTGGGCGCCTTGACACCGATCCTCTGGGGGTTTGAGGAGAGGGAACTGCTCATGGAATTTTATGAGCGGGTAAGCGGCGCGCGGCTTCATGCCAATTATTACCGGCCCGGCGGCGTGCATCAGGATCTGCCCGAGGGGTTGACCGATGATATTCTGCGCTGGTGTGATAATTTCCCCAAAACCATGAATGATATTGAAACGCTGGTCACGGAAAACCGTATTTTCAAACAGCGTAATGTGGGTATCGGCAAGGTCACCGCAGAGGAATGTTACGCGCTCGGCTTCACCGGGGCCATGTTGCGCGGCTCCAACGTGGCGTGGGACTTGCGCAAGGCGCAGCCCTATGATGCCTATAATGATATGGATTTTGACGTGGTCGTGGGCAAAAACGGTGATTGCTATGACCGGTTTGTCCTGCGCATTGAGGAAATGTATCAAAGCATACGGATCATTCGCCAATGTATTGAGAAAATGCCAAAGGGCGATGTGTTGTCCGCAGACCATACAGTGACACCGCCGCGCCGGGCCAATATCAAAACCTCTATGGAGGCTTTGATTCAGCATTTCAAACTCTATACCGAAGGCTTCAAAGTGCCGGAGGGTGAGGTCTATGCCGCTGTTGAAGCCCCCAAGGGCGAGTTCGGTGTCTATCTGGTTTCTGACGGCAGCAACAAGCCTTACCGCTGTAAAATACGTGCCCCGGGCTTTGCCCATTTGCAGGCCATGGATCATGTGGCGCGGGGGCATATGCTGGCCGATATTCCGGCCTTGATGGGGTCTTTTGATATTGTGTTCGGAGAGGTTGACCGATGAACATCAGTGTAAGAAACGCGGAAAAATTTGAGTTTACGGCTGAGAATATGACTTGGGCCGAAGGACAGATGGCGAAATATCCTGCAAATCGCAAGCAAAGCGCGGTGATGCCTCTGCTGACCCGGGCGCAGGAACAGAATAACGGCTGGGTTTCAATCCCTGTGATGGAATATGTAGCCGATCTTCTGGGTATGGCTTATATCCGGGTGCAGGAAGTGGCGAGCTTCTATACCATGTATAATCTGAAACCTGTAGGCAAGCATGTGATAGAGGTCTGTACCACGACCCCCTGCTGGTTGCGGGGGTCCGACGATGTGGTAGCCGCCTGTAAGGATGAGCTGGGCATTGGTTTCGGTGAGACCACGGCGGACGGCGAGTTTACCCTGCTTGAGGTGGAATGTGCCGGGGCTTGCGTTAATGCGCCGGTGATCGCCTATAAAAAGGAATATTACGAGGATCTGGATAATGACAGCACCCGTAAATTCATCAAAGCCATCAAAAGCGGCGAGGTTCCCGTATCGGGACCGCAAACCACAGACCGTCATAAATCGGCACCGCAGGGTGGCCCGACAACCTTGAAAGAATTTTGCGCCGTGCAGGGAGGGCAGGAATAATGCTTGCAGATAAAGATCGCATCTTTACCAACCTATATGGCTATCAGAGCTATGGTCTGGACGCCGCAAAGAAACGCGGTGACTGGGACGGGACCAAACAGATACTGGAAAAGGGCATTGACTGGATCATCGGCGAGATGAAATCTTCTGGTCTGCGTGGTCGGGGCGGGGCGGGATTTCCCACCGGCCTGAAATGGTCTTTCATGCCCAAGGAATCCGATGGACGTCCTCAATATCTGGTGGTCAATGCGGATGAGGGCGAACCGGGTACCTGTAAGGACCGGGAGATTATGCGCCATGACCCCCATAAGCTGATCGAAGGCTGCCTTGTGGCCGGGTTCGCCATGCGGGCTTGCGCGGCCTATATCTATATTCGCGGTGAGTTTGTCCATGAGGCCGATGTGCTGGATGCGGCCATACAAGAGGCCTATGCCGATGGTTTGATCGGCGATAATGCCTGCGGCAGCGGCTATAAATTCGACGTTTATGTCCACCGGGGGGCCGGCGCTTATATCTGCGGCGAGGAAACGGCGCTCATTGAAAGTCTTGAGGGCAAGAAGGGTCAGCCACGTCTGAAACCACCTTTTCCGGCCAATGTTGGCCTTTATGGCTGTCCGTCCACAGTGAATAATGTGGAGTCCATTGCGGTGGCCCCGACCATTCTGCGGCGCGGCGGCGCGTGGTTTGCCGGTCTGGGCCGGGAGAATAACACCGGGACGAAACTGTTCTGTATTTCCGGTCATGTGAACAACCCGTGTAATGTGGAAGAGGAAATGGGCATCCCGCTGAAAGAGCTTATTGAAAAGCATGCGGGCGGTGTTCGCGGGGGCTGGGACAATTTGCTGGCAATTATTCCGGGTGGCTCGTCGGTCCATATGCTGCCCAAAAGCATTTGTGATGCCGTCTTGATGGATTTTGACAGTCTGCGCGCTGAAGGCAGTGGCCTTGGTACGGCGGCGGTGATTGTCATGGACAAGTCAACGGATCTTGTGCGGGCCATTGCGCGTCTTAGCGCCTTTTACGCCCATGAAAGCTGCGGCCAATGTACGCCGTGCCGGGAAGGCACTGGCTGGATGTCGCGGGTGATGCAGCGCATGGTTACGGGCGAGGCGGAAATGGAAGAAATTGACATGCTGCTGGATGTGACCAAGAAGGTGGAAGGTCATACCATTTGTGCCCTTGGCGATGCGGCGGCCTGGCCCATTCAGGGATTGTTCCGTCATTTCCGGCCCGAAGTGGAACAGCGGATACTGAATTATAAGAAAAGCCGTAATGCGGCGTGATGAAATAAGAGAAGTGTGGAGTTTACATAATGCCAACGCTTAATATTGACGGGATAGAGGTCGAGGTCGAGAATGGGTCAACTGTTCTTCAGGCCTGTGAGGCGGCGGGAATCGAGATTCCGCGCTTTTGTTACCATGAACGCCTGTCTATTTCCGGCAATTGCCGGATGTGTCTTGTGGAGATGGAGAAGGCACCAAAACTGATCGCCTCCTGCGCTATGCCCGCCGGTGACGGCATGGTCATTCATACCAACAGCGACAAGGTCCGGCGGGGCCGCGAAGGGGTTCTGGAATTTACCCTGATCAATCATCCGCTGGATTGCCCGGTCTGTGATCAGGGCGGGGAATGTGACCTTCAGGATCAATATCTTTATTACAGCGGCGATGATGCCCGCTATACGGAAGCCCGGCGCGTGGTGTCAAAAGAGGATTTTGGCCCGCTGGTCAAGACCATGATGACCCGCTGTATCCATTGTACGCGCTGCGTTCGTTTTTCCGAGGAAATCGCAGGCGTCCCGGCCCTTGGCGGTATCGGGCGCGGCGATCATCTGGAAATCACCACTTATATGGAACAGCCTTTCGCCTCTGAATTATCGGGCAATGTGGTTGATCTATGCCCGGTGGGAGCCTTGACCAACAAGCCTTACGCTTTTTCCGCCCGTCCGTGGGAATTGAAATCAACGGAAACATTTGATGTCCATGACGCCATGGGGTCAAGCATCCGCGCCGATGCGCGGGGCCGTGAAGTGATGCGCTTCCTGCCCCGGGTTCATGAGGATGTGAATGAGGAATGGATTTCCGACAAGACGCGTCAGGCCGTGGACGGCCTGAAATATAACCGCCTTGATACGCCTTATGTACGCCGGGACGGCACCTTACAGCCCGCCTCATGGGATGAGGCCTTTGACGCTATCGCGGATAACATCAAGGGCAAGAAGATGGCCGCTTTGGTGGGTGATCTTTGTGACCTTGAAAGCATGTATGCCCTGAAAGGTCTGATGACCGCGCTGGGCAGTGAGGCCATTGACTGTCGTCAGGACGGGGCCAAATATGGGGGCAAACATCGGGTCGGTTATCTGTTCAATTCGGGCATTGCCGGTATTGATGAGGCCGACGCCTGTCTGCTGGTGGGCAGCAACCCGCGTAAAGAGGCACCGGTCTTGAATATTCGCCTGCGCTATCTGTCAAAACGCGGACCAATAGCCTCCGTGGGTGATGTGGAAAACCTGACCTATCCGGTGCAGCATCTGGGCAATACGGTCAAGGCTCTGGAAAATATTCTGGCGGGCAAGGGCGATTTTGCCAAGGCTTTGAAAGCCGCCAAAAATCCCATGATCATTCTGGGGTCTGGGGCGGCAAGCCATAAGGACGGGGCCTATATCCTGAAACTGGCCCATGATATTGCCGATAAATTCGGCATGGTTCGGGACGGTTGGAACGGCTTTAATATCCTGCATCATGCGGCGAGCCGAGTCGGGGCCATGGACCTTGGTCTGGTGACGGACGGCGGTGTGGACGGCATTCTGGACGGAGCCGCGTCTGGTGAAATTGACGTGGTCTTTAATATGGGCGCGGATGAGATTGATCTGGGCCGTCTGGAAAAAGCCTTTGTGATTTATCAGGGCAGCCACGGGGACGCAGGCGTGAAATACGCCGATGTGATTTTGCCCGGTGTAGCCTATACGGAAAAGCCGGGAACCTATGTCAATATGGAGGGCCGGGTGCAAATGGCCCCTCGGGTGATCTTTGGCCCCGGTGATGCGCGGGAGGATTGGACAATTCTCCGGGCCTTGTCCGAAAGGCTGGGACATGTGCTGCCCTATGATAACCTGGCAGAGCTCAGAGCCAAAATGATCGCGGATCATCCGGCCCTTGCGGCGGTGGATCAATTGCCTGAGGAGCCTTGGGCTGATTTTGGCGTTGCGGGCAAGGCATCGGACGTGCCGATCACCAATCTGATTGGTGATTTTTATCAGACCAACCCGATCGCAAGGTCGTCCAAAGTTATGGCGGAATGCAGTACGGCTTACGTAGGCGCAAAATTTGTAGCGGAGGCAACAGGAACCAATGGCTGATTTACTCGTTCAATTTTTTCAATGGGCCTTTGGGGTAACACTTGCGCCGTGGCTGGCGACCATTTCCGGCATTGTGGTTGGTATTCTGGCCATTGTTTTGCCGCTTCTGATTGTGGTTGCCATGAGCGTCTATATGGATCGCAAGGTCTGGGCCGGGATGCAGATGCGGCGCGGCCCCAATGTGGTTGGCCCGTGGGGTCTGTTGCAATCTTTTGCCGATGGGTTGAAGCTCTTTCTAAAAGAAACCATAATTCCGGCCAGTGCAAACAAGTTCATTTTCCTGCTGGCCCCGGCGTTAACCTTCCTGCTGGCTCTTGTTGCCTGGGCGGTGATTCCCTTTGATGTGGGAGTGGTTCTGGCTGATCTGAATGTAGGTATCCTGTATCTGTTCGCCATATCATCCCTTGGGGTTTACGGCATTATCCTGTCCGGTTGGGCCAGTAATTCGCGCTATGCTTTTCTGGGCGCGCTCCGCTGTTCGGCGCAGATGGTCTCTTACGAAGTGTCCATCGGTTTTGTGCTGGTGACGGTATTGATGACCGCAGGCTCGTTGAATTTAAGCGAAATCATTATGGCGCAGAAAGATGTATTCTGGGGCGTCAATGGTTATTGGTTCACCCCATTATTTCCCATGATGATCGTGTTTTTCATCTCGGCGCTGGCGGAAACCAACCGGCCGCCGTTTGATTTGCCTGAGGCCGAGGCCGAGATTGTTGCCGGTTATCAGGTTGAATATTCCTCTATGGCCTTTGCTCTGTTCTTCCTCGGCGAATATGCCAATATTATTCTGATGTCCGCCATGACCAGCATTCTGTTTCTGGGCGGATGGTTGCCGCCGGTGGATTGGGCGCCGCTCTATATCATTCCGGGCTGGATATGGTTCTTTGGCAAGATATTTTTCGTCTTTTTCGTCTTCGCATGGGTCAAGGCCACGGTGCCGCGCTATCGTTATGATCAGCTGATGCGTCTGGGCTGGAAAGTATTTTTGCCGATTTCATTACTTTGGGTCGTTTTAACCGGACTGTTCTTGTTGCTTACCGACAAGATACCGGCGTAAAGGAATAGTGATATGATGCTCATAAAACATGCCGCCCGAACGTTTCTGCTCAGCGAATTTGTCAAAGCTATGTGGCTGACATTCCGCTATATGTTCCGGCCCAAGGCCACCATCAACTATCCCTATGAAAAGGGACCGCTTAGCCCGCGCTTTAGGGGCGAACATGCTCTGCGCCGTTATGCCAACGGCGAAGAACGCTGTATTGCCTGTAAATTATGCGAGGCCATTTGCCCGGCGCAGGCGATCACGATTGAGGCCGCCGAGGCCCCGGACGGATCGCGCCGCACCACCCGCTATGACATTGACATGACCAAATGTATTTACTGTGGCTATTGTCAGGAAGCCTGCCCGGTGGAAGCCATCGTGGAAGGCCCTAATTTTGAATTTGCCACCGAAACCCGCGAGGAGCTGTTCTATAACAAGGACAAGCTGCTGAAAAACGGCGATATGTGGGAACAGGAAATCGCCACCAATATCAAACTTGATGCACCCTACAGGTAGAGACTATGATTTATACATTATGCTTTTATCTTTTTGCCATCGTCACGGTCTTTTCCGGGATCATGGTCATATCAAGCCGCAACCCGGTGCATTCGGTGCTGTATCTCATTCTGGCTTTCTTTAACTCTGCGGGGCTGTTCGTTCTGCTGGGGGCGGAATTTGTCGCCATGATTTTGGTGATTGTCTATGTGGGCGCGGTGGCAGTTCTGTTCATGTTTGTGGTGATGATGCTGGATATTGATTACAGCGAGATGCGCAAGGGATTTCAGAAATATCTGCCTATTGGTGCTTTGATCGGGCTTGTCCTGTTGGCGGAGCTGGTGCTGGTCGGTATGGGCTGGAGCCTGCAGGGGCCGGTGACGACAGACCCCGCGACCGCTATTCCGGCTCTGGATCAAATGACCAATACGGAAGCTTTGGGCAGTCTGATCTATACCAAATATATCTTTTTGTTTCAGATGGCGGGCCTGATTCTGCTGGTGGCGATGATCGGGGCTATTGTGCTCACCCATCGCAAGCGTCCCGGTGTCAAGAAACAGAATATCAACGAACAGGTCATGCGTCGTCGCGGCGATGCCTATGACATTGTTAAAGTAAAACCCGGTCAAGGGTTAGGGTAGGAAAATATGATGGAAATCGGACTCGTACATTATCTGACCGTAGCGGCCATGTTGTTTACCATTGGCATCTTCGGCATTTTTCTGAACCGGAAGAATGTAATTATTATCCTGATGTCGGTGGAGCTTATCCTGCTGGCGGTCAATATTAATTTCGTTGCATTCTCTTCTTACCTCAATGATATGGTAGGGCAGATTTTTACCATGTTTATTCTGACGGTTGCGGCGGGGGAGGCGGCCATTGGTCTGGCCATCCTTGTGATCTATTTTAGAAATCGCGGGTCGATCGCGGTTGAAGACATTCGTCTGATGAAAGGATAAGTCATAAAATGTATCAGATAATTGTTTTCGGACCTCTTCTTGCCGCCATTATTGCCGGCCTGTTTGGGCGACAGCTTGGCGACAAGGGATCTCAGGTCATCACCTGTGGGTCCCTGATAATTTCGGCTATCCTGTCGTGGGTTGTTCTGTTCCAGATTGGCTTTGGCCATACGGTGGACCATGTGACCATCATGACATGGGTCAATTCCGGTGACCTTAATTTTAACTGGGCCTTCAAGATTGATACCCTGACGGCGGTGATGCTGGTGGTGGTTAATACAATTTCCTCGCTGGTTCATATTTATTCCGTGGGCTATATGAGCCACGATCCTCATAAGCCGCGCTTTATGGCGTATTTGAGCTTTTTCACTTTTGCCATGCTGATGCTGGTGACGGCGGATAATTTTGTTCAACTGTTCTTTGGCTGGGAAGGCGTGGGGCTGGCGTCTTACCTGCTGATTGGCTTCTGGTATAAAAAGCCCTCTGCCTGTGCGGCGGCCATTAAGGCTTTTATTGTTAACCGGGTTGGTGACTTTGGTTTTGCCTTGGGGATCTTTGCCATCTTTATGGCCACCGGCTCCGTGGATTTTGATACGGTGTTCGCCATGATACCGGATTTGGTGGGACAGAAGATTCACTTCCTGTGGATGGATCTGGATTTGATCACCACTATTAGCATATTGCTGTTCATCGGTGCCATGGGCAAGTCGGCTCAGCTTGGTCTGCATACCTGGTTGCCGGACGCCATGGAGGGGCCAACCCCGGTGTCAGCCCTGATCCATGCGGCGACTATGGTGACGGCGGGTGTCTTTATGGTGGCCCGGACCTCACCAATTTTTGAATATTCCCCGGATGCCTTGGCTTTTGTTGCTCTCATTGGCGCGTCAACGGCCATCTTTGCCGCAACCATTGGCACGACCCAGACGGATATCAAGCGAGTGATTGCCTATTCCACCTGTTCCCAGCTGGGTTATATGTTCTTCGCCCTTGGCGTATCGGCCTACGGTGCGGCCATATTCCATCTGTTCACTCATGCCTTCTTTAAAGCGTTGCTGTTCTTAGGCTCCGGTTCCGTGATCCATGCTATGAGTGATGAGCAGGACATGCGGAAAATGGGCGGCCTGCGCAAGAAAATCCCCGGCACTTTTATTATGATGTTGATCGGCACATTGGCCCTGACCGGCTTTCCTTTCTTCGCCGGATATTATTCCAAGGATATGATTATCGAGGCCGCCTTTGCTTCTGACTCTTCCTTTGGCGGCTATGCCTTTGCCATGGGTGTGTTGGCGGCGCTCTTGACCTCTTTCTACAGCTGGCGTCTGATCTTCATGACTTTCTTCGGTAAAAGCCGGGCCAGCCAGTCGGTACAGGATCATATCCATGAAAGTGGTAACTGGATGATGGTGCCGCTTTATGTTTTGGCGGCGGGGGCGGTTGCTGCCGGGTTCTTGTTCAAGGATTATTTCATCGGAATTCATTATGAGGATTTCTGGGGTCATGCCCTGTTCCTGAAGGATGCGGCCAACAATGTGCTTGAGGAAGCCCACCATATCCCCGGATGGGTCGGGACCGCGCCATTTATCGTTATGGTGATTGGTTTTCTGGTGGCCATCTATGCCTATATCTGGAAGCCGGAAACCCCGGCCCAGTTCGCAGGCACCTTCCGTTATCTTTACGCCCTGTTCTATAACAAATGGTATGTGGATGAGATTTATGACTTCCTGTTCGTTAATCCGGCCAAGCGGCTGGGTACATTCCTGTGGAAGCAGGGGGATGAGAATATCATTGACCGTTATGGTCCGGACGGGGCGGCGGCCAGCGTTATGGCCCTTGCCCGACGGTTCCGCGCCCTGCAAAGCGGTTATGTCTATCATTACGCCTTTGCCATGCTGATGGGCGTTGCCGCCTTTGTCACATGGTTCGTCTTTATTTCCGGGGGGGGAGCAAGCTAATGGAACATTTTCCAATTCTTTCAATCATCACTTTCCTGCCCCTGTTGGGCGTGGTGTTTATCCTGCTGACCAAGGGTGAGAATGCGGACCGCAATGCCCGCAACGCGGCCCTGTGGGTGACGGTCTTTACCTTCCTTGCCTCTCTGATTCTGTGGTTCAGCTTTGACAAGACCACCGCCGATTTCCAGTTCGTGGAAAAGGCAAGCTGGTTTGGCGATAACATCAATTATCACATGGGGATAGATGGTATCTCGATCCTGTTTGTGATGCTGACCACCTTTATCATGCCCATCGTTATCCTGACCGGATGGGATACGGTGCATAGCCGGGTCAAGGAATATCTGATTGCTTTCCTGATTCTGGAAACCCTGATGATTGGGGTTTTCTGTGCGCTGGATATTGTGCTGTTTTACCTGTTCTTTGAAGGCGGACTTATTCCCATGTTCCTGATTATCGGGGTATGGGGCGGCAAAAACCGGGTTTATGCCTCTTATAAATTATTCCTCTATACGCTTCTAGGTTCGGTGCTGATGTTGCTGGCCATGCTCTATATGTATTTTCAGGCCGGGACCACGGATATTCCGACCCTGATGCAATATGGCTTTGACGTGAATGCGCAGATATGGCTGTTTCTGGCTTTCTTTGCCTCTTTCGCGGTTAAAACACCCATGTGGCCGGTTCATACGTGGCTGCCCGATGCCCATGTGCAGGCCCCAACGGCGGGCTCGGTCATTCTGGCGGGGATATTGCTGAAAATGGGCGGGTACGGTTTCTTAAGGTTCTCATTGCCCATGTTCCCGGTGGCGTCTGTGGAGCTTGCGTGGTTGATTTATACATTGTCGGTGATTGCCATTATCTATACCTCCTTTGTGGCCCTGGTACAGCAGGATATGAAAAAACTGATTGCCTATAGCTCGGTGGCTCATATGGGTTTTGTAACCCTCGGCATTTTTACCTTTAATACGCAAGGGATCGAAGGCGCGATCATTGTAATGCTGGCCCATGGTTTTGTGGCCAGCGCCTTGTTCTTGTGTGTCGGGGTGATCTATGACCGGTTGCACACGCGGGAGATCGAACGCTACGGCGGGCTGGTCAATGTGATGCCCAAATATGCCCTGACCTTCATGTTCTTTACCATGGCGTCGGTGGGCTTGCCGGGAACCGGGAATTTCGTTGGCGAGATTCTTGTCCTGATCGGCCTGTTCAAGGTCAGCATTTGGGCCACTTTCTTTGCGGCGACCGGATTAATCCTCGGCGCGGCCTATATGCTGTGGCTCTATCGCAAGGTGGTCTTTGGTGAATTGATCAAGGAAGACCTGAAGGCCATGATGGATATGAACAAGCGGGAGATTATAATCTTTACCCCGCTGGTCTTTTTCACCCTGTTGATGGGGATATATCCATCCGTATTTTTGGATTTCATACATGTGTCCGTTGATAATCTTATTACGCATCATCAGGCCGCGCTCGCCGCGGTTACTGATGTCGTGGCTCATTAGGGAGAATATGAAATGATTGAAACAATGCTTCCTGATTTGGCCCCGGCGTATGGTGAAATCCTCATGGCCATTGGTGCCATGGCCTTGCTTATGCTGGGCGTCTTTCGCGGGAATAGTTCCACAGGCTTTGTGTCGCTGATGGCGGCGGCGCTAATGATTGTGACCCTGTTTTTCACGGTCACATGGCAAGAGGGGGCCGTCTATACCTTTGGCGATATGTTCGTGGTGGACCGCTTTACATCCTTCATGAAAATGTTGGTCCTGATTGCCTCAGCCCTTGCGGTGCTCATGTCCATGCAATATTTTCGCGATGAGCAGGAGGAACGGTTTGAATATCCGATCCTGATTTTGCTGGCGACGCTCGGCATGATGGTCATGGTGTCGGCCAATGACCTGATGTCGCTCTATATGGGCCTTGAGCTGCAATCTCTCAGCCTGTATGTGCTGGCCTCTATCCGCCGGGATAGTGAGCTTGCCACCGAAGCGGGCCTGAAATATTTTGTTCTGGGGGCCTTGTCCTCAGGCATATTGCTATTCGGCAGTTCCCTGATTTATGGTTTTGTGGGCACCACCAACTTTACGGTGATCGGAACTAATTTGGCCCAAGCCGGGGCTCATGGTCCTGACATCGGGGTGATTATCGGGATGGTATTGGTGCTGGCGGGGCTGGCCTTTAAAATCTCTGCTGTGCCATTTCATATGTGGACACCGGATGTTTATCAGGGCGCGCCGACACCGGTGACAGCCTTCTTTGCGGTCGCCCCAAAAGTGGCCGCATTGGCCCTGCTGGTGCGGGTGCTGTATGTGCCTTTTGGCGAGCTGGCCCACTCATGGACTCAAGTGATCGTCTTTATGTCACTGGCCTCTATGGTATTGGGCGCGGTGGCCGCCGTGGTTCAGACCAATATCAAGCGTATGATGGCCTATAGCTCCATCGGGCATGTGGGCTTTGCGCTGGTTGGCCTTGCAGCGGGTAGTCAGGAAGGCGTGCGCGGGCTTGTGATCTATATGACCATTTATCTGGTGATGAATGTGGGTGCTTTTGCCTGTATCCTGTCCATGCGCCGCAAGGATGGCATGGTTGAGGAAATCAACGACCTGTCCGGTCTGGCCCAGACACGGCCCGGCATGGCGGCGGCTTTGGCGATCTTTATGCTGTCTCTGGCGGGAATACCACCACTGGCGGGTTTTTGGGGAAAATGGTTTGTGTTCAAGGCGGTGATTGCCACCGCCGTGGCCGATCCCATGGCGACCAATTACGGCCTGATTACCCTGGCGGTGATCGGGGTGATTGCCAGCGTGGTCGGGGCCTATTATTATCTGAATGTGGTCAAGGTCATGTTCTTTGACAAACCGGAAGAAGAATTCATGGCGCCCAAAACCCGTAAACTGGGCGCGATCATGGGCATCGGAGCCGCGCTCCTGATTCTCTTTTCTCTGCCGCAGGTGAACAGCCCGGTTCTGGATTATGCCAGAATGGCGGCGGCGGCATTGATTTCTTAACGCCATGACTTTATCACCGTCTTTTATCATGCCCGGGGGTTACAGCCTTCGGGCATTTGACTGTCTGGACAGTACGAATGCGGAATGCGCCCGGCTGGCCGGGGCGGGGGAACGTGGTCATATCTGGGTCATGGCGGCCACGCAATCTGCGGGCCGGGGGCGGCGTGGGCGCGCGTGGGTGTCTAGGTCCGGCAATCTATTTGCTTCCCTGCTTTATGCCATCGACTGCGGTCTTGCCCAGGCATCACAGCTGTCCTTTGTGGCCGCTTTGGCGGTGCGGGATGTAGCGGCGGATATGTTGCAGGCCAATGAAGCCGTGACCTGTAAATGGCCCAATGACATTCTGGTGGGCGGACGGAAGATCGCTGGTATCCTGCTGGAAACGGCGGGGCAGGGCGGGGCTAGCCCAAGCCATGTGATTATTGGCATCGGCATCAATCTGGCCCATCATCCCGACAACCCCCATTTCCCGGCCACCAGCCTGATAGACGAAGGCTTGTCGGATAGTGCACCGGAGGATGTTATGGAACGCCTGATTCTGTCCATGTGTCACTGGGTTGCTATCTGGAAAGATCACGGCTTTACCCGTATCCGTTCCGCGTGGAAAGAGCGGGCCAGCGGCCTTGGCAAAGAGATCATTGTCCGCCTGCCGGATGAGGAATTGCGGGGCCAGTTTGTCGATCTGGATAAGGACGGCGCACTAATACTTGCCCTTGAGGGCGAAAGACGACATATTACCGCTGGTGATGTATTTTTCACATAAGGAAAGCCCATGCTTCTTGCCATAGATGCCGGAAATACCAACATTGTCTTTGCCATCCATGATGGGGCGGAGCTGCGCCATAAATGGCGTATATCCAGTTCTTCCAGCCGGACGGCAGACGAATATATGGTCTGGCTCACCCAATTGATGAATCTGGAGAATATTTCACCGGATAATATCTCCGGCGCGATCATTGCGACGGTAGTGCCGCAAGCCCTGTTTCCCTTGCAACTTTTGTGTCGGCGTTATTTTAACTGCGCGGCCCTTGTGGTGGGTGAGGATGATATTGAACTGGGGCTGAAGGTCTGTCTGGATAATCCGAAAGAGGTCGGGGCGGACCGCCTGGTCAATGCGGTGGCGGCGCACAAGAAATATGGCGGCCCCATGATCATCATTGATTTCGGCACCGCTACGACCTTTGATATTATTGATAAGGCTGGCAATTATTTTGGCGGCATTATTTCCCCCGGCGTCAATCTGTCGGTGGAGGCCCTGCATATGGCGGCGGCGAAACTGCCGCGTGTGGCGGTGGAAAGACCGGAACAGGTAATCGGCACCGGCACGGTAAGCGCCATTCAGTCGGGAATATTCTGGGGTTATGTCGGCCTTGTGGAGGGCGTGGTCAAACGTATCAAGGCAGAATTTTCTGAGACAAATCCGGGGCAGAAGATGACGGTCATGGCCACGGGCGGTCTTGCCCCGCTGTTCCGGGATGAGGTGACGGATATTGAGATTGTCGATCAGGAATTGACCACCTACGGCCTGTTTGAAATCTATAGCCGGAATATAGCCTCCTGATGTCCGCGCGCACGCAAGATGACGGCCTGTATTTCCTACCTCTTGGCGGGTCGGGCGAGATCGGGATGAATCTCAATCTCTATAAGACCGAGGGCACATGGCTGATGGTGGATTGCGGCATATCCTTTGCCGACAATTATCTGCCCGGTATTGACCTGATCATGCCCAATACAAATTATATCGAGCAACGCCGGGACAAGCTGGCGGGCCTGATCATCACCCATGCCCATGAGGACCATGTGGGGGCATTGGTGCATTTATGGCCGCGGTTTCGCTGTCCGGTTTATGCCACGCCCTTTACCATGATCCTGATCCGGCTCAAGCTGGGCGCGGCGGGGTTGCTGGATCAGGTGCCTTTGATAGAGGTGCCTCTGGAAGGCCGGGTGGATGTTGGGCCTTTCACCGTGGATTTCCTGTCGCTCACCCATTCCATACCGGAGCCAAATGCGGTGCGGATCACCACAAAGGCCGGAACCATCTTTCATACCGGGGACTGGAAACTGGACCCGGACCCGCTGGTCGGGGTAAAGACTGATGCCGCCCGCATGACACAGATGGGGGATGAGGGGGTTCTGGCGCTGGTCTGCGATTCGACCAATGTGTTTAATACGACGGCTTCCGGTTCTGAAAGCAAGGTGCGGGAAAATATCACCCGTATATTGTCGGAAAAGAAGGGCAAGGTCTTTTGCGCAACCTTTTCGTCCAATGTGGCGCGGGTGGATACATTGGCACAGGCGGCGCGGCAGAACGGGCGCGAGATCTGCCTTGTGGGCCGGTCCCTGAAACGTAATGTGGCGGCGGCGCGGGAAGCGGGATATTTAAAAGATTTCCCCAATATGGTCCATGAACGCGATGCGGGTTATCTGCCCAATGAGAAAATTCTCTATATCTGTACCGGGTGTCAGGGCGAGGCGCGGGCGGCGCTCATGCGCATTGCCGAGGGCAACAATCGGGATCTGGTTATATCGCGGGGCGATACGGTGATTTTCTCCTCCAAGATCATTCCGGGCAATGAGATTACGATCGGACGGCTCCATAACATGCTGGTGGATATGGGGGCCGAGGTGATTACGGAAAAGGATGCCTTTGTCCATGTGTCCGGTCATCCGGGACAGAGCGAACTGAAACAGATGTATGACTGGATCAGGCCCGACATTCTGGTGCCGGTTCATGGCGAGCTGCGTCATATGCAAAAGCAGGCGGAATTTGGCCGCGCGTCGGGTATCCGGGAGGCAATCGTTCCCCGTAACGGCACCTTAATTCGTCTTGCCCCCGGCCCGGCGCAGATTGTGGAATATGCGGATGTGGGCCGCTTTGCTCTTGACGGGCATTTTTTAATTCCGGCTGAGGATCAAGCCATTGTCACCCGTCGCCGGATATTATATAACGGCGCTCTGGTTATTGCCCTGACGGTTGATGGATCGGGTGAATTTCTGGCGGCGCCGAAAATCACAAACCTTGGTAATCCGGAAGCAGGGATAGATAATTTTGAGACGGTCATTATAGAGGCTATCTTTGCAGCCGTTCGTAAGCTGACAACAAAACAGCGGACGGAAGATAACAGGTTGGGTGAAGCGACCCGCGCTGCCGCCCGCAAGGCGGCAAAGATATATACCGGCAAGGAAACCGGCCCCGTGACCACGGTCACCATAACCCGGATAGAGGAATATTAGATTTATGATCGGAAAATTAAACCATGTGGCCATTGCGGTGAATGATCTGGATGCGGCGGTGTCGCTCTACCGGGATGTGATGGGGGCTAAAGTCTCAGAGGCTACGGAGCAACCCGACCACGGCGTGATCACGGTCTTTGTGGAATTGCCCAATACCAAGATTGAACTGCTTTACCCTTTGGGCGCTGATTCGCCTATTGCGGGTTTTTTGGCCAAGAATAAATCTGGCGGCATTCATCATATCTGTTATGAGGTCGACGATATTCACGCGGCGCGGGACAGGCTTCTGGCGGCTGGCATGCGCATATTAGGCTCCGGCGAGCCAAGAATAGGCGCTCACGGCAAGCCGATTTTATTTTTACATCCCAAAGATTTTTGCGGCACACTCGTCGAATTGGAAGAGGTATAGACATGACCATAGCTAATCATCTTGTTGTCTTTTTTGTCTGTTGGTGGCTGATCTTTTTTATGGTCCTGCCCTTTGGTATTCAGGGCTTGCATGAAAGCGGCGAGGACTATGAGGATGGCATTGAACCCGGGGCCCCGGTCAAGGCCAATATTGGCCGAAAAATGCTGATTACCACCGGAATAACCTTTGTGGTATGGGGCTTGTTCTGGGCTGCAGTAACCTTTGATCTGATTGGGGTCAGTTGATTGCTTTTTAGTGAATCGGGGCAATTTTTCTGTTTAAGGCATCAATAAATTCTGATTTTAGCCCCTTTTCCAAATATTTTTTTGGTCGTGAGAAGATGTGACAAAAATGCTTCTTTAGGGCTAAAAAGGAGATATATCCTTGAATATATTACCCTTTTCCGCATTTTTTATACTGTTGCCAAAAAGACACAGTGTGCTTTTCATGTCAAAGCTAAGGCATTGTAAAATAAAGACAATTTTTCCCTTGATTTCATAAGCTTTAGGCCTAAATATAGAGGAGAGGATACTCTTGGTGTAGGAGTATTTCTCTAGCCCTTCGTGGGCGTTTCCTCCCTAAACTTGGGCCACTCTGATTTTCAGAGTGGCTTTTTTTTATTTGTGGCTTTTTTTATTATTGTGTGAGAAATATAGCTGAAATACGATCAACAAATGGAATATGTCCAAAATATTCTCAAGGAAGAAAAACAATGACTGATTTTAAACAACGCATTTTCTCCGGTGTTCAACCCTCCGGCAATTTAACCCTCGGTAATTATCTGGGGGCTATTCGTAACTGGGTGACGTTACAAAAAACATATGAGAGCATTTTCTGCGTTGTTGATCTTCATGCCATCACCGTCTGGCAGGACCCGGCCATATTGCGGGACGCGACCCGTGAGGTTGCGGCGGGTATGATCGCCAGCGGCATTGATCCCAAAGAATGTATTATTTTTAACCAGTCACAGGTGCCGGGCCATGCGGAACTGGCGTGGATTTTCAACTGTGTGGCACGCATGGGCTGGCTCAACCGTATGACCCAATTCAAGGAAAAGGCGGGCAAAAACCGGGAACGGGCCAGTGTGGGGCTTTATGTCTATCCCGACCTGATGGCGGCGGATATTCTGCTCTATAAGGCCACCCATGTGCCGGTGGGCGAGGACCAGAAACAGCATCTGGAACTGACCCGCGATATTGCTCAGAAGTTTAACAATGATTACGGCACGGATTTTTTTCCGATTACAGAACCATTGATTCTTGGGGAAGCCACGCGCGTTATGTCTTTGCGGGACGGCAATGCGAAAATGAGCAAATCCGACCCGTCAGAAAACAGCCGTATTAACCTGACCGATGACCGGGATACTATCGCCCGGAAAATTAGAAAGGCCAAAACCGACAGCGAACCTATTGCCGCAACGGTTGAGGGGCTGGAAGGCCGCCTGGAAGCAAAAAATCTGATCAATATCTTTGCCGCCCTCAGCGACCGGCGGGCCGAGGATATTTGCGCCGAATATGGCGGTCAGGGGTTTGCCGCTTTTAAGAGTGATCTTGCGGAATTAAGCGTTTCCATTCTGGGGCCGATCACAGAGGAAATGAAACGGCTTTGTGATGAAAAAACCTATATTGATCAAATCCTTAAAGAAGGGTCAGAGAAGGCACGGGCTATTTCGGCACCCATATTAAAAGATGTTCACAATATCGTGGGGTTCTTGCAATCTTGATGGTAACATACTATCTTAATAGTATCTCTTGTGGAGAGGGATAAAGTTTAAGGTAAAAGTTATGTATAAAACGATCAGATTTTTAATCATAATAGGTGTTGTCGGGTTGATTTCCGCCTGTAGCAGCACATTCAAATCCAATGTGTCACGCTTCCATGAATTGCCGCCGCCCAAGGGTGAAACAGTGGTGATTGTGCCATCGGATCCGGCGAAAAACACCAGCCTTGAATTTGCCTCCTATGCCAATATGGTGGGGAGCTATCTCGCGCGTCAGGGCTATACGCCCGCAGGTGATAAAAAACCGGACCTGATTGTGGAACTGGATTATTCCGTGGATGACGGCAAGGTCATGGTCAGAAGCTATAATTTCGGTTACGGTTATGGCTATGGTTACGGATATGGTTATGGTTATGGCTTTGGCCATTATTCCCCTTATGGTTATTTTGGGCATTACGGCGGTTTCGGTTATCCCTATTTTGGCTATTCCGGTTTCGGGAATGGGGATATACGGTCTTACGTCAATTATACCCGCAAACTCAGCATGACCATCCGGCCAAATGTTGAGGGCAAGAAAAATCTGTTTGAAGGAACGGTGGAAAGCACCGGGCGAAGCAATAATCTGGCAAAATTGATGCCTAATATGGTTCAGGCCCTGTTTACCAACTTTCCCGGTGTCAGCGGCACAACGGATAAGGTTGTCATAGAGCTGGATAAAAACTAAACGCGCATATTTCCATAGGCGTTTATGGCCTGATAATGTAAATCTATACTAAGCTTTGAAAATTTAAGGGCAGGATGCATGTGGAAAAGAATAAAGCTGGTGTTCCAGTGGTTGCGTGAGAGAATCACTGTGAAGATTGCCAGACGAATTTTGGCAATCTTTGCGACCGTTGTCTTCTTTTATTATTTAATCGGCATGGTGCTGGTCGAAAATATCAATACAGATAAAAATTTCGCCGCAGAGCGCCTGACGGAGTCGACCGTGGGCAGCTATGTGGTGGCCATGTCCGCTGCCATGATTGACCGGGAGATAAATCAACATGCGTGGATTTCCAATGACCCGTGGTTCAAGCCCGGCTCCCTGTTGGATAATATGGCACATTTTCAAAAGGGTATGATTGCCGCCAATGCCATCTTTGCCATTGAACTGAAGGACCAGTTGAGCCGTATGCGTGGCTCCAGCCAGCTTGATAAAAATCTGACCCAGGTGGCCAGCGGTATAAATTATGCCCCGGACCGGTGGTACTGGGATCCCAGTGTATCCATATTCCTGTTCGTGGCTCCGGCGGAAAAGCAATATAACAGTGCCCTGAAAAACTTGAAACTATATAACACCCGCCTTGCCGCAGGGGAGGCTACGTTCGAGCGACGCACAGATAACCTACTGTCTACGTTGGATAAATTCTCTCTTGATCTCGGGTCGTCATCGGATGCCATCGCCCAGAAAATAGACAATGGTATCGGCTGCGTTCTGGACACCAAGGCCGATGACCTATTCTATGATGTCAAAGGGCGGACCTATGCCTATTGGCTGTTGCTGAAAGGGCTGCGGGCGGATTTCAGTAAGGTTATAGCGGATAAGGATATTGGCAGTAGTTGGGATTTGCTGGAACAAAGCCTGTCGCGTCTGATTGACCTTGACCCCATGATTGTATCAAATTGTGATCCGGATGCTTTCCTGTTTCAGAACCATATTGCGGCACAGGGTTTCTATCTGCTTCGGGCCAGAACACGTCTGAAAGAGATCACCAATATTCTGTTAAAATAAAAAATTCTTGCCAAACTTCTCTTTTGAGTGGCAAGATGCGCGGAGAACAGAATGAGGGGATGATGATGCCCGAACAAGAAAACAAATGGAAATTTCTGGTGATCGCCGATGACACGCCGGAATTCAAGAAAGTTTTACGGCTGGCCGCCTTGCGGGCAGAGCGTGTGGGCGGAACCCTTGTCATGCTTCGTATTATTCCACCCAGCGAATTTCAGCATTGGATGTCTGTGCAAGACCTCATGGAGGAGGAAGCCATGCAGGAAGCGCAGGAAATGATGGATCAGTTTGCCCGGGAGGCAAAGGAAATGTCCGGCCTTGATTGTGAACAAATTATCCGCAAGGGTGAACCGGGCGAAGTCATCACCCAATATATTGAGGAAGACAAGGACATTCATCTGCTGGTGCTTGGGGCCAATGTGGATGGCGACCCCGGTCCGCTGGTCAAGGCGTTTCGTGAGGAATTGCTGGATGTATTGCATATGCCCGTCCTTGTGGTACCCGGCAATATGACCGACGGGGAGATTGATAAATTCGTCTGATCCTGACTTTTTTATCATTTAAGACCGTTTCACTCTTGATTTTATCCTGAAATATTGCCATTTATGTCCTATGTACTTAAAGAAGTAGGATAGATACATGTTTATTCAGACCGAAACCACGCCCAACCCCGCCACTTTGAAATTTGTTCCCGGCGAAACCGTTATGGAACAGGGGACGGCTTTTTTTGAGAGCCGAGATGAGGCGGAAAACTCACCGCTGGCCCGTCGGCTTTTTGCCGTAGAGGGGGTTTCGGGGGCTTTTTTCGGGTTTGATTTTATCGCTGTTACCCTGACGGATCAGGATTGGGATGATCGCAAGACCGAGGTTCTGGGGGCCATCATGGAGCATTTCACGTCCGGTGACCCGGTTGTGGAACGGGACGAAGTTGAGGTTCCCGCAGTGGATGAAAATGCCGAGGATGCCGAAATCATTGCCCAGATCAAGGAACTTCTTGAAGCCCGCGTCAGGCCGGCTGTGGCCCGTGACGGCGGTGATATTACTTTTCATGCCTATACCCACGGGACCGTATATCTGCGGATGCAGGGGGCTTGTGCCGGTTGTCCCAGCTCAACCGCTACCCTGAAATACGGTATTCAGAATCTGCTGAAACATTATATTCCCGAAGTGGAAAATGTTGAGGCTGTATAGGCGTTAATTCACGAAAAACGGCAAGCCAAACCAATACCATCTTTTGTCCGGACCGGGCATGGTGCAGTTAAGGCGACTGCGGCCAACCGGCAATGGTTTGTCAAAACGAACCTCGATACGGTTACTGCCGATACGGATGATTTTGGCGGCTTCGCCCAGATGGGACGGGTAGCAACTCATGGCCGACAGACCCCGCACGCCCTTTTTTACCGTAAAGCCGATATGGGGCGGATTGGCGCTTATGACCGGACTGATGGGCAGGATGTCATAGGCAGGTAAAGCCCGGGCATTGACGATCAGGTTAAAGCGACTCATTTTTGAATATTTTTCATTAAAGGCAAAGCGCGGCAAGCCAAACAGATTGCTGTTGCTGCTGGCGGCGCTGGAAAACTGGCCAAAGGCGGCTTTTATTTTTTGATCTTTCAGGATTTTTTCCAATGTGGGGCTGAATTCACCAAATGGATAGGCGAAAATATCAGGGACAGCCCCCAGTTCTTTCTGGTAAATTGCGCTGGCTATCTCAATGTCTTTTGTTGCCCGGACAGGGGACATATGGATCAGATGATTATGAGTATGGCCGTGATGGCCGATGGTGACAAGTGGGTCACGGGTCATCTTGCGTATCTGGTCCCAGGTCATATAACCGGGGATTTTCTGACTGACAGGTTCCGTAGAAATGAACAGGGTGAAAGGAAACCCCGCTTGTTTTAATCTGGGCCAGGCATTGTCCAGAATGGAAACATAGGCATCATCAATGGTGATGGCGATGGTGCGCGGTGGCAGCTTGTCCTTGTTTTTCAGGGCGGTGACAATGACATCAAGCGGGACAATATTATATTTCCCTTTTTTCAATTCCGCAAGCTGGGCCTCAAATTGTTCAAGGGTGATATTGGTGGTGGGGTATTTATCTTCGCCGAAACGGTGATACATGAGGATAACGGCGGAATCTTCGCCCTGTGGGGTCTGTGCATTTGCCATCATGGCCGACGCCCAGACGAAATATATCCCCAAAAAAATTTTACCCAACAGGGAATATTGATCAGCTTTAAGCATTACAGGTCCTCTTTTACCGGCTGAGTATAACAGGATAATTATAAAAGAAAATATGCTTCGTACGCGGTATTTATATGTTAATATATCCTTTTAACTGATGGGAAAATTTATGACGCAGGATATACTTTCAGATCGGGATTTGGACGTTATTTTCAGGGAGGCGCGTTCTTTCAAAGGCTGGCAGGATATGCCGGTTTCGGAAATTACTATTCGGGCGGTCTATGACCTCCTGCGGTGGGGGCCGACGGCTTTTAATTGCAGCCCGGCCCGATTTACCTTTGTCCAGACAGCGGACATGAAGGAAAAGCTGGCGGCTTGTGCCATGGAACTGAACCGGGAAAAAATTATGGCCGCCCCCTTTACAGTCATTGTATCCAGCGACGCAAATTTTTACCAAAAACTGCCGGACCTCTATAAAGCCAGTAGCCGCCCAAAAGATATGTTTGCCAAGAATGAGGACATGGCCCGGGAAACGGCCTTTCGTAACAGCTGCCTTCAGGGGGGCTATATGATCATTGCCGCCCGCGCCCTTGGTCTGGATTGCTGCCCCATGTCAGGCTTTGATGCGGGTGCGGTGAATAAGGCCTTTTTCGATGGTGACGGACGTCAGGCAAATTTCCTATGTAGTATGGGATATGGTGACAGGGGTGGCTTGCCGGACCGGGATGCCCGTCTGTCCTTTGATGAGGCGTGTGAAATCCTTTGAAGATACTTGCTCTTGATTCTGCCCTGTCGTCCTGTTCCGCTGCGGTGATAGAGGACGGCAAGGTCTTGTGTGAACTTTATGAGGACCGGATGCGGGGGCAGGCGGAACGCTTGATCCCCATGTGCCGGGAGGTCTGCGATACAACCGGGCTGTCCTTTGGCGATATGGATGCATTGGCGGTTACATGTGGACCGGGAACATTTACCGGGGTGCGCATCGGCCTTGCGGCGGCCAAGGGGCTGGCGCTGGCCTTAAATATTCCGCTGATCGGCCTCACCACTTTGGAGGTCGTAGCTCAAAATGCGGTGGTGGCTGGGTTAGAAGGCCGGATCGCTGTGGCCCATGATGCGCGGCGGGGAGAGGTTTACCTGCAAATTTTTGAGGCGGCGGATGGGTGCGCTCTTGCGGCTACTGATCCGGCGGCGGTGCCTTTGGCCGATGTGGCGTTAAAGTTATCGGCGGTCAGGGCCGTGGTTGGCACCGGGGTTGATCTGATAAAGCCCTTTTTGTCTGACGGGCCTACTGTGCAATTTCCTGATATTGCGGCACAACCTAATGCCGGAATGATAGGCCAAATGGCCTATGATAAATGGCAGGCAGGAGAGGAGCCAGCGGTGGTTATACCGCTTTATTTACGGGCGCCGGATGCTGTGGCGGCAAAGCCTGTCCATTATCCCTTTCAGAATCCATGACAATATCTTTTCAGAAAATCGGACCGGCGGGGGCGCAACTGCTCTCTGAATTACAGAAGGGAAGCTTTCAGGACGAAGAGCAGCTTTGGTCCGCAGAGGATATGGCAACTCTCCTGCGCGGTCCACATGTGTTGGCCATGACCATATCACAGGCCGAGCAGGTGGCGGGCTATATTCTTTGGCGACATGCGGCGGATGAGGCGGAAATACTGTCTATCGGTATATTACCGGACTATCGGGGCCGGGATATGGCCAGCCAGTTAATGAGCGAGATTCTTGCGGAGGCCGCAGGGCGGGATATTCAGGAAATTTTCCTTGAAGTACGGGCAGACAACAGGGCGGCCATCGGGCTTTATCTCAAATGTGGTTTTACGCAGGTTGGTCAGCGAAAAGACTATTACGGCGATGCGGTTACAGGAAAACAGGATGCTTTGGTTTTAAAATATTCTGCAAAGTAATATATTTGGACTCATTGAATATAGGGTGTATAATCCTAAAGTGATAATGAGTAGCAACAGGATAGTTCAGGTAATGACGTCAGAAATAGAACTAATATGCATAGAAAAAGGTATGCGGATGACGGATCAGCGTCGGATCATCGCAAAGGTTCTGTCAGATGCCAGCGATCATCCGGATGTGGAAGAAGTTTACCGGCGATCCACCGAAATTGATTCGCGGATCAGCATCGCGACCATTTACCGGACTGTCCGCCTGTTTGAGGAAGCCGGTATTCTGGAACGCCATGATTTTCGGGTGGAAAGCGGTGAAAACCGGGCCCGCTTTGAACTGGTCAGCGAACGTCATCATGATCACCTGATTGATGTGGAAAATGGTGAAGTTATTGAATTTCATGACGATGAAATCGAAGAACTGCAAAAACGCATCGCTGAGAAATACGGCTACCGGCTTATTGATCACCGTATGGAATTATATGGCGTGAAAATTAAGCCTTGACCTCAAATAAGGCTATCATCATCAGTCAAAAAGTTGTAAAAGCCCCGGCATCCCTATATACAGGGACAGGTTTTTACATTAAGGCGGATACCAAGTCATTCAAATGAGAGAATATTACAGAATATTCAAGGCATTGTTATTTTTTGCCGTGCTGTTGCCGCCGACCATTATTTTCAAGAAATTGAGATTCCCCGGCTATAAGATATGGCCGCATATTGTCCATCGCTCGCTATGTAATGCTCTGAATATCCGGGTTACCACATTTGGCGAACCACTGGAAGGTCCGCCGACCCTGTTTGTCAGCAACCATGTATCATGGATTGATATTCTGGTATTGGGCCATGTGATCAAGGCTTGCTTCATTGCCAAAAAGGATATGGCTGGCTGGCCGATCATTGGTTACTTATCCTCCCTGCAACGGACTATTTTCATTGACCGTGAGAAGCGCACCGATGTGATCGAACAGCGTAAAGAGATGCAGGACCGCATGCATAACGGTGATAACCTGATCCTGTTCCCTGAGGGAACCACATCGGACGGTGGGCGAGTGATGCCGTTCAAAAGTTCCCTGTTCGGGGTGACCGAAGACGCCATGCGGCTTCAGCCTGATGAGCAGGGGGGTATGCAGGAATTAATGGTGCAACCGGTGACGCTGGTGTACAAGCGGATCAATAATATGCCCACCATTCGGTCGAACCGGCCCTCTGTTGCCTGGTACGGTGACCTTGAAATGGGGCCTCACTTAAAAGGGGTGCTTAATCTGCTCAAGGTAGAGGTGGAGGTGCATTTCCATGAACCGGTATCGCGCAATCTGTTTAAAACCCGTAAAGAATTATCGACCTATTGTCAGCGGACCATTGAAAATCGTCTGCTTGATTCTTTAAGAGGCAAATATCCGTGACCAAAAAGCTGTTTATCAAGACTTATGGCTGTCAAATGAATGTCTATGATACGGAACGTATGGTGGATGTGATGGCCCATGAGGGCTATCAGGTAATAGACACGCCTGATGAGGCTGACCTTGTGGTGCTCAATACCTGCCATATCCGGGAAAAGGCCGCTGAAAAGGTCTATTCGGATATTGGCCGCCTGCGGGTGATGAAGGAAAAACGCCGGAAGGCCGGGGCCAAGGACAGCATCCTTGCGGTCGGTGGTTGTGTGGCACAGGCTGAGGGAGCGGAGATACATCGGCGTGCGCCGGTGGTTGATATGGTCTTTGGCCCGCAAACCTATCACCGTTTGCCCGAAATGACCCGGGCGGCGGACAAGTCGAAATCAGCAGGCGATCGTCCACGCATTGTGGATACGGATCTTGCGGTCAGCGAGAAATTTGCCGCCCTGTCCAAAAAAGCTGTCGCTGCCAAAAAAACCGCCTTCCTGACTGTGCAGGAGGGCTGCGATAAATTCTGCACCTATTGCGTGGTGCCCTATACCCGGGGCGGTGAGTTTTCCCGGTCTTTCGAAGATGTGATGGCGGATGCGGTCAAGCTTAATGAGGCCGGGGTTCTGGAAGTCACCCTTCTGGGCCAGAATGTGAATGCCTATCATGGCCATGACGTGTCCGGCACGGAATGGTCGCTGGCCCGCCTGATCCGTCATCTGGCAGAGGTTACGGATTTCAAGCGGATCCGCTATACCACGTCCCACCCCCATGATATGACCGATGAATTGATTGCGGTTCACGGCGATGTGGCAGAGTGCATGCCCTATCTGCATTTGCCGGTACAGGCGGGGTCGGACCGGATTGTCAAGGCCATGAACCGCCATCATACGGTGGCTGCTTACTTGAAAACTATTGAGGATATTCGCGCCGTCCGATCCGATATTGCCCTGTCCGGGGATTTCATTGTTGGTTTTCCCGGTGAGACGGACGCGGATTTTCAGGCAACCATGGATTTGGTGCGGCAAGTGAATTATGCTCAGGCCTATTCCTTCATGTATAGCGAGCGGCCCGGCACCCCGGCGGCGGGTTGGGACGATCAGGTGGAAAGCCATGTGAAGTCGGAACGGCTGGCGGAATTGCAGGAAGAGCTGAACCGTCAGCAGCGGGCCTTTAACGATAACAGCGTGGGCCAGACATTGCCGGTTCTTCTGGAACGCACGGGCAAGGAAGCCAGCCATCTTGTGGGCCGCAGCCCCTATATGCAGGCGGTTTATGTGGATGTTGGTGATGGGGCGCTGGCGGAACAATATTTTGGCAAGCTGGTGGATATGAAAATTATCAGTGCTGGCCCGCGTAGCCTGAAAGGGGAATTTGTTGGCTGAAATAACCCTTGAATTTGAAGATAACAGCCGATTATCTAGCCTTTACGGTGAACATAATTGCTATTTGTCCCGTATCGAGCAGAAAACCGGCAGCAGCTTTACCGTCAAAGGTAATATTCTGCTTATTGAGGGCAAAAAGGCGGCCCGTGAGGTGGCCAAACAGATCATCATAAGCCTCTATGACAAGCTGGAACAGGGCGCGGAAATTACCATGGGGGATGTGGACGGCGCCATCAGGATGGCTGATTTTCTGGAAGAGCGTCCCCAGAAAAAGGTGGTGGAGCGCAAGAATTTTGCCCCCCATGAAAATAAAATACGCACCCGTAATGCGGTGATCTCGCCGCGTTCCACCAATCAGGCGCTTTATATCGAAGCCCTGCGTGAGACAAATATGACCTTTGGCCTTGGCCCGGCGGGGACGGGCAAGACGTTCCTTGCGGTGGCCATGGCGGTGTCTTTTTTGCTGGAAGGCCGGGTTGAGAAAATCATCTTGACCCGCCCGGCGGTGGAGGCCGGGGAAAAACTTGGTTTCCTGCCCGGTGATATTCGGGAAAAGGTCGACCCTTATCTGCGTCCGCTATATGACGCACTGGGTCAGATGATTTCCATGGAACAGACCGAACGGCGACTGGAAAACGGCGATATAGAGGTCGCCCCGCTGGCCTTCATGCGGGGCCGGACCCTGTCCAATGCCTTTGTCATTCTGGATGAAGCCCAAAATACCAGCCCCATGCAGATGAAAATGTTTCTGACAAGATTCGGCGAAAATTGCCATATGGTGGTGTGCGGTGACCCGTCACAGGTGGACCTGCCCGATGGCACCCCGTCCGGTCTTTATCACGCCATGGAAATTTTGCAGGATATTGACGATATTTCTTTTATCAATTTCACCGCTGATGATGTGGTGCGCCACCCGCTGGTGGGGAAGATCGTTCGGGCCTATGACAAGGCGGAGAGATGACGGCGGATAATATCGATCTTGATATATCTATGGGCGGCGGGGACTGGTCAGCGTTGCTTCCCGACTATAGGCAACAGATAACCGCCTGCTTTGCAGAGGTTATTGCGCATGTACCGCTGGCCCGTCATTTTGATAAATTCAGCCACCTTGAGCTGAGTGTCCTGCTCACCGACGATAAGGCTATCCAAAAATTGAACCGGGAGTACCGGCATAAGGACAGTCCCACGAATGTTCTGTCCTTTCCGTCCCTGTCCGGGGATGAGATTGATCTGTATTTAGAACAGGGCCGGGACATCCCGGACTATCCTGTATCATTGGGTGATATTATTTTTGCCTGTGAAACTCTGAGCCGTGAGGCTCAGGCACAGGGTAAGAGCTTTCGGGATCATTTCTGTCATCTGTGCCTGCACGGGATGCTGCATCTTTTGGGCTATGACCATATGGACGCGGATCAGGCAGAGGATATGGAACGACTGGAAAAACAGTTATTATCAAAACTATCTATTGACGATCCCTATCAGGATTGAGACAATCACAGGCATTTTTAATATGGTCAGAAGGTCATGAACGAAGCAGATAGTCCCCCGGAAGGCGGCAAAGATACGGACCCCCCGTCGCGTGACGGCGGTGGTTTTATTAATTGGATCAAAGGGATATTCTCCGGCGGCGGCGGGGATAACAGCCTGAAAGAAAGCCTTGAAGAGGTCATTGACGAGCTAGAGGATGAAGAGTCTTCTTTCGGTGAAGAAGAGCGCTCAATCATCAAAAACGCCCTGACCTTTCGCAACAAACGGGTTGATGACATCATGGTGCCGCGCACGGACATCATTGCTGTGCCGACCTCGGCCACTTTTGAAGAAGTCATGGACGTCTTTGTGGAGGGCACCACCTCACGCTTGCCGGTCTTTCGCGAAACGCTGGACGAAGTGATTGCCATGGTCCATATCAAGGACGCTTTTCGGGAGCTGGTCACGGCAAAGGACAAGGGCGGTGACAGGAGCCTGAGCGCCATACAGCGGCCTATTCTGTTCGTACCGCCGTCCATGAAGCTGTTTGACCTGTTGACCAAGATGCAGACGACCCACATTCATATGGCACTGGTGGTGGATGAATATGGCGGCACCGATGGTCTGTTGACCATTGAAGATCTGGTGGAACAGATTGTCGGCGATATTGAGGATGAGCATGACGAGGTCGAGGCGGAATTGCTGCGCGAATTACCCGGCGGTGACCTGATGGCCGATGCGCGCCTGTCCATTGAGGATCTGGAAAATTTACTGGGCCTTGACCTGTTGCCGGATGATCAGGATGATGATGTGGATACATTGGGCGGCCTGCTGTTCACCCTAGCCGGATATATTCCGGCGGTGGGCGAAACTATTACCGACAAGAGCGGCCTGCATTATAAAATCATGGACGGTGATGCCCGGAGCATAAAAACGGTCCTCATTCGCCGCCGCGTTGGGGCCGAAGAAAACAAGGCTGAAACCCCGCCGTCATGACAGAGGCCCGCCAAATTCAGAAAATGACAGATTGGCTCGGCAGGCTTCGCCCCGTTCAAATGAGAGGGCTGTTGTTGCTGGCCGGGGGGGTGACGGGTTTTTCCTTTGCGCCTTTCTATCTGTTTCCACTACTTGCCATAAGTTTTCCGCTGCTGTTGCTGGCGCTGCCCCGGGCGCCAAGGTTATGGACGGCTTATGCTTATGGCTGGTATTTTGGTTTTGGTCAGTTTTTCACCGGTCTTATCTGGATTGCTACGGCTTTTGAGGTGGATGACCGTTATCCGGCGGCGGCGGGTTACCTTGCGGTAGGGGGGCTGGCCATTGTGCTGGCGATTTTTTCTGGTCTTGCCACGGCGGCTTGCTGGAAATTGTTTCACACCAAAGACCCGAAAAAACATGCTCTGCCCATGACCCTTACTTTCGTGGTAATCTGGAGCCTGTCCGAATGGCTTCGGGGGCATGCCTTTACTGGTTTTCCGTGGAACCTCACGGGCTACGTCTGGGGTTTCTCGGACATTATGCTCCAGACCACGGCCCTGTGGGGCGTTTACGGCCTTGGTGTATTCACCCTGTTCCTGGCGCTGATTCCCTATCTGTTGATACAATTGCCGACAAAATCCGGCTACAGGATGATGGGGGTAGCGGTCATTATAATTGGCGGCATGGCGGTTTATGGTATGGCACAATTATCCACGCCAACGCAATTTAACGATGCGGTTAAGCTGAAAATCATTCAGGCTAATATCAATCAGCAGGATAAATGGGACCCGGCGAAAAAGGCCGATAACTTCCTCAAATACCTGCGCATGAGTAAAAGTCCGCCGGCGCAGGGCATTACCCATGTGATCTGGCCGGAAACATCGGTGATCTATTTTCTGGACACCGACGACAGCCGCCGGTTTCTTATTTCGGATGTGCTGAATGAAAATTCAGTACTGATGGCGGGTTACCCCCGGGTTCAGCGATCACCGGAATTTCAGGCCTGGAATTCTCTGGCCGAGGTGGATCATGAGGGCAATGTGCGCAATATTTATGACAAATATCATCTGGTGCCGTTTGGGGAATATACCCCGGATTTTTTAAGTGATTCCCTATCGTTCTTGGGCCTTGGTATGATGGTGGAGGGCTTTTCCTATAGCCGGGGGACGGGCATCCGGACTCTGCATGCATCGTGATGGCATGCCGCCAGTTGGTGTCCTGATCTGTTACGAAATTATCTTTCCCGGTGCGGTGGTCGACCCGAAAGACAGGCCGGACTGGCTGTTGAATATCACCAATGATGCCTGGTACGGCACGTTCAGCGGCCCCTATCAGCATTTACTGCAAACCCGGGTGCGGGCCATAGAAGAAGGCCTGCCAGTCATCCGCTCGGCGGGCACTGGAATTTCAGCCGTAATTGATTCGTATGGCCGGGTCAAAAAAAGTTTAGGTTTGAACGAACAGGGGGTGATCGTGTCACCTTTGCCCGTCAAGAGAGTTGCTGCAACGCTATATTCTGCAACAGGGGACGGGGTATTTTTCATTCTGTTGGCATTATTTTATGGGCTAAGTTTCTTGGCTAAACAACGATGAAGGGCAGTATATAAGATAATGCTTGACCTTTGCGTTTTTCAGCTCTACCTGTACAACAGTATTTAGGGGTAATATGTTATTAGTAGGGATTAATGTAGGGATTAACAATGATTAAATCTAAGCCAGAGCCGGTAGATGTTCATGTGGGGTCAAGGGTACGTTTGCGGCGCACGTTATTGGGGATGAGTCAGGACAAGCTGGGAAAAGCCCTGAGTCTGACCTTTCAGCAAATTCAGAAATATGAACGCGGGGCAAACCGTATCGGGTCAAGCCGACTGTATAAGCTTTCTCAAATTCTGGATGTGCCAGTGTCTTTTTTCTTTGATGATATGTCTGCGGAAGTGAGCGGCAAGGCAACCGGTATGTCCGAGGGTGGCCCGCAGAGCTTTGAAGTAGGCCAATTGTCCCGGCGGGAAACGCTGGAACTTGTCCGGGCCTATTACCGGATCAAGGACCCGGCTGTGCGCAAGAAGCTTTTTGAAATGGTCAAGGCACTGGGCAAATCTTCCTTAAGCCTCGATAACGCTGACGGTTAGAGCACCCATAAAGACAATATTTCATATTATTTTTGTTCGTGATAAGTTATGCATATGATTATGTATGTTTATCCGAGGGTCTTCTATGGGCTTGTATAATTTAGCCAGATCGATGATTTTTACCCTGTCGCCGGAAAGGGCGCATGGGCTTGCCTTGTTTGGCTTGAAACATGGTCTGATTTTTTCCGACCATCATCAGGATGATGATGTTCTGAATATTAAATTATGGGATATGGATTTCCCCAATCCTGTGGGTCTGGCGGCGGGCTTTGACAAGAATGCTGAGGTAGCCTGTCCCATGCTGGCGCAGGGGTTTGGTTTTGTGGAAACGGGAACCGTAACCCCGAAACCACAAAGCGGCAATCCAAAGCCACGCCTGTTTCGCCTGACAGAAGATAAAGCCGTGATTAACCGGATGGGGTTTAATAATTTGGGGCTTGCACTTTATGCCAAAAACCTGAAACGGCGTGCGGGGCTGGGCAAATGCGGCATTGTCGGGGCCAATATCGGGGCCAATAAGGACAGCGAAGACCCGGCACAGGATTATGTCACCTGCCTGAAGTCTCTGCTGGGGCTGGCCAGTTATTTCACCATAAACATTTCATCTCCCAATACGCCGGGCCTGCGTAAGTTACAGGGGCGGGCGGCTCTGGATGACCTGCTTGCCCGGTTGGTCGCGGTTCGGGAAGCGGCTGACCTGAAGGTTAAAACGCCGCTGTTGGTCAAAATCGCCCCTGATCTGGATGAGGGGGAAAGAGCGGATATTGCGGATATTGTTTTGAAGCATGACATGGACGGCATGATCATCAGCAATACAACCATTGGCTTACGGGGCGGCCTGACGTCAGAATATGCCGGGGAAGGCGGTGGGCTGAGCGGGGCGCCGCTTTTTGATCTGTCCACGGAATTGCTGTCCGACATGTATCGTTTGACTAAGGGCAGGATTCCCCTGATCGGTGTGGGCGGTGTTGCCAGTGGGATGGATGCCTACCGTAAAATACGGGCCGGGGCCTCTTTGGTACAGCTTTATAGCGCCCTTGTCTTTCACGGACCCGGATTGGTACGCAAGATAAAGCTTGAATTGACGGCGGCTTTGAAGAAAGATGGTTTTTCATCCTTAAAAGACGCCATCGGCGCAGACCATAAATAAATCAGGGAGCCAAAAATGACCGTAACGATTTTTCACAATCCAAAATGCAGCAAATCCCGCCAGACTCTGGCTCTTTTGCAGGAACAGGGCATCACCCCCACCATCGTTGAATATTTAAAAGACGTGCCGAGCGCGGCGGTTTTGTCGGACATATTGGATAAGCTGGGCCTTGAGCCTCGTGACCTGATGCGGCGCAAGGAAGCGGAATATAAAGACAATGATCTGGCCTCGGAAGAGCTAAGCCGGGATGAGTTGATCGCGGCCATGGTGCGCTTTCCGCGCCTGATTGAACGGCCTATTGTTTTGGCAGGCGGCAAGGCCGCCATTGGGCGTCCGCCAGAGGATGTGCTGAAAATTTTATAATTAAAAGGGTTAGACCCGACACTGGGAGCTATAATGCAGAAAACAGGCGCATGGTTGCTGAAAACCGCTTTGGAGGCTCTGGGCGTTCGCCATACTTTCGGCATTCCCGGTGTTCATACCACTGAAATCTATGATGAACTGAACAAGTCTAATCAGATCAGGCCCATGCTGGTCACCCATGAGGGCGGGGCGTCCTTTATGGCCGATGCGGTTAGCCGGACCTCGGACCATATCGGGGTTCTGGTGGTGGTGCCGGCGGCCGGACTGACCCATGCCATGAGCGGCATTGGCGAGGCCTTTCTGGACGGGATTCCCATGCTGGTGATCTCCGGCGGCGTGCGCACCGATACGGATCATAAATATCAGCTGCATGATATGGATATGCAGGCCCTGATGGCACCGCTGACCAAAAAGACTTTCAAGGTGGAAAGCCATGAGGATGTGATGCCGATCCTGTTTGCGGCGTATGATTGCGCCATGACGGGGGAGCCAGGGCCGGTTTATGTGGAAATTCCGGTCAATATCCAGTTCACAAAAGGCAAGGTTTCGCAGATCCCGGAACCTGCCCCGTTAAAGCTTTGCACGAAACCTTTAGCCGCCGAAGATATTACCGCCGCCGCCGAAATTCTGCGGTCGGCCAAGCAGCCGGGACTATTTCTGGGCTGGGGGGCCATGAAGGCGCGGAACAGTGCGATCACCATAGCCGAGAGCCTGAATGCGCCGGTGGCGACCAGCCTTCAGGGGTTGGCGGCTTTTCCCCATGATCATCCGTTACATACGGGTATGGGATACGGCATTGCGGCGGTTCCGGCGGCGGAGGATGCCTTTGCCGATTGTGATGTGATCCTGGCCGTAGGGGTTCGGTTCGGCGAGATCGCCACGGGAAGCTATTCCCTGCCCATTCCGCAAAAAATAATTCATGTGGATATAAACCCCGATGCGCTCGGGGCCAATTACGACGCCGAACTTGTCATAGAGGGTGATGCGACAGAGGTTCTTGCCGCCTTGGCGGATCGTCTGGGTCCAACTGAAAGCTCAGGTGACAGCAACGGCATAGCGGCCCTGATTGCGGATCGGAAGCAGAGCTATCTGGCCGAATGGCGGGACCATAAATCGGGGGACAGAGTTAATCCGGCGGCTTTTTTTGCCGGTTTGGACAGGGCCTTATCCGATGACGCCATTATTCTGACCGATGATGGCAATCATACTTTCCTGGCGGCGGAATTGATGCCGATCAGCGGGGACCGTCATTTTATATCGCCGACAGATTTCAATTGCATGGGCTATTGCGTACCGGCGGCCATCGCGGCCAAGCTGGAAAACCGTGAGAAACAGGTGGTTGGTATTGTGGGGGACGGTGCGTTCTTGATGACTGCCATGGAAATTCTGACCGCCACTGCTGATGACCTTGGCGTGGTTTATTTTATCTTTTCTGACGGCGAGTTGAGCCAGATCGCACAGGCCCAGCAGGTGCCCTACAGCCGCAAGGTCTGTACCGTCCTGCCCGCCCTGAAATATGAACCCTTTGCCCGGTCCGTGGGCGCGGCTTATGTGCATATTGCCACGGATAAGGATGTGGATCAGGCCATAGCGCAGGCCTTGGACTATGCGGAGAAGGGCCAGCCCGTGGTGGTCGAAGTGACCATAGACTATAGCAAGAAAACCCGCTTTACCAAGGGGGCGTTAAAGGCCAATCTGGACCGGTTTGACTTTGCCACCAAGATGCGTTTCATTGGCCGCGCCCTGACCCGTAAAGTCACGGGGTAATCATGATAACCGCTGAATTGGTGATGTCACTTGGCCGGGATGATTTCTTTCAGCAATTCAACCGGGCTTTGGGCAGGATACTACCCGTGGACCATATTACCCTATTTTCATATGATCATGACTTCATTCCCCGTTTCATTGCCGGGGCCAGCCGGGGCGAAAGGAGCATCACGTCCAGATTGGGCAAGTTGTATGAAACGTCCCTTTATTACCACCACGATCCGAACCTGAAGTGGATTGGCAAAAGAAATAAAGACAAGAGCATTCCACTTTTGCAATTGCTCCACGCCAAGGATATCAGCAATGCCTCTTACAGAAAAAATATTTATGAGGATAATGGCTTGCTGGATCGATTGTCGCTTATAGACCATGACCATCAGAGATGGTTTGTGTTTAACCTTTACCGGGATGTGGAAAGCGGTTATTTCAGCGATGATGAGGTCAATATTATTCAGGATCAGGCGGATTTGATCGCCGCGCTGGTCAAACGGCATCTGTCTTTTAGCCCTGCGATTGGGTGGGATATAAAAACGATTCCGCCGATCGAAAAGCTGGAAAATATTGTGGCGGGTCTTGGTGGGAACCTCAGCAAGCGGGAGATTGAGGTCTGTGCCCGTGCCATGCAGGGCCTTACCCGTGAGGCCATTTCGTTGGATCTGTCGATTAAACAGCCCACTGTCGCGACCTTTATGAGCCGGGCCTATGCCAAGCTTGATATCTCAAGCCTGAATGAATTATTCGCCCTGTGCCTTGCCCGGACCAGCCAAATAATACACGGATCCTAGTGTCATCCAACAGGATGATAGATTATTATTTATTTTACTGATTAAATAATAACCTTAAGAGAAATAAGGAGGTCGCAAAGAATGTATATGTCATTGCCGGATAAATTATGTCGTGCCATAACGGCGGAGGAAATTGCCGCATATGAGGCGAACGGCGCCCATATATTGCGCGGGGTTCTGCCCATGGAATGGATCGAGGTCATGCGGGAGGCCGTGGAGCGCATACTCACCAATCCGGGCAGTGCGTCACTGGAATATACCCCCAAGGGCAAACCGGGGCGTTATTACGGTGACTTTTTTATCTGGCGCCGCGATCCGGCCTTTGAGGCCTTTATGAAACAGTCGCCCATGCCGGAGATTGCGGCACAGGTTATGGACGCCACCTGCCTGAATTTCTTTTACGATCAGTTGCTGGTCAAGGAGCCTAATACGGCGGAGCCGACCCCATGGCATCAGGATTTATCCTATTGGCCGGTGCGCGGTAATCAGATTATATCCATCTGGGCCCCTTTTGATCCGGCGGATGAGGAAAGCGGGGTCGTGGTCTATGTGAAAGGCTCCCATAAATTGGGTAAACTCTATGCGCCCAGCACCTTTGGCGATAAAAGTGGCTTTGCAGACATATACGCCAAGGGGGGGCTTGAACCTTTGCCGGATATTGAGGCCCATCGGGATGATTATGAAATATTATCGTGGGAGATGGCGCCGGGGGATGTGTTGATCCATCATCCATTGACCCTGCATTATGCGTCCGGCAACAGATCAGCCACAGGTCGCCGCCGGGGGCTGGCCCTGCGCTATCTGGGCGATGATGCCACCTTTGACAGCCGTCCGGGAACCTTTCTGGAAAATAAAAAAGTCATGGATACGGTGCCGCCCATTACCCTGAAAGACGGGGAGCCTTTTTCCGGTGATCTGTTTCCCCGCGTCTGGCCCAGAGAATAGGGGCATCACCGAAAAAAATATAGATTGGCCCTGACCGTTGGCTTCAAATATTGTATAGTTTTGATCAAACGAAATTCAGGCGAGGGCTATGGGGCAACAAAAAACGGCGGACATTATACTGAAAGAGGTTTTCGGTTATGGTGAGTTCCGCGACAGACAGGCCGAGATTATCAATGATCTGATGGCGGGCCGAAATATCCTGACTGTGATGCCCACCGGGGCCGGAAAATCCCTGTGTTTTCAGATTCCGGCTCTGCTGTTCGATGGCTTGACCATTGTGATCTCGCCGTTGATTTCCCTGATGCAAAATCAGGTTGAGGCTCTTAAACTTTTAGGCATTCCGGCGGCAACGCTCAATTCCGGCAACAGTTCGGCGGAAAATCGGGACATCTGGCACAATATGCAGGACGGCAGTCTGAAGCTGCTCTATATATCACCGGAAAAATTAATGTCCGAACGGATGCTGGAGGCGGTACAGGGCCTGACGGTCAGCCTCTTTGCCATTGATGAGGCCCATTGCATTTCCCAATGGGGCGCGGCCTTCCGCCCGGAATATGAGGCATTAGGGCAGCTTCACAAACGTTTTCCCCATATCCCGATTATTGCCCTGACCGCCACGGCGGATCAGGCAACACGTGACCAGATTTGTGAAAAGATATTTTCAAATGAGGTTAAAACCTATCTCACCGGCTTTGACCGCCCCAATATCAGCCTGAATGTGGAGATCAAGAACGGCTGGAAGCAACAGCTGTTGCGGTTCCTGAAAAACCGTTCGCCGCAAAATGGCATTGTCTATTGCCTGTCGCGCAAAAAGACCGAAGAAGCGGCACGTCTGCTTCAGGAAAAGGGCCATAACGCCCTGACCTATCATGCGGGTATGATGGCGGAACAGCGGGCGGAAAACCTTAACCGTTTTATGGCTGAACCGGACCTGATTATGGTGGCCACCATTGCCTTCGGCATGGGAATTGACAAGGCCGATATCCGGTTTGTTTTTCACACCGACCTTCCGGCTTCACCCGAAGCCTATTATCAGGAAATTGGCCGGGCGGGGCGGGACGGGAAGCCTGCTGAGGCTCATATGCTGTATGGTATGGACGACATTCGTATGCGCCGCATGTTCATTGATCAGGAGGATGCGGCAGAAGATCACCGCCGTCGGGGTCATCAGCGCCTGAATGCCCTGCTTGCTTACGCGGAGGCCCCGGAATGCCGGCGCCTTTCCCTGCTGCGCTATTTTGGGGATGAGCCGGATTATGAACGATGCGGAAATTGTGATTTATGTGATAATCCCAGAGAAACCATAGAGGCCACCGAAATCGGCCAGAAAATTCTCTCCGCCATCTATCGGACGGGTCAGAGTTTTGGTTTGGGCCATATCGTGGATATTCTCACCGGCAAGGAAACGGACCGGATTCGTCAGCGCGGGGACGATCAGCTCCCGACTTTTGGTATTGGTAAAGACCTTGGCATCAATGACTGGAAATCCATTGCCCGGCAATTGATGGCCCGGGGCTTTGTCCTTTCAGATATGGAATTCGGGTCATTGAAAATAACCGATGAGGGCTTCAGGCTTCTGAAAGGGCAAACCGACTTTCGCTATCGGCCTGATGCCATTGTCCGAAAAACGGCGACGCGCAAGAGCAAAAAAACCGCACCGGACCTGCCCCAAGAGGATGATGACCTCTTTCAGGCGTTAAAAGCCTTTCGCAAAGAGCTTGCTGCCGCGCGCGGCGTTCCCGCCTATATTATATTCTCTGACAAGAGCCTGATTGATATGGCCATATGCCGCCCGCAAACGTTGGACCAATTCGGCGAGATATATGGTGTCGGGGCGGGCAAGAAAAAAGAATTTGGCGAGAGGTTTATTACCTTTATAGCCGTGAAAAGATAACTTCAACCAAATGGTAAAAAAAATAGCAATTAAGGATGTTATATGTTAAAGTTATTCTAATATAGGGGTTAAATAATTTTAATATATAGGCTTTAAGTTGCTAACTGACGGTATTTTAACAGATAATTTCAGCATTGATGATTTTCCCAACCCCATTTTGAAAGATATTTATCAATATTGGCTGGATATGAAGGGCGCGAGAGATATGCCTTGCAGGCGTGATCTGCACCCGGCGGATATTGTAAGATTATTGCCGTATGTATGCCTTATAGACGTCAAGCATGATGTCAAAAGATATAAAATGCGATTAATCGGGACGGAAACCGTAAAGGCTCTGGGAAAAGAGATTACGGGAAAATATCTTGATGAAATTCCTGAAATTGAACAGCACCTCAAGAACAGATATGAGTGGATTGTGCGGGAAAGACGCCCTTATTTGGTTTCGGATAAACTACGCTGGTCACAAAAATCATTTTTGAATTTCTGTTCTATCGGACTGCCCTTGTCTGAAAAGGGTCAGGATGTTGATATTATCATGTATGGTTCATATTATCAGTTTCCCTCATCAGTAATGAACTGATTTATCATTTTTTCACATTGCATATTGTGGAAAAGATAATTGATGATGATTTTTCACTTTCCCTTAAATAATCTTTGCGATAAAAGGGTAAGACTATTTATCAAGATAACCATCAGGTGACATTATGACGGCCCGTATTTATTGCCCTACCAAAAATGCCATGCAATCTGGCCTGAAGAACACACATGAGTGGGTTTTGGAATATGAGGCGGCGCAGGGCAAAAGCCTTGATCCCTTGATGGGCTGGACTGGTACATCAGATATGGCAGGTCAAATCAAATTGAAATTTGCCTCACGGGAAGAGGCCATATCTTATGCCAAGCGGGCTGGTATCTCTTACGAAGTGATTGAACCAAAAGCACGGAAGGTAAGATTAAGATCTTACGCCGATGTTTTTGCTTATCATGGATAATTCATGTCAATATACACATATGTGCGCCCGTAGCTCAGCTGGATAGAGCAACGGACTTCTAATCCGTAGGCCACAGGTTCGAATCCTGTCGGGCGCACCAATTCCGTACAAAACCGGGAACTTCTTTATTTAGGGCTTTATCTGCTTGTACAGCACTAGCCAGAGCGGCCTTTGGCCCGGTAATTCTGATCTGATTCTTATCAACATCAATATGGCTTATTTTCAACCTCATATATTTCTTGCGGAACGCTTTTAAGTATTTTCCGTCATTGCCGGGGCAAGAAGTTTTATGGCAGTATGGGCAAGAATATTTCTTCTTAGGAACCATACCCATAGGAAAAATTGAAAAGAATGAGTATAATCAGCATGCCAGAGCACCCCGTATTTATAGACGGCCATTTGATGGTGGTATGCGGTAAAATGGATCATTTGAATAATAAAATCAAGGACTTGCCTGCGGTAGTTTTTGCCATACTTCTGTTCTTTTTTCAGATGCCGGTATGGGCTGATGATATTCCCCCCACCGTTACCGTTAAAACGCAGTATGGCATGTTAAGCGGCATCGTTGAAGAAGGGGCCCTGCATTTTCGGGCTATCCCCTATGCCTTGCCGCCCGTGGGTGAGAGGCGCTGGCAGCCGCCAGAGCCACCTCTGCCGTGGACAGGGGTGAAGTTGGCGACTGGTTTCGGCCCGAATTGTCCACAGCGGCAGGGTGGCGGCGTTACCAGTGAAGATTGCCTTACCCTGAATATAGCCACCCCGTCACATATATCCCGCAGCGGCAAATTGCCGGTTTTGGTCTGGATACATGGCGGCGGGCTTGTGGCGGGGAGTGGGTCGTCACCCATTTTCAGCAATCGGGTCTGGACCGCAGAGAATATAATTTTCGTTTCCCTGAATTATCGGTTGGGGGCCTTGGGGTTTTTTGCTCATCCGGCATTGGACCAGCCTCAGGGGGTAAATTATGGCCTGATGGATATGATTGCTGCCCTGAAATGGGTAAATAAAAATATTGAGGCCTTTGGCGGTGACCGGGACCGGATTACCATCATGGGCCTGTCTGCGGGCGGGATGGCGGTTCAATTGCTGATGGTTAGCCCCGAGGCAAAGGGATTGTTTAGCGCCGCTATATCACAAAGCGGTTACGGTACATGGCCCAAGCCCCGCATAAAGTCAGTGGTTAAATTAACAGGCTCCCCCAGGGCAGAGGGAATAGCCGCCGGCATTGTGGCCAGAGCCCTGAACGAACCGTCGCAAAGCCCCATAACGAGAGAAGGGCTGTTGGCAATCCCGGCATCCCGGCTGGTTAATGCGGTTCAGGGTTTTCATCTTCCGATCGTGGACGGGATCACTTTGCCGGAGGAAACCGCTATTTTATTTCACCGGGGACAGCAACATGCTGTTCCCTTTGTCAGTGGCGGCAATAGCTATGACGGTAGTGTCTTTGCGCTGTCGCTCTTGTCTCTGGATTCTGTAATGGCGCGTTTGGGCAACCGCCAGCAAGAGGTGCGGGATCTATATAAAGAGGATTTTGAGGTTAGCGATTTTCAGGGGACCAGCCGCCTGTTCGGGGACATGCGCTATATATTCTCCAGCTATTATATGACCCGCCAAATGGCGAAAGTTGGCCAACCCGGGTATCTGTATTTATATGATTATAATGCTGAGAAACAGCCGGACTGGCTTGGTGCGTCTCATGGCTCAGCGGCGATTAATCTCTTTAACAGCCATGATAAGACCACCGCGAAAATGCGCCGTTACTGGATTAACTTTATCAAAACGGGCCATCCTTATGGTGAGGGCCTACCGCTCTGGCCAAGGCAAGAGGATGGACAAAACCGCTGGATGATATTTCGGGATAAAGCTGTGATTGAGAATGATATATTGCAGCGAAAAATGGATGTTTTGCAGGATATATATCTGAAACGGGTTTCCAATTAGGCATTTGCGTAAAAATAAGACATAAATAGCATCATATGAAAAATCGGATTTTACGGCATAGCAAGTTCAAGATTAACCGATTGTATAATAACAGTTATTTCTTTCTGTTCGAGGTAAAGAATGGCAAGATAATTGAGGCCGTAGAGGATATGGATGCTTCCCTTACCCAATGCGTTCTCTTTGATCAGAATATCGTTCCACGCGACTCAGTATAAGAGGGCGTCCACAGTTAAATCCACACATCGGGCCCGTCACAAAGACCCGCTTCATTGACAATTGTCACCGTAACCCTTATTTGTTTGTGGGGTGCGGTATGGCTGGTTCCGTTTCCAAAAAATTTAAAAACACAGTTTCCAATAGGCAGCCAACGATTTCGCTGCGGCGTAATATTTCAAAGTAGTGCCCTATAATACCATCTATAGGGATTGCTGGCGTTTCAATAACAGCAATTCAACAATTCAGTAAAACAATTTACCGAGTGGTTTCAAAAGTTATTTGAACTGTGTTTCTGGAACAGTTCCTAATTAGGGTATAAACATAAATTACATAAAATATTGTCACTACAGTGGCGGTTAAATCGAGGTGGGAAATGACGAAAACAAAACCGATCCATATTAATTTCCTGGTGGCATTTCTGATTTTATTTTTGAGTTTACAGTCGTCAGTTACGACTGCTGCTGTGGGCAGCACTCCTCTTATTGTTTTTAGTAATTCCTGCCGCGCGGAAGTCCAAGCTGATTTTTCCGAGGCGGTTGCGCTGTTACATTCATTTGAATACGCGCAATCATCTAAAATTTTTGAAAATATCATTCAACGAGATCCGGATTGTGCTATGGCGCAATGGGGCGTTGCTATGAATCTCTGGCACCCGCTATGGGCTCCGCCAAACTCAGAAAATTTAGAAAAAGGGGCCAGGCTTCTTGCGAATACGGATGATCTTGACAAGACGCCGCGTGAATCTGCGTATATTGATGCCTTAAAAACTTTTTATTCCAGTGCTGATACCAGCACAAATTCAGCTCGTGAGCGGGCCTATGAAACGCGTATGGCCAAACTCTATATGCAATATCTTGACGACCCGGAGGCGGCTATTTTTTATGCGCTGTCAATTCTTTCCACCGCTGACCCAAGAGACAAAACATATAGTCATCAATATAAGGCCGCAGGTGTTTTAAATTGGGTTCGAAGCGCACATCCAAACCATCCTGGTGTTTTACACTATACTATTCATGCGTATGATTTTCCCGGCATTGCGCATCTGGCTCTGCCGTCCGCCATGGTTTATGCCGATGCTGCTCCAAATTCAGCGCATGCACAGCACATGCCGTCACATATTTTCACGCGGCTCGGTCTTTGGGACCGGTCTTTGTCCTCAAATCATCACTCAGATGAAACAGCAATAGAATATACTGAAAATGCTAAATTGCCGGGCTATTACGATCAAGGCATTCATGCCATGGATTATCTGATGTATGGTATGTTACAAACCGGGCGCATCCAAGAAGCCAGCGCGTTGCTTGACCGCATCAACGGAATTAAGAAAGCCCATAATGAAATGCTGGCGGTTGCCTTTACATATGCTGCTGCACCGGCGCGTTATGCCCTTGAGTTACGAAAATGGGACCAAGCGAGCCAACTAGAGCTGGGTCACCCGGAATTTCCTTGGGAAAAATTCAAATGGGCCCCATCCGTACATTTTTTTGCACGTGGTTTTGGCGCCGTACGCAGTGGAAAGATCGCGCAGGCCCATCAGGAAATTGCAAAACTTGAAAACCTGCAATCGTCATTACCTAGTACAACCCTACTGTATATGCGAGATCAAGTGCAGGTTCAAATTAACCTGATAAAATCATGGGTATTACTGTCCGAAGGCAAGGTGGATGCCGCTTTGCTACTCGCAAAAACAACGGCTGAACGTGAAGATTCGGTGGACAAACATCCGGTCACGCCGGGTGCAGTATTGCCTGCAAGAGAGCTATATGCAGATATGTTGCAAGAAACGGGTAACTCGGCAGAGGCACTTAAACAATATCAAATTGTTTTGCAATCGTCGCCAAATCGTTTGAACGCTTTAAAAGGAGCGCAACAGGCTGCTGAAAGAATTGCCGATCAAAGAACCGCGGATATTTACAAACAAACCATCTGCAAGCAGACATCGCGCGGACAATGTTAAACTATATTAGTTCAGATATGATCTGACATATTAAGCCCTTAAAAGAGCTGCAAAGATGTGAGTTACCGATTTTGATGTTGGTGTTAATCAAATATCAAAATTGAAAGAGGTAACTGGCATGTTAAATTCTGATGAACGTATCGTAAAACCCAAGTTCGGCCTTCTCATCCTGGTTGAGGAACTCGGGAATATCTCTCGCGCCTGTATGGTTATGGGCCTCTGCCGCAACACTTTCTATCATCATATCTAAATAGCCCGTTCTTGATAATGTGTCTTAAAATTGACTTAAACCATTGATTGTGTTAGCGTTCGCTTACACCACATGTCTGTGGTCTAATTTCTATTACAAGGAGAGGATCTATGAGGAACAAGGTTTTAAGTATAGTAATTAGTATGACGGTCGCTTTATTCAGTCTTTCTATTTCATCAATCAGTGCACAGGCGGGAGCCCGTGACTTTTTCAAATGCAAGCTGACAGAGGGCGTGAAACAGGCGGATATGGAAAAACTGGCTGCTGACTTTATGGCGGTTATCCGTAAAGAAGGAATGAAGGGTTATCAAACAGAACTGTTATGGCCACTCTATTCACAGGATATTTCACGGGGAACTTTTTACTGGTCTACCTCTTCGCCTAGTGCAGCAAAGTCAGCTGGTCTGGAAGAATTCTGGGGTGATAGTGAGGCCAACAAGGACGTCCGGGAGAGATTTGGCAAGATTGCCCAATGCGAATCCGGTAGCGTTTATACGGTGAGCGATATAAAATAAATTTCGCCTTCGGCTAAGTTTGATTTGCGTGGGATACCCTGTCTAAAACCGGGGTATCCTTTTTTGGTCTCCAGACCCTCTTGCCCCAAACGCCCTGTTCAGTCTCCTACCAGCAGGTTAAACTGACTATTAAAGGTAGATCAAAACGGTACCCAGAGACAAAAAAGACCTAGCACAAAAAAGCTAAGTCCTTGAAAAAAATGGCGCCCCATAGGGGACATAGATGAGCACTGGGTTGAGGTGGTTCAAATACCTTAATTCGGGCCTTCAATATTATTATGATGTTTGTACTTGGCTCAGTCTTATATTAATATTACCAGACGCAGGCTAATCGGCAAAATGTACATTTTTATGGTTGTTTGTTTAATCAGCACTCAAGGCTGCTTCGT